>JANYED010000203.1 GCA_025363315.1 Polaromonas sp.
GTCACGATAAAGCGCATCAGGCAGCTGAATCAAAATCCCAGCCCCATCGCCCATCAACGCGTCAGCGCCCACTGCACCCCGGTGGTCCAGATTCTCAAGAATCTTCAAGCCCTGCTGCACGATGGCATGCGACTTGTGCCCTTTGATGTGCGCCACAAAACCCACGCCACAAGCGTCATGCTCGTTGCCAGGTGAGTACAAGCCATGGTCTTGGCTGTGTTTGATTTCGGCTTCTGTTGTCATGGCGCAGTCCCCTGTTTTGATGACTTGATGTTAAGTCACCGCAACAACAATGCCAACTTTTTTAATTGGGGTCAGATTCCAATTAAGTCTCTTTTATTTCAGGCTTATTTTATTTGGGGTCAGATTAACTAGCGAGAAAATATTCAATTAAATCAACAGGTTAAAGAATCAGTCAATAACAGGAACGTCAAACGCGGGCCGCCCCGCCTTGCCTTTCTGAACTCTGCGAAGTGTCTTTTTTTGCAAATCTGCAACAAAATCGTCCGTCCCCAATGCCCAGCCTGCCAAGGTTGATCGCGTCAAAGCCGCTTGTTGGTCTGAGCCAACGCCTGCCCGCACCAAATCTGCGTAAGCCGCCTCGCGCCCAAACGGCGTGTTGGCAAGCTCCCAATACAGCGGATGCGGGGTAATGAGTTTGTCGCTTCGCACACCCATGTACTGCCCGTGACTAGACCATGGGTAGCTAGCCGCCTCAGCCACCATGCCAGCGCGCACCGGGTTTAAGTCGATATAGGCCATGCAGGCCAGCAAGTAGCGGTCGGTCTGGATCAGCGTCGAGCGGTAACGCCCCTCCCAAAGCGTGCCCGTGCGTGCCTGCAAGTCATTGAAGTAACGCACATACCGCCTGCCCACCGCTTGCATCATCTGCGGCAAGCCCGTGTCTGTTTTGGGGGTGGCCAGCAGGTGAAAGTGGTTGGTCATCAGCACATAAGCATGGATGTCCACCTCAAATTTTTTAGCGTAATCGTCCAGCAGCGCCAGCAAGTATTGATAGTCCGCCGCAGTTGTAAAAATAGCCTGCCGGTTGTTGCCCCGCTGAATGATGTGATGCGGGTAGCCGGGGAGGGTTAAGCGTGCTAGTCGTGCCATTTTCGCGATTTTAATTGGAATCTGACCCCAATTAACAATTAACATTTCAATTAACATTCCGTTGAATGGTGTGATGCGGGTAGCCAGGGAGGGTTAAGCGTGCTAATCATGCCATTTCTGCAATTTTAATTGGAATCTGACCCCAATTAACACTGCAATTTTAATTGGAATCTGACCCCAATTAACACCAATTAACACCAATTAACACCAATTAACACATGCCAATTAACAAATCAACGCTTCAATTAACGCTACTGCAAAAGCGGGCTGCTGGCTTAAATCTAAATGCTACTATTTCAGGAGCTGATGACGCCAATATTACTCAGGCTACGGGCCTACTTAATGATTAAAAAAGCGTTAACCAGGGCTTTATAAATTCTTTTGCGTCGTTTGCAGAATTGGCTGACGTGTGTACACTTTGTTTCACAATACAAAGGCACTCTTCATGAATTGGATTGGTTACTTTAGACCTCAAATATTTATCATTATGTACGCTGCTGGTAGCAGTATGTCGCTCAGTCATGCGCAGACGTCTACACTGCCCGATGTTCAGATCACTGCGCCTGCACTCAAAAGCAGTACGGAGCAATCTCTTCAAGCATCCCCTGCCGCAATCGGCAAAGTTTTTGAAGTCAAACTCGAAAGCAACTCAACCGGCGCGCGACTGGAGGACTCGCTGGTTGAATCCGGCCTGGCGTACTGGGACGCCAGCAACTCACTGGGCTTGTCTTCTGGCGTCGGGTTTCGGGGGTTTGCCTTGAGCAACCAGAGCAACTCACAGTTGCAAGGTTCACGCGCGTACTTAAATGGACACCCAGATATTGCTTGGCGTTTTGCCCGAGACCCCGCCACCGTGGCGCGTGTGCAGGTGCTGCAAGGCAATGACGCAACGCTGCTGGGCGCGGGCGCCCCAGGGGGCACGGTTCAGTACATCAGCAAATCGCCAGTGGGCATAGAGTCGTTGCGCTTGCAATCGTCAGGGGTGGCTGTCAATTCATCTACTGGTTTACGCTTTATTCTGGACGGTGAAAAGCACATTGGCCTGGTACAAGTACGCGCCGTGCTGGCCGCACAAGGCGGTGAACGCACATTAGAAGGTGTGCTCGATAACCGTAACGCTGCACTGCTGGCAACCAAGCTCCCGTGGGCTACAGGCGACGTGCGACTGGACATTGAACACCATAGCAACTCGTTGCCCTTTCCATTTGGCACCGCCTATGCGGGAAAGCGGTTTTGGCTAGACCAGCCGTATGTTGACCAACGCGCAACTGCGCAGCGCCATTACCGCCGGCAAGCGCTGTATGTCAGGCAAGAGCTGTCAAGCACCACCACGCTGAACGCACACTGGCAGCGCGTTCGCTCCAGCCGGGACGAGACATTGCTGGGATTTTTTGACCCTTTGAACGCCACTCAATTGCGTGGCTATTACCGATTGATCAAAGAAGAAAATGCCCAGACAGACATGGGCCTCAAACTTGATGGCATCCAAAGCTTTGGCAACTTGTTGCCTAACGAGAACAAGGGTGCAGTCACGCACCAATGGACCGTAGCGTATGCTGAAAATTCTCAAAACCGGGCATTCAGCGGCCCGCAAAACATTGGCGGGTTTAGCCTGGACTTGGTCAACCCGCAATTTCCTGTCAACCTTGCTGCGCTGACCCTGTCGCCGCGATTCTCTTATGAAACTTTTCGAGAAAAAGGCCTGGGTGCATCCAGCGTGTGGCAGCTGCAAAATTTTGAATTGCGTATTGGCATGCGGCGCTCAACAGTCGCCATTGACAGCGCTACCAGCCCGAATCTGCCACAGCTAAGAGTGTCAGACGCGACGCAGAACACAACATCAGTCGGCCTGGGTTACGCGTTGCCACATGACCAACGCGTTTGGCTGTCGCATGCCGAATCTTTTCAGCCCAACCGGGGTAGGCTGAGTGGCGGCGCTTATTTGCCGTCTAGCCTGGGCCGACAACGTGAAATTGGCTGGGAGCGTGCATGGGCGGGCGACATGCCGGGCGCTGAGCTAAACACATTCACAAGCGGAAAAGCAAGCCTTCAACTTTTTGATATTGCCCAAACCAACTTGCCCCGGCGCGACCCGGCTGACCCAGACGCTTTTGTATTGATTGGCGCTGTGCGTTCAACCGGTATTACAGCCGCTTTAGACCTCGACTACGGCCCAATGTCCTTTAAATCAGCAATAACGCAACAAAACGCAAGAATCTTGAACGCAACAGCCGCCCAGGGCAATCAACTGACTGGCGTGCCTGCAAAGTTTGGTTCAGCCGGCGTGTCGGCCAAAACCGCTCTTGGGGTATTGGCACTGCAAGCGCAAGGCGCTGGCAAGCTGGCTGGTGACGCGACGGAAAGCTTCAGCGCCCCTGGCTACGTGATGTATGGCGCACGGTGGCAAGCACCCGCGTCTGCAAGCCCCGCAAACTCTGGCAAGTCAATCCAATGGGGCATTCGCCTAGACAACTTGCTCGACAAGAGTTACGTGCGGGCACTGACAGGTGCTGACAACGTCTGGCAAGGCCAGCGCCGCAAGCTAACCGTTTGGGCCGACGTTGCGCTTTGAAGCAGCTATTTTCTGCTTTTTATTTTATCAAATCAGGCTGTAGCCCTTATGATACGGGCGCAAGCAGCTATGATTTATATAGTATTGCCTGATGCGTTACAGCAATCTAGCGCGTTGCCAAAGGTTTCTTCCAGTCCCGCCCGCCACCTGCCCACAGGACTTCTTTATCAATTTGCGCGGCCAGTTGCTCGCAGGTGGCAATCAAATCGTCCCGCTCTTTGAGTGCCGCGACACCGCGTTGCCAGTCACTACTTTCTTTGCAAAAAGCAGCGCATCGGTCAAGCGCCAGCACCTGTTGGCGCGCATCACCTGTTTGCCTGGCCAGCGCCACACCACGCTCATAAAAAGCCGCCTCGGCAGGTGAACGCTGGCTAGGCCACAAGCGCCAATCGTTGCGCATCAAATCTCTGGCACCGCTGTGCCCAAGCCACAAGTCAGCCAGCATGATGAAGTCCCAGGCACTGTCTTCAGGCAAATCAAATTTTTCGATCAGCGCTTGGCTCAGGCGCCAGGCCTTGACCACGTCAAACACCACCGCTGCTGACTGCACCAAAGCTGTGTGCTGCAGCTGTAGCGGCCACTGTAAGTGGTAGGCATAGTTAACCAGCACGCCCTGCAAGTGGTACGGGTCATCTGCCACGGCAAGCCAAAACAGGGCAGCGCAAAAGCTGTTGTTGACTTGCGCATTCACGCGCTGCAACGTGGCCAACTGCGGTGGCACAGTACGCGCCATTAGCGCTTGCAATTTGCGCCGATAGGTCAGCGCCTGTAGGTTGGCGAGCTCCCACAAAAGCTTGGGCGAGCCTGCCTGGTCAATTTGCTGGCCCAAGCGTTCAAAGTTAATTTTATTGGCGTTCTTGGTTGGGTCTGCGTCATACGACAAGCGCGCTGTCTGCATTGTCAGTTCAGCTGTCAGTGCGCCTTTTGCCTCCCGGTGCGCCCGCGGCACATGCTGCTGTGCGCCTGCGACCAACACCCATGCGGCGTCACGCTGGCCTAACCGGCGCAGCCAGCGAATCTTGCGCAGTTCAAACACAACAGCGCCGTCAGGCGACAAACTTAGTTGAGCAGCCATTTCACTCAAATGTTTAACTGCGTCCTCGTACTGGGCTTGCCGTGCCAGCGCGTCAGCCACAACTAGTGCCGCCACTGCGTTTAGGGTAGCCGTCGGCTCACGCTGCAGGGTCAAGCCGGGGCTTTGCGCAGCTTCGCTCAATACCGGTTCGCCAACACCGCCAGATTCATGCCCCAGCGCCACCAGCCCCTGCAAATCTGCGGTGCGATTTGGCTTGGAAGCCTCGACGCTCCACTGCTCACCAGCAGCAATCTCCAGCCACCACGGCCCCACAGTGGCCTTGCGCGGCAGGCTCATGACGCGGCTGGCTGAACGTACTTCCTGCAAGCCAGCATTGACTGACTGCAACAACCGCCGCATGGCAGTGCGGTCAGGCTCGCAGGTGCCTGATTGATCGTTCCATATGGCAGACATGGCAGCCAAAGACAAGTGTTTTTCAGCCAGGCGACCCGTACATTCAGCACGCTGCACAAGCGCTGCCAAAAACGCTGCTGTTTGGTGGTGCCGAAGAGTTACACGCGTTCCCTTGTTTGTTAGGGTGTTGTTGGCAATATCAATTGAAATTTCAACCTCATTCATTGCCGAGAGTTTCAATGACTTACGAACAAGAAGCATTAAGTAGCAACCCTAGCTGCCGACTTAGACACAAGTGACACATTTCAAAACGTTGTGTATCAAATAGTATTTCTGTGCGACTTCAAACATTAGTGCCGTTAAACCCGAATCGAGGAAACTGGAAAATGAAACTGACATATCAAAAATTATTCAAGCTGGCGGCAGCGAGCTTAGCTCTTGCAGGCTTGGCTGCTTGCGGTGGCGGCAGCGGGGACTCTCCAAGCGTAGCTCCACCACCAACAGCACTTCAAATTGCCACAACATATTTGGCTTCATTGGACAGCTCAATTGCAACTTCACTTGTGTCAACTGGCGCTGCCGTTACGAGCACGTACGACGGCTGCTATTTGAATGGCGGGCGAACAAAAGCTAACGCCATTAGCAACTACGACGCGGATTGGGCAGTGAACCCTTCATCCAGCGCTTATCGAATCGGCTCCACTCGAGTCAATCCGGTCGTTACAGCTGACCGCAACACTACCAACCCTGACGGTACGGCCCGCCGGGAAATTGATGTGCAATACGCCATCAATTACAAAGACGGCTCAGTGGACAACGCTGCGAACTTGACATTGATTACTGGCAGCTCGTCTGGCAGCTGCGCAACCGCACAAAACAGCCCCGATGTGCGCTTGTTTGGCGACCGCCAGATGGTGAGCGTCGACATACGCGCAGAAACGACGCGTACCGACCAATTTGAGCTTCGTAGTAGGTTGAGGCTTTTGGCACCAGGCCAAACAACTCCCTTTTCAACGACAACGATCCCTGGCTTTACGCAAACATACGCCAACGTCCCTGCAGGCCAGCCGCAAGTTGTCCCGGTGTTTTACAGTAGACAGGTCAGCTTTCGCATCCAGGACCCAATGGGCAATGCAACCTACGCCGTTGTTACAGGTCCGGGCTTTTTGACGGTGTCAAACGTCTTAACCCCTTGGAGCATCAAGATGCTATCGCCCCGCCTGTTGAAATCAGACCCACTGTTAGCGGGCAAACTCGGCAATTACACAAGTCTGACTGAAGACAGCGTCTTTCCCCTCTGCCGCCTACCGAATGGCAGCTCCCCTGGAAGTGCGGCTTTAGCTGACTGCGCAACTGGCGGGGCCAGCAGTTCGCAATGGGGGGTGTCGATGAATCTGCCAGATAGCACTACGGGTAACTCCACGACATTGGCGGCTGCATCCGATGATCGGCTAAGTCAAGTAGGCATCACCACCGGAACCTACACCTTCAAAATTTACAACGACGATGGCTGGAAAACCGTTAATGGACAAGCTGGCAAGACGCCCATTGCCACATATACAGCGCAATTAGACAGCCTGCCGATCAGTTTTGTAGACATGAACGTAACTGGTAATGTCAATAACGATAAATTCCCTAAAATATCGTCGTCAAGTTCGACTGCAGCAGTCGCCGCTTCAGAGTTGTCCGGACAAGCTTACGTGGGGGCACTATCCTGGACAGCGCCGCTGTTTGTCGCGACCAACGCCTTTAAATTAAGTTTTGTTGAGGCATACGCGGAAGGAGCACTGTCCACAACGGGCCTTCCGGCATTTCCTAGGGTCGCAAAATTCACAGACATTTACCCAGCAAGTAACGCCCTTTCCGGAACCATCAACGTGACAGCAGATCCAGTTACCCTTGCGCTCAAAAATTATTCTGAGGTGCAAGTGAACTACACAAATCGCAACGGGTCGCGGATCCGGTCACTTATCAGTTTCAATTAGCAGGTATTTGAGACCACTTTGGGCCCGGACGAGCCCAAAGTTTGTTAAGCAGCAGTGAACAAACCTGCTGCGCTTCATTCTTGCCGAGTAACCTGTCGCCATATTTGATTTGGCTGAGAAACCTCGACGCTCCACTGCTCACCAGCAGCAATCTCCAGCCACCATGACCCCCCACAGTGGCTTTGCGCGGCAGGCTCAACACCTGGCTTGCTGACCGTACTGCCGCCAAGCCCGCATTGACTGACTGCAACAATTGCTGAATTGCAGTGCGGTCAGGCTCGCAGGTACCAGAGTAGTCGTTCCACACGGCCGTCATGGCAACCAAAGACAAGTGTTTTTCAGCCGGGCGACCCGTACATTCAGCACCTTGCACAAGCGCTGCTAAAAACGCGGCTGCCTGATGATGTCGAAGCAGAACGCAACCACCCAGGCTAGTCAAAGTGTTTGCTTGTTTATCAACTGAAATGATTACTTGCACCATTGACTTAAGTCTGATGGATAAACACGGTGGCAAAATTGGGGTCAGATTCTAATTAAGCTCTGTTCCCGTTTATCTCCACCTATGTTTTAGGCCTCTAGACCAATAGATACGGGCGCGACCAGCAACTAATTAAATAGCAGTAATCAAAATCCCTCAACGCACCACTTTCCCATCCGGCGTGATGGTCACCAGGTCTACGGCGCGGACTGACTCGTACTTTTTGGCGCGCAGGTTGACTCTAAATCCACTCATGTCGTAGTCGGTCATGGACTCAAACGCTTTTTGCAATCCTGCTTTGTCTGGCTTGCCGCTACCAGACGCAGCGCGCCGCACGCCTTCGGCGAACGCGCGCGCGGCAACGTAGCCTTCTACGCTTTCGTAGCTGGGCGTTTGGTCAGTCTGGTTGAGCACGTCCAGATATTCCTTGACCAGCGGCGTGCCGATGCTACGTGGCGAGGGCACGACCTGTGAAATAACGATGCCGCCGATTTCTTTGCCCAGCGCGGTATACAGGGGGTCAATGCCGACGACGGAGAAAGTCAAGAACTGACCGCCATACCCAGCCTTTCGCGCCTTGCGAATAAACGCTGCTGATGAGTTAAACAGGCTGACTTGAACGATGGCCTGGGGGTTAGCTTTCATCAGCGTGGCTACAGCCGCGTCGACCTTGTCGCTGTTGACGGGCGACAGCGCACTGGCTACCACTGCCGGGCGTTTCAGATCAACCAATGCTTGCGTGATGGCGGCAATGCCGGCGCGGCCCATGGCGTCGTCTTCGGCAAACACGGCGATGCGGTCCTGGTTGAGCGTGGCGCAGTGGCGCACGACTTTGTAAGCCTCGTCAGATAAAGCGGGCCGCACATGAAACACATTGTTTGAACCGGCCTCGTGCAGCGTGTCTGAAGCCGCAAAGGGCGCAAAAAACGGTATGCCTGATGTTTTGGTCACGGCATAAGCGGCATCACAGCTGGCAGTACCGGCAAAGCCGAAAAGTGCGTCAACGCCCTCGTCTATCAACAGCTTGGCATTGGCAGCGGCTTTGGTGGCGCTGTAGCCGTCGTCAAGTGTTTTGAGCTCGATCTTGTAGCCAGCGGCGCCGTTTTTGGCGTTGATAGCGTCAAAGTACATCTTGGCACCATTGAAGTAGGCCAGGCCGATCTGGTCGGCTGCGCCGGTTAGTGGCACAGACTGCCCCAAGACTAGTTTGCGCCCGCTTTTGGCTTGGGCAAAAAGCGCCGGACTCGCCACCAGCGCGCTGCCAGACAAGCCGGTTCGAATGAATCTGCGGCGGTTGAAATGCATGACTTGACCTTTGGTTTTTGGGGTAACTCAAACCATGAGGGCAAGCACCTTTAATGCCGGACCAGATGCGTTTGCGGGCCGACTTGTGAAAATGTCACAAAATGTTGATATTTTCATTAGCCTAACGCCTGCGGGCCTTAAAAGCCAGACTGGCCATATGCCAAGACGTCATAAGCCTATGCCGCACTGGAAAACCGGATTTAACCGGCAGCAAACCCGCTGGGTTGGCCCAATCACGGTCAGCGCGCCGGCTTGCTCACGCCGCAAACATGGCCCGTCCGCTAAGCCGCTCATGCTCTTTTGCAGCAAAGCGGTCTGTCATGCCGGCAATGTAGTCGGCCACCCCGCGCTCGCGCTTGGCAGAGGGCGAATGCAGGATATCAGCGTCCAGTTTTTCGGTGTTTTCTGCCGTTTCGGCACGCCGCATTTGCGCTGAGTCGGCCATATAGGCGGCAAATAATTCGCGTACGACTTGCTGGGCGGCCTCGGTTTTATCTAGCACGCGCGGGTGGCGGTAAAGGTTGTGAAGTAAAAAGTTTTTCAAAGCCGCTGACTGGGCAGCCATCGCAGGGCTGAACCGCACCAGCACCGCGTGCCGGCGCACAGCCGTCACGTCTGGCGGCACGGCTTGTTTTAATGCCTGACCAGTGGCGTGCATCACGTCGTACACCTGGGCACTGAGCATCAGGCGGATGGTTTCAAACAGCAGCCGGCGGCCTTTGAGAGCCGGGTGCGCCAGCAGGGCTTTGCGGCTGTGATACTGGAACAGTTCCACGCTTTGCAATTGCTCCAGGCTCAAAAGGCCGGAGCGCACACCGTCGTCAATGTCATGGGCGTTGTACGCAATCTCGTCAGCCAAGTTGGCCAGCTGCGCCTCCAGGCTGGGTTGCAGCCAGGGTGCGGGGCTACCCGCTTGATCAATAAACCGCCGCGCCACACCGCCAGGCTCGCGCGCTTCGATGTGCCGGGCATTGCGGCGCGAACAATGCTTCAAAATCCCTTCGCGGGTCTCAAACGTGAGGTTCAGGCCGTCGTAGCTGGGGTAGCGTTCTTCAAGGCAATCCACCACGCGCAGGCTTTGCAGGTTGTGCTCAAACCCAGCGCTGTCCGGGTTGTGGTTCTTCAGGCATTCGTTGAGGGCATCTTGCCCGGCATGCCCGAACGGCGTGTGGCCTAGGTCATGCGCCAGCGCAATGGTTTCTACCAAGTCTTCGTTCAGGCGCAGGGTTCGGGCAATCGAGCGGCCGAGCTGGGCCACTTCCAGCGAATGCGTCAGGCGCGTGCGAAACAGGTCACCTTCGTGGTTCAAAAACACCTGGGTTTTGTAGACCAGGCGGCGAAACGCGGTGGAATGGACGATGCGGTCACGGTCGCGTTGAAAGTCAGACCGCGTCGGCGCTGGGGTTTCCACAAACCGCCGGCCTCGCGACTTTGCCGGGTCGCAGGCATAGGGCGCCAAAACAGATGCAAGAGCCATGTAAAGCGCCGTTTTAAGTGTTAAATATGTCTCTAGGCCAATAAATTCGGGCGCGAGCAGCTATTAAACGTATAGCAATTAAATACTTCAAGCGCAGCAAGTGTCAAGCACTTCCCGCACCAGTGCGGCAGGCGCAGGGCGCACAACAGCCTTGCCTGGCCCATCAATCAGTACAAAACGGATCTCGCCGGCTTCGGATTTTTTGTCGATCTGCATCAGGTCAAGGTAACGCCCGGCGTTGTCACGTTCGTCAAGAACGGGCCCTTTAACGGGCAGGCCGGCGCGTTCAATCAAGCGCGTCAGGCGCTCGACAAAAGCGCTGTCTACCAAACCCAGGCGCTGCGACAAATGCACCGCCATCACCATGCCGCAGCCCACGCCTTCGCCATGCAGCCAATGACCGTAGCCCAGGCCAGACTCGATGGCATGGCCAAAGGTGTGGCCAAAGTTCAAAATGGCGCGCAGCCCCTGTTCACGCTCGTCCTGGCCCACCACATGCGCCTTGATCTCGCAACTGCGCTGAATGGCCTGCGCGAGGGCGGCTGGCTCACTGGCCATCAGCGCATCGATATAGGTTTCAATCCAGTCGAAAAAGGCCATGTCGGCAATTGGGCCGTACTTGATGATCTCTGCCAGGCCAGCGCTCAACTCGCGCTTTGGCAAGGTTTTCAGCGCGTCTAGGTCGCACACCACCAGCTGTGGCTGGTAAAAAGAGCCAATCATGTTCTTACCCAGCGGGTGATTGATGGCAGTTTTACCGCCAACGGATGAATCGACCTGCGCCAGCAGCGTTGTAGGCACCTGCACAAACGGGACGCCACGCATGTAGCTGGCAGCGGCAAAACCTGTCATGTCGCCTACCACACCACCGCCCAAGGCAAACAGCACGGTTTTGCGGTCACAGCCATTGCCCAGCAGCGCATCAAATATTCGTTGCAGCGTGGGCCAATCTTTGTGCGCTTCGCCATCGGGCAATTCCAGCAACAGAACCTTTGGGTAGCGTGCCTGCAAGGCGTTCTGCAGCTGCACGGCATACAGCGGCGCAACGGTGGTGTTGGAAACGATCAAGGCGGTGCTGGCATGCGGCACATGCTGGTAGGTTGACGCATGCCCGAGCAAGCCGGAACCGATGACGATGGGGTAGCTGCGGTCAGCCAGGGCGATGTGCACTTGCGCAGATGCGGTAGCGGAACGAAAAGGAGAGCTCACTTGCATGCTTGAAGTGTAGGCGCTGAATTTTCAAGCTCATGCCCCGCACGCACTTTTAGCGCTGCTCAGTGACAAGACCGGCCAGCTCCAGCTGCATCAAAATCGTATGAACAAGGGTTGACACCGAGGGCCGACCTGTTTCAATAACAAACTGCGCCGCCTCGCGGTAGAGCGGATCGCGAACCGCGTAAAGCTCGATCAGGCGCGCCAACGGGTCGGCCACTTGCAGCAGCGGCCGGTTTTGGTCGTGACGCAACCGCCTGAAAACCTCATCAGGTGCGGAGTGCAGGTATACCGTGTGGCAGCGCTGGCGCAAGTTGTCGCGGCTGGTTTGCCTTAAAACCACGCCGCCGCCAGTTGACAGCACGCAGCCGGCATTTTGAGTGAGATCACCGATCACCTCCTGCTCAATATCGCGGAAAGCGTCTTCGCCTTCCCGCTCGAAAAACTCACGTATCGACACGCCAATACGCCGCTCGATGATGTTGTCGGAGTCGAAAAACCGGACGTCAAGCCGTCGGGCCAATTGCCGGCCAATCGTCGACTTGCCTGAGCCCGGCAAGCCGACGAAGGCGATGGCGATGGCGATGGCGACGGATGCGGGATTCAATTTTTTAAGGCCGGGCACAGGGCATATTGCCCGCAAACCCGAGACCCGCTTAGTTAACGCAGCGGTGCGCCATTGGTCAAGGTTTTGGGCGTGATGAACACCAGCAGCTCAGACTTGGTGGCGGTACGCGTTTTTTGCTTGAAGAGGTTGCCAAGAACCGGCAAATCGCCAAAAAATGGCGTTTTGGTTTCGTCGTCGCGATCAGCTTGTTCGTAGATGCCCCCTATCACCACCGTTCCGCCATTTTCGACGAGCACTTGAGTCTGAATGTGCTTTGTGTTGATGGCAAAGCCGTTGGCAGTAGATTGACCCACGCTGTCTTTGTTCACGTCAACATTGAGGATGATATTGCCTTCGGGGGTGATTTGCGGAGTAACTTCAAGTTTCAGATTGGCTTTGCGAAACGCAATTGACGTGGCGCCACTCGAGGTCGCCTGCTGGTAGGGCAGCTCTGTGCCCTGCTCGATCAACGCTTTTACCTGATCGGCAGTAACGATGCGCGGGCTCGACACAATTTTGCCCCTGCCATCCGATTCAGCAGCCGAAATCTCAAGATTGAGCAGTCTTGACAAGCTAGACGAAAAAAGGGAGATGGCGAAGGTGGATGCAGGAAATCCGTTTTGACCCAACGCGGGCAGGTTGATGAAGTCGCCACTGTTGGTGCCGAAGTTTCCACCAAGCGGTGGCGCGGTTCCAACAGGGATATTTGGGGCGATATAGGTTGAGCCGAATTGCGAATTATTGCTGTTGTTAACTGTAATGGGCCTGCCACCCAATCGGACGCCCAGTGACTTGCCAAACGAATCTGAAGCCTCAACGATCCGCGCTTCAATCAACACCTGCCGAACCGGAATGTCGAGCTTGGCGATCAACGCCTGAACCTGCTCGAGTTTTGAAGGGATGTCCGTCACAAACAGCTGATTGGTGCGCGCCTCTGCCAGCGCACTACCGCGGGCGGACAGGATTCGACTGGCGCCAGTCGTTCCGGTTGTCACTCCTCTGAGGGCGGTTGCAATATCCACCGCTTTTGCGTAGTTGAGCCTGAAATCCTGGGTGCGCAGAGGTTCGAGGTTTTCGACCGCGTTTTTAGACTCCAGCTCCTGCTTCTCCTTAGCGATCAGCTCGTCTTTCGGGGCAATCAACAGCACGTTGCCAGTCTTGCGCATGCCCAGGCCTCTGGCCTGCAAAATAATGTCCAGCGCCTGGTCCCACGGCACATCTTTCAAACGCAGCGTCACGGCACCCGTCACAGTGTCGGATGCGACGATGTTGAAATTGGTAAAGTCGGCAATCACTTGCAGAAGTGAGCGGATTTCGATGTTCTGGAAATTCAATGACAGTTTTTCCCCGGCGTATCCTGGGCCCTGGGTTAACTTGTTGGCGTCAATTTTTTGTTGCCTGACTTCCACCACAAACTGGTTGTCACTTTGGTAGGCACTGTGCTCCCACAAACCCTTGGGCTCGATCACCATGCGGACTCTGTCGCCCGTTTGAAAGGTGGTGACGCTCTGCACTGGGGTGCCAAAATCAGACACGTCAAGTTTGCGTCGAAGGCCTTCGGGCAACGCCGTCTTGAGAAACTCAACGACCAGGGTTTGACCTTGTTGGCGGATATCCACACCGACCTGGTTGTTGGGCAAGTCAACGACGATTCGCCCCGAATTGTCTGTGCCGCGCCGGAAGTCGAGGTCTTTCAAAGGCAAGATGTCACGGTTGCGATTTTCGGCAAATGCAGGCGGGGCAATGGCGCTGGGGGCGGTGGCCACTACCGGGTCAAGCGTGATGAAAAGCGATTTGCCTTGAATTTCAGCTTTGTATGCAGTGGCGGCTTTTAAATTCAAAACTACCCGCGTGCGCTCTCCGGCCTGCACCACATTGGCCGAGCGCAGGTTGCCCAGATTCATGTCTACGGCGGTTCGGCCCATGGCGTTGGAAACGCCAGGAAAATCAAGCGCGATACGGGCTGGAGTTTGAATGCTAAAACCAGTTGGAACAGCCGTTAAAGGTTCGGTCAGGTCAATGCGAATCACTTCAGAGCCGCCCCGCACAGAGCCAGCCACGGACTGGATGGCGTTCGTGCCTTGTGACTGGGCTGCGGGAGTGAGCAAAAAAAACAGCGTGATCAAAAACGCCTGCTTTGTGATCGTCGTCATGTCCCGCAAAAACCGCCATGCCGTTGACGCACCGCCTGCTTGTATAAAACCTGCGTGCTTGTTCATTTTGTTACCTCTTGAAGCTGTAAAGTCGCTGTCCGTTCAATCCATTCACCAGCAGCGTCCTGGACGATCTCACGCAGGCTGATGCCTGTTTCGGAAACCTTTGTGATTTTTCCGAAGTTCTGGCCCAGATAGTTACCCACCCGGACCTGGTAAAGCAAGTTGTCAACCCGTACCAAGGCGACAGGTTGCCCAACCTTGACGAGGCTGCCGACCATGGCAACTGCATCCAGCGGGGAAGCCTCCAGCGGCTCTTTGCGGCGTGCCAGTTCCGGGGCAATCAGGGCTGCGTTGGCAGTTGCCTGGTTTGAGTCTCGCTTGAGCGCTTGTGCCAACTTCTGACTGCTAAACGGCTCGACCGACGCTTCCTCGGCGTACGCTTGCGGCGTAAATTTTGTCGGCTCGGGCAAACGTTCGACTTTTGGTCTGGTCTGGTTGCGCTGCTCGGTCATCCACTGTTGCAATTGCTCTTCGTCAGACGCGCTGCAGCCCGCCAGAAGTGACAGGCAGAACATGCAAAGGGTTAGATGTTGACGGCTGACGGTCATTTTTTATCGCCCTTGCCTGGAGCTGCTGCCTTGCGCTGCAACGCCACTTCTTCACTGTCCAGATAGCGGAAAGTTTTAGCTGTAGTGTCCATCGTCAGCGTTCCTTCTTTGGACGGTGTCAACGTCAAATTGTTGAGCGTCACAATCCTGGACAGATTGGCAATGTCAGCCGCAAAAGCGCCCATGTCGTGGTAGCGACCTGTGACACGCACAGCGATCGGCAACTCGGCGTAGTATTCCTTGACGCTGACTTGGCCCGGCCGGAACAACTCAAACTGCAAGCTGCGCCCCAAACCAGCCTGGTTGATGTCAGACAGCAGTGCATCCATTTCAGCTTTGCTGGGTAACTGCTTTTCAATTTGGGTGACGTACTGCTGAACCTGCTCGCGCTGCTTTCTCAAAGCATCAAGGCTGGCGGCCTGTCCCAGCTTTTTGGTGAAGTCATCGCGAAGTTTGACTTCCGTGGCGCGCTCTGCTGTCAATTCATCGTCAGACGCGCTGAGCCACGCAAACCAGAGCGCGACGATCACAACCACCGCCACAGCGACGCATAACAGGTAACGTGGCAGTGCGGGCCATGAAGGCGGGTCGTTCGGGTTGAGCCCGACAAATTGCGCTTTCAAAGTGTCTTTCACACCAGCGAGATCAAGCTCTAATTTTGGAATTTTTGCCATAAATCTCTGCCTCAGATTTTCGCAGCGCTGGCGGCTGGCTGCGGAGGTTTTGCGGCAGGGGACGCCGATGTTGCAGGCGTTGCAACTGCCGCCGAAGCCGATGTTTTTGGCTGATCGCTGGCACGCTTGAGAGACACCCGCATCGAAAAGTTGGACACCCGCCGCTGGTCGCGCGCCGTCAAGGCAACGCTGGAAGCGGTGATTTCGACCAGTTCGGGCCGCGTCAGCCAGGGGCTGTTGTTGGCCAAATTACGCAGCAACTCCGACACCCGCTCGTTGGACTGCGCAACGCCCGTCATCAAAACGAGCTGGTTGTCCTGCTTCATGCTGGTGATGTAGACACCGTCTGGCAGTTGCTTGACCAGTTCTGTCAGCAAATAAACCGGAAGATTGCGGTTACCCTGCAGTTCTTCGACAGCACTTTGCCTTGCGCGAAGGGCCGCAATTTCCTGCTGCAGCCCGGCAATGTCCTTGATTTGACCTTCGAGCTTGGTGATCTCTCTTTTCAGAATCGTGTTTTTGTCTCGTTGGCCAGAAATTTGGGCCTGGTACCAAGAGTAAACACCCCCACAGACAAGCCCGCCAATAAGCGCTGCAATACCCAGCGTGATGAAAAAGAATTCACGCTTTTGCTTGCGGGCCACCTCTCGGTGCGGCAACAAGTTGATCAAAATCACCGCAGATACCTCCGCAAGGCCAGGCCGCAAGCGGTCAGATAAGACGCAACTTCACGCCGCATTTTCTTTTCACGCACATTACTTCCCACCGTCATGCCTTCAAACGGATCGGCTTGCATGCAGGCAAAACTCGTTTGCTGGGTCACTGATTCGGTAAGCCCGGGCAAAGAGGACGACCCGCCCGCCAGCATGACATAGTCGACTTTGTTGTGCGGTGTGCTGGTAAAGAAAAATTGCAGCGCACGCCCGATTTCCTGGGCCATGCTTTCTACAAAAGGTTTCAACACGCCCGACTCATAGTCTTCGGGCAAATCGCCGCTGCGTTTTTTGCTTTCAGCTTCTTCTGGAGAAAACCCATACTGCCGCACGATCAACTGTGTCAGCTGCGCACCGCCAAACGCCTGATCGCGTTCGTACAGCACCTCGTCGTTTTTGAGCACCTGCATGCTGGTTGTCAACGCGCCCACTTCAAACAGCGCAACGAGTGTGTCCAGGCCTTTGGCCGGCAGATTTTCGATCAAACGGGCTGTGGCCAACCGCGAGGCATACGACTCAACGTCCACCACAATGGGCTTCAGGCCTGCCGCTTCGGCCAAACCCTGCCGGTCTTGCACCTTTTCCTTGCGGGAGGCCGCGATCAACACCTCGACATCGCCGGTAGACGTTGCACTGGGCCCGACTACACAAAAATCGAGGCTGACTTCATCGAGCGAGAAAGGGATGTATTGATTGGCTTCTGACTCGACCTGCGCTTCCAGTTCCGACTCGCTCAAACCGCCAGGCAGGATAATTTTTTTGGTGATGACCGCTGACGCTGGCAAAGCCATGGCCACCAATTTGGTTTTGGTGCCGCTTTTTTTGACGACGCGGCGAACGGCCTCAGCGACCTCGTCGAACTTTTCGACATTGCCATCGGTGATCCAGCCGCGCTCCAGTGGCTCAATGGCGCACCGGTCAAGCACAAGATTGCCCGCCCTGTCACGGCTGAGTTCAACCAGCTTGACGCTGGACGAGCTGATGTCAAGACCCAGCAAAGGCGGGTCTTGGCGGTTTAATAAAGACCCCAAAGAGATCAAAACGGTTCCCAAATCATGGCTAAATGTAAGTGTTGCATACTTAAGAAATCACTTCAATATTATCAGTAAGCTCTTTGTGCAGTAAGGATTTTTTCGATTTTGTGAGTTGCGACCGTTGTCAAAAACCGACGTTTTGACAAAACATGCTGAATCGCTGAAAAAAAAGCTGCCGGACATCGCAACGTAAGAATCTGTACTTTGAAGACGTCGCCCGGCTTTTTACCAACGGCGCGTTTTTATAATGGAATTGTCCGTCTACGATTGCCACCATGCCTTTTTCAAAGTCCCCTTCCACACCCCCAGAGTCAGCGACGGCCCTTCAAGCCAGCCTGAAGCGACAGCCGCAGCCAGTCTGGCTGACCTGGCTGCTGAGGCTGACGCTTTGGGGAGGTGGCCTGGCGGTAGCCGGGATCTTGAGCTTGTTGATGGTGATCGCTGTGGCGCTGGCTGTTGCGTATCCCAATTTGCCAGACATTTCGGACCTGTCGGACTATCGGCCCAAGTTGCCGATGCGGGTTTACTCGTCGGACGGCATTGTGATGGGCGAGTTTGGCGAAGAGCGCCGCAGCCTGACACCGATCAAGGACATCCCCAAGGTCATGAAAGATGCAGTGCTGGCCATCGAAGACGCCCGCTTTTTCTCGCACGGCGGGGTGGACTACCTCGGTGTGATTCGCGCGGGCTTGGCCAATGTGGGGCGGACCAAGGCGCAGGGTGCGTCGACCATCACCATGCAGGTGGCGCGCAATGTGTACCTGTCGGCTGAAAAAACCTACACCCGGAAAATCTACGAGATTTTGCTGACGTTCAAGCTGGAACACATGCTAAGCAAAGACCAGATTCTGGAAATCTACATGAACCAGATTTTCTTGGGCAACCGGGCTTACGGCTTTGCAGCCGCATCGGAAACCTACTTTGGCAAGCCGCTCAAAGACATCAGCATTGCAGAAGCCGCGATGCTGGCGGGGCTGCCCAAAGCACCTTCGGCCTACAACCCGGTCGTCAACCCAAAACGCGCTAGGGCCCGGCAGCTGTACATCATCGAGCGGATGCAAGACAACGGTTTTATCACTGCCGAGCAAGCCGTTGCCGCCAAAGCAGAAGAGTTGGTCGTCAAGACCGGACCGGACGCTGGCCGTGTGCACGCTGAATACATTTCAGAAACAGTGCGCCAACTGGTCTTTAACCAGTACGGCGAGCAGACCTACACGCGCGGCCTGAACGTGTACACCACCTTGAGCGCGGCCGATCAGACCGCTGCTTACAAGGCGCTGCGCAAGGGCATCATGGACTACGAGCGCCGCCAGATTTACCGGGGCCCGGAAAAGTTTGTCGACGTTCCGCAAGATGCCAAAGAAGCCGAAGACGCGATTGACGACGCGCTCACAGACAGCCCAGACAACGGTGATGTCATGTCAGCCGTGGTGCTGGACGCCAATCCGAAGCGGATTTTGGCGATGCGGCAAAACAGTGAAAGTATTGAAATCACGGGTGAAGGATTGAGACCTGCACAGTCGGGCCTGGCCGACAAGGCAGCGCCCAACATCAAGATACGCCGCGGCGCCGTGATTCGGGTGGCAAAAACACCCAAGGGCAGCTGGGAGATCACCCAGTTGCCGGAAGTTGAAGGCGCTTTTGTGGCGCTCGACCCAAGAAGCGGCGCCATCCGCGCGCTGGTCGGCGGCTTTGACTTTGAAAAAAACAAATTCAACCACGTGACACAGGCCTGGCGGCAACCGGGTTCAAGCTTCAAACCGTTTATTTATTCAGCCGCGCTTGAAAAGGGCTTCACGCCCGCCACCGTCATTAACGATGCGCCGCTGTTTTTTGATGCGGGCGTCACCGGTGGCCAGCCCTGGGAACCAAAAAACTACGATGGCACCTTTGAAGGCCCGATGAGCATGCGCACTGCTTTGAAGAAATCAAAAAATATGATTTCTATTCGCATCCTGCAGTCCATCGGCGCGTCATATGGCCAGGACTGGATCACCCGCTTTGGCTTTGAGGCTGAAAAACACCCTGCATATCTGACGATGGCCCTCGGCGCGGGCTCGGTCACGCCGATCCAGATGGCCACGGCTTATTCCGTTTTTGCCAATGGCGGGTATCGCATCAGCCCCTATCTGATCACCAGGATCACAGACCAAAGAGGCAAGGTCCTGGTGGAGACCAAAGCTTCAGTGCTCAAGGAGTCTGCACGCGGCATTGATGCACGCAATGCTTTCATCATGTCCAGCCTGCTGCAGGAAGTCGCGCGCTCCGGCACGGCAGCCAAGGCGCAGGCAACCTTGAAGCGGCCTGATCTATACGGCAAAACCGGCACCACCAACGATTCGATCGACACCTGGTTTGTGGGCTACCAGCCCACGCTGACTGCAGCCGTGTGGATGGGTTACGACACGCCGAAAAAACTCGGTGACCGCGAAACCGGCGGCGGCTTGAGCCTGCCGGTCTGGATTGACTTTATGGGCCACGCGCTCAAGGGCGTTCCGGTTGCCGAGATGGCCGTGCCCGAAGGCGTGGTAAACGTCGGCGGCGAGTGGTATTACGACGAATACGCACGAGGCGCAGGTGTCAGAAGCGTCGGCGTACCGGCCGCCGCGCCCGCAGCAGATGGCGCGCCAGCACCGGTGACCGGCTTGCCGATCTCGGTCTTGCCGCCGGTTGATGAGAAAAAGCGGATTCTTGATTTGTTCAATAACTGAAAACGACGGCCTGGCCGGCCTGGTCGGTGGCGCTTTGCGTGAGGGCTGCAAACAATTCATCACCGGTCTTGGTGTCCAGCCACTGGCCGTTGACGAGTTTGTAATGAAAGCCGCCAGAGCGTGCCGCCATCCAGATTTCCTGCAACGGTTTTTGCAGGTTGATGATGATCTGGCTGTGGTTGCCAAAGGTTAGAGTGATCATGCCGCCAGTGCGTTGATTGTCGATGTCGGCATCACTCGCGTCGTTAATGCGGTCGCAGGCCAGCTCAATGGCCGCCAGGGCTTTTTCGGCATGGTTTAAATAGTCGAGGTCGGTCATTACAATCCGGTCATGTTTTTTCTACCCCAAATCATAGCGGCCATGTTTGCGTTGGGCACGCTGGCTGCCTGCGGCCAAAAAGGCCCTCTTTTTTTAGCGCCGCAAAGTGTGTCGTACAGCTCGTTCTCCAGCAGCAATGTCGCCCCGCCGATTACTTCACCCCTCTCACCCGCATCACCCGCATCAGCTCCATCGCCCGCCCAATGAGCCAAGCACACTCACTTCCTGGCCAGCCGTTCGTCGCTTATCAAGATGGTCAGCTTTGCGTTGATGGCATGGCCTTGAGAACGCTGGCGCAAGCGCACGGCACGCCTTTGTTTGTCTATTCCAAAGCTGCCATGCTCCACGCACTGGCCGCTTACCAGCGCGGCTTTGCCGGGCGCAACGCGCAAATCTGCTACGGCATGAAGGCCAACTCGACGCTCGGCATCCTGCAGGTTTTTGCCGCAGCAGGCTGCGGTTTTGACATTGTTTCCAGCGGCGAGCTGGCACGCGTGGTGGCGGCTGGCGGTGATGTTAAAAAAGTCATTTTTTCAGGCGTGGGTAAAACGCGTGTTGAGATGCGCGGCGCACTGACAGCTGGCATCGGCTGCTTTAATGTTGAAAGCGAGGCCGAGCTCGATGTGTTGTCAGAGGTAGCACTTGAGCTGGGCCTGCGCGCGCCGGTCAGTATTCGCGTGAATCCCAACGTAGACCCCAAAACACACCCCTACATTTCGACCGGCCTGAAGGGCAACAAGTTTGGTGTGGCACACAGCGATGCCTTGCGGGTGTACCGCCATGCAGCGTCGCTGCCCGGTTTGAACGTGGTGGGCATTGACTGCCACATCGGATCGCAAATTACCGAAGTCACCCCGTACTTGGACGCGATGGACCGGGTGCTTGACCTCGTGGACGCGATTGAAGCGGCCGGCATTCCAATCGCCCACATCGACTTCGGCGGCGGCCTGGGCATTGACTACCACGGCGACACGCCGCCTGCTGCAGACCAGCTGTGGCGGCAGCTGTTTGCCAAGATTGACGCGCGCAGCCACAGCGGCAAGAAAATAATGATCGAGCCGGGCCGCTCTTTGGTTGGCAACGCCGGGGTCTGCGTGAGTGAAGTGATTTACCTCAAACCGGGCGAGCAAAAAAACTTTTGCATCATTGACGCCGCCATGAACGACCTGCCCCGCCCTGCCCTTTATCAGGCGTTTCATGCCATCGTGCCGGTGTCCATCACGAACAAAACCGCGGCAACTTACGACGTGGTAGGCCCGGTGTGTGAAAGCGGTGACTGGCTTGGTCGCGACCGCGAGCTCAATGTGGCAGCAGGCGACTTTGTGGCGGTGTTATCAAGTGGTGCTTACTGCATGAGCATGGCCAGCAACTACAACACGCGGGGCCGTGCGGCGGAGTTACTTGTCGACGGTGATGCCGTACGTGTGATCCGCCAGCGGGAAACAGTGCAAGACCAGATGCGCGGCGAACAGCTGGTTTGAAGCTGCTCGTTCAAAGCCGGGTAGACGCTATAAATTAAATAGCTGCTTGCGCCCGTATTTGCTGGGCTACAGCCCTTTTCTTACCCAAATACTGCTGCACACGCCAACCCAGCAGCACTGCAACGATAGCGGCGTAAACAAACACTTCGGCAAAGTTGTTTTTGCCCGCGCGCATCCAGAAGAAATGCAGCAAGCCCAAGCCGGAGATCCCATACACCAGCTTGTGCAGCATTTGCCAGCGCTTGGCCCCCATCGCTTTGATGGCTTTGTTAAACGACGTCGCAGCCAGCGGCGTGAGCAGTAAAAAGCCCAAAAAGCCCACCAGAATAAACGGCCGTTTGGCAATGTCCTTGGCGATGTCGGCAACGTCAAAACCCATGTCAAACCAGCTATAGCTCAGGAGGTGCACCACCACATAAAAGTACACAAACAAACCCAGCATCCGCCTAAAGCGGGCCAGCTGCGGCGTGTTGCTGATGGTGCGCAGCGGTGTCACAGCCAGCACAATGCAGATAAAACGCAGCGTCCAGTCGCCGGTGGCGCGGATCAGATACTCCTGCGGATTGGCACCCGCCCCATTGGTGGCAACCAGGTAAGCCAGCCAGACGATGGGCACCATGCACAACGCAAAAAGCGCTGGCTTGGTTGCTGGGTGCAGCAAGCGTTTTTTCAAGCTCAGCACTGTGGTGTTGGCCAACATGATCAAAAATTCTTTTTCAGGTCCATGCCCGCATACAACTGACCAACCTGCGCTTCATAGCCGTTGAACATCAGTGTTTTGCGCTTTTTGGCAAACAGCCCGTCTTCGCCAATCCGGCGCTCAGTCGCCTGACTCCAGCGCGGATGGTCCACATTCGGGTTGACGTTGGAATAAAACCCATATTCGCTGGCGGCAGCCTTGTTCCACGCGGTTTTGGGTTCTTTGTCGGTAAAACGGATTTTGACAATGCTCTTGCCGCTTTTAAAACCGTACTTCCACGGCAGCACCATGCGCACGGGCGCCCCGGACTGATTGGGCAGCACCTCGCCGTACATGCCAAAACTCAGCAGCGCCAGCGGGTGCATGGCTTCGTCCATGCGCAGCGCCTCCACGTACGGCCACTCCAGAACGCGAGAGCCAACAAACGGCATGGTTTTCGGGTCGGCCAGCGTCACAAACTCAACATATTTGGCGCTGCCCAACGGCTCAACTTTTTTGATCAATTCTGACAGCGAATAACCCACCCATGGGATCACCATCGACCAGCCCTCAACGCAGCGCAGGCGGTAAATACGCTCTTCTTGCGGTGCCAGCTTGACGAGATCTTCCAGCGTGTAGCTTTTGGGCTGCTTGACCAGGCCCTCAACCGCCACGCTCCAGGGCTTGGTCACCAGCGTGCCCGCATTTTTGGCAGGGTCGGCTTTGTCGGTGCCGAATTCATAAAAGTTGTTGTACGTCGTTGCGTCCTTGTAGTCGGTGATTTTTTCCATCGTCACCGCGCCAGCAACGGCCGATTTGCCGCCTGCCAGTGCAGCGCCCTTGCCGGGTTTGGCAAAACTGGCCGCATCGGCCTGAGCCATCGCCTCACGCCCAGCCCAGCTGGCCAGCGCGGCGCCTGCCGCACCGGTCGCCATCAACTTCATCAGCTCGCGGCGGCTCTGGTAAGCGGCTTGCGTGGTGATGTCACTAGGCACATTGTGGCGAAAGCCGTCGGCGTTGGTTTTAATCAGCATGGGTTTCCTTTGATAACTAGTTAGTCTGGGTACGCAGAGAACTCTTACACGGATTTTCGAAAACGCATAAAAAAAGCGAGACTTTTTGCAAAGACTCGCTTGATAAGAGCTTTTAAAAGCGCGGCGGTTCCATCATCCGCACTGACCCGCGCCGCGCGTGGGTCAGTCAGCGCAGCCCGGCGATGTAGTCGGCTAGCGCCTTGATTTCACGGTCATTCAGTTTGGCGGCGTTTTGCGTCATTTGCAGGTTGTTTTTGCGAATCCCATCGCGGAAATAAGTCAGCTGGGCGGCGGTGTATTCAGCATGCTGCCCAGACAGGCGTGGGTACTGCGCCGGAATGCCAGCGCCGTTCGGGCTGTGGCAGCCCGCGCAAGCGGCAATCTGCCGCTCTTGTATGCCGCCGCGGTAAATCTTTTCGCCCAAAGCGGCCATGTCTTTATCCGTGGCTGCGCCCGGCTTGGCTTTGTTGGTCGTGACCCAAAAAGCGATGTTTTTCATGTCTTCTTCGCTCAGTGCCGTTGCAAAACCAACCATGATCGCGTTGGCCCGCTTGCCGGACTTATATTCAGTCAATTGCTTGACCAGATATTCGGGGTGTTGCTGGGCCAATTTTGGATACGCTGGCGTGCCCGAGTTGCCGTCGACACCGTGGCAGCCCGAGCACACCGCGAAGCTGGCCTGGCCCTTGGCCACATCGGGCTTGTAGGCCACCGGAGCGGCCTTGGCTGGCTCAGGTTTGGCAGCATCTGCTGCAAAAGACGTTGCGCTGGAGATGGCTAGAACGAGGCCCAGAGTGGCGTTTAAAAAAGAGGTGGTGAACAGCTTCATGTCGGGGATGCTTTGATGGTTGTAGCAATAGTCGACACTGATTTTACAATGGGTTCAAGGCACGTCTCGCCACTCGGGTATTGACAAGCTCCAACAGACCACCATGACCACACCCGCCAAACCGCCTACCAGCACTGACAAACCCGACCCCAAAATTGCGATGGGCTGGCTGCACACAGCCAAGTTTTTGACCACTGCGCCCGAGCTCAAGCACTTGCCGCGGCTCGATGTCCCTGAAATCGCCTTTGTGGGCCGGTCCAACGCCGGCAAATCAACCTGTATCAACACGCTGACGCAGCAGCACCGGCTGGCCTATGCGTCCAAAACACCGGGCCGCACGCAGTCGATCAACCTGTTCACCCTAGGCAAACAGGGCGTGACAGACGCAGTGCTCACTGACTTGCCGGGCTATGGCTACGCGGCCGTGCCCAAAGAAGCCAAGCTGCGCTGGCAGCAGGTGATGGGCAACTATTTGCAAACCCGTGACAACCTGAAAGGCGTGGTGCTGATGTGCGACCCGCGCCGCGGCATGACCGAGCTGGACGAGATTTTGCTCGACGTCATTCGCCCCCGGGTTGAAGAAGGCATGAAGTTTTTGATCCTGCTGACCAAGTCTGACAAGCTTAACAAAACCGAAGGCGCCAAAGCCCTGCAAATTGCCAAACTGAACGCGGCGGGCGGCGATGTGAAGCTGTTTTCAGCGCTGAAAAAGCAGGGTGTTGAAGAGGTGGCCCAGCATTTGTGGGACTGGACGCATGCAGCTAACATTTATCTAACCAATGCGGCTTCAGCCCAATAAAAACCGGCGCGAGCAGCTACTGAATACATAGCAAATGATTGACCTGACCCGGCTCGTATTGCCCCATGGCATCACCCTGTCGTGCCGCAGCGCGGGCGAAAAAGGCCGACCCGTGCTGGTGTTTTTGCACGGCTTTCCAGAAGCGGCGTTTGTATGGGACGAGTTGCTGATTCACTTTGCCAAGCCCGAGAACGGCGGCTACCGCTGCGTTGCGCCCAATTTGCGCGGTTTCGAGCAGTCAAGCGCGCCCACCGATGTGAGCGCCTACCGACCCAAGCATTTGGTGCAGGACATTGCGGCCTTGATCACGCTTGAAGGTGGACAGATTGAGTGCCTCGTCGCCCACGATTGGGGCGGCGCAGTGGCGTGGAATTTAGCCGCCAGCCAGCCGCAGCTGATCAAAAAACTCGCCATTCTTAATTCACCCCACCCAGGCACGTTTTTGCGTGAATTGCAGCATTCGCCCACCCAGCAGACCGCCAGCGCGTACATGAATTTTTTGATTCGACCCGACGCCGAAAAGCTGCTGGCTGAAGACGACTTTCGGCGCTTGTTTGAGTTTTTCATGCCTTTTAGCAGCGTTAAGGGAACGAAGGGTCCAAGAGTCGCGCCCGGCTGGCTCACAGACGCGGTCAGGGCGCAGTACCGGGACGTGTGGCAGCGCGGCTTGACCGGCCCGCTCAATTTTTACCGCGCGTCGCCGCTACGGCCGGGGCCGGACATTGCCAAACTGGTGATTCCGCGTGCGCTGCTGGACGTGCAGCTGCGCACGCTGGTGATTTGGGGCATGGGCGACATTGCCCTGCCACCGGGTTTGCTCGACGGGCTGGAAGCCTTTGTGCCGCGCATGGAACTGCAGCGAATCGAGGGCGCAACGCACTGGCTGATTCATGAACAACCAGCGCTGGTAGCGCAGCATTTGCAGCGGTTTTTAGCAAGCTGAGTGCTATTTAATCAGGAGCTGCGCGCACCCGTATCTATTGGGTTGCAGGCTTTTTTATTACCTAAAACAGGTCTTTAGCCTGGTTTCATTGGCTTTAAGCGTCAATAAACATCTGGCGCGCCCGCAGGCCGGGTTTTAAAGCGTTTGTGCACCCAAAAATATTGCGCCGGCTGACTGCGGATGTAGCTTTCAAGCTCGCGGTTCATGCGCGCGGTGTCCAGCGCCGCATCGTCTGTTGGAAAGTTGTCCCAGGCGGGCAGCACCACCACCTCGTAGCCGGTTGGCGTCATGCTGACCACCACTGGCACCACCTTGGCGCGCCCCAGCCGGGCAAAACGCGACAGCGACGGCACGGTGGCGGTAGGGATGCCAAAAAACGGCACAAAAATCGATTCTTGCGGGCCAAAATCCATGTCGGGCAGCAAATAAAGCGGCTGGCCGCTGCGGATCGCCGCCACGATGGGTTTGACCCCTTCTACCCGGCCAAACAGCCGCATGTTGCCCCAGCGGCTGCGACCACGCAGAATCCAGCGGTCGATGAGTTTGTTCGACTGGTCGGTGTAGATCGTGGTCGACGGGCGCGGGATGCGCAGGGTGACGCCGCCCCAGGCAGCGTCCATGCCCACAAAATGCGGCACAAACACGACGGTCGGCTCGGTGCCGGCCAGTTCGTGGGTAGCGCCGGTAAACGCCACGCGCCGCAGCACCCAGCTTTGGGGGGCATGCCAGACCCAGCTCCTGTCCAGCCATGCCTGCGCAAAATAAACAAAGGTTCGGCGCGCCAGCCCTCTAATTTCGGGCGCGAGCAGCTCCGAAAAGCATAGCGTCAGGTTGGTGGTGACAACCCGGCGGCGCGCGCCCACCAGCGCATACAGCGCCATGCCCAGCAGCCAACCCAGCGCGCGAACCACGCGCAGCGGCAGCATGGCCAAAAGCCGCATAAACAAAATACCCAATTGCGTGACCAGGCGGCCGGCGAGCTGGCGCAGCGCTGTCAAAGCGCTGCCTTTGCTGCAGAGTCTTTGCCGGGGCTGTCTTGTTTAGGGGCGTCTTGCCGGGGCGTTTTGTAGCGGCCATAGCCCCACAGGTACTGGCCGGGCTGGCTCAGCACAATCGCTTCAATGGCTTGGTTGATGTTTGTCACAGTACTCAATAGGTCAGAGCTATCAGTCAAGTGGATAGGCGGCCAGATCTTAACGATGTAACCGCGTCCCTTTGGCAGCCGCTCGCAGCTTACCGGCAGCAGCGCCGCACCGTTTTGCATCGCCAGCCGCGCGGCCAGCGTCATGGTGTAGGCCGGTTTGCCGAAAAACGGTGCCCACAGCCCTAGGCCTTCGGGCGGCACCTGATCGGTCAGCAGCGCCACGGCGCGTCCGGCTTTGAGCGCCTTGTGCATCGCCTTGATGGCGCTTAATGAGGCGGGCAGCACTGCAAAGTGCGGGCGCTGGCGGGCGGCCAGCTCAATAGCCGCCAGCCAGGCCTGCCGCGCCGGGCGATAAATGGCCGTGATCGCGCCGTAGCGCAGGCCAAACACCTCGGACAGCGCCTGCGGGCCCAGCTCAAAGCTGCCGCAATGCGGGCCGAAAAAAATCACACCTTTGCCCAGCGCGAAGGCTTGCTCAGCCAGTTCTTGGCCCTGCATTTGCACGTTGGCCAGGCAAGACGCGTCAGCGGGCCGCAACCACAGCTTGGGCAGTTCCGCTACAAAGCGCCCGGCCTCGGCTATCGCTGGCCGGGCCATGTCAAACGGCACGCCGGCCTGCGCGCAATTGCTGCGAAAGCGCTCGCGGTAGGCCGGGCTGAACGCCCACACGCCCCAGCCCAGCGCGCCGCCCAGCACATGCAGCGCCGTCAGGGGCCACACAGAAAAAAAGCGGAACAGGGTAAGCATCGGTAAAAGCAATCACCACGGCGCGGCTGCGCCTTATAATCCACGGGTCGCTGAGTTATTTGAACAACTTGCAGAGCGACGTTAAACCAAACTGCTAAAGCGTTCGCCAAAGCATTCCGCTGGCAACGCGCCCAGCAATTTAAATGGAGTGTACTGACATGGCGAACGACTTTTTATTCACCTCTGAATCTGTTTCTGAAGGCCACCCGGACAAGGTCGCCGACCAAATCTCCGATGCCATCCTGGATGCGATCTTCAAGCAAGATCCCCTGAGCCGCGTGGCAGCCGAGACGCTGACCAACACTGGCCTCGTTGTGTTGGCAGGTGAGATCACCACCAATGCGCATGTCGACTACATCCAGGTTGCACGCGACACCATTAAGCGCATTGGCTACGACAACACCGACTACGGCATTGACTACAAAGGCTGCGCGGTGATGGTTTGCTATGACAAGCAGAGCAACGACATCGCCCAGGGCGTTGACCACGCAAGCGACGACCACTTGAACACCGGCGCGGGCGACCAGGGCCTGATGTTTGGCTATGCCTGCGACGAAACGCCCGAGCTGATGCCCGCGCCGATTTACTACGCCCACCGTCTGGTCGAGCGCCAGGCGCACTTGCGCAAAGACGGCCGCCTGCCGTTTTTGCGTCCCGACGCGAAAAGCCAGGTGACGATGCGTTACGTAGACGGCAAACCGCACAGCATCGACACCGTGGTGCTGTCAACCCAACACAGCCCGGACCAGAGCGAGACGATGCACAAAATGAAGGCCTCATTCGTCGAAGCCATCATTGAAGAAATCATCAAACCCGTGCTGCCCAAGCACATGCTGACCGAACACACCAAGTACCTGATCAACCCGACAGGCCGCTTTGTAATTGGCGGGCCGCAAGGCGATTGCGGTTTGACCGGCCGCAAAATCATTGTCGACACCTACGGCGGTGCCTGCCCCCACGGAGGCGGCGCCTTCAGCGGCAAAGACCCGAGCAAGGTGGACCGTTCAGCCGCCTACGCTGCCCGTTACGTCGCCAAAAACATTGTGGCCGCAGGCCTGGCCAAGCAGTGCCAGATTCAGGTGGCGTACGCAATTGGCGTGGCCAAACCGATGAACGTGACGGTCTACACCGAAGGCACCGGCGTGATGAGCGACGAGAAACTGTCAGCCTTGGTGCAAGAGCACTTTGATTTGCGCCCCAAAGGCATCATTCAAATGCTGGATTTGCTGCGCCCGATTTACGAGAAGACGGCGGCGTATGGTCACTTCGGCCGCGACGAGCCAGAATTTACCTGGGAGCGGACGGACAAAGCTGCGGCTCTCAAGGCTGCAGCCGGCCTTTAATCGTCAGGCAAACCCAGCGTCACCCAGCCATCGCCCAGTTCCAGCCCAACGCTGATCGACCGGGCCATGGCCCAAATGTCGGCTGAAGCAATCGGCCGGTAACTGCAAACGATGGCCCTTTACCCCTCGCGGTGCGGTAAGACTGCGGACACAGGTGCGCCGAAAATCCGCGACATGCGGCTTGTAGGCGTGAAGCTCATGCACTTGTAGGACAGCGCTTTGGTTGCGCTTGATTGCTGCCTGATGTTTTCGATCACTTTAAGTTGCCGCGTATTGCTACATTTAGCATAGATGTACACGCCCGTTATTATTGGGCTACAGCCAGATTCTGCCAAATAAGAGCAGGTATTGAATCAGTCCGGTCAGGCAGCGCCTTGCCCAGCTGTGAGACCGTCCTTGATCTGCGTTTGTTTCGCCTCAATAACGTTTTGGCACACTAAATTTGAATCTAGTTGGAAAAATGTCGCGCAAGTTCATCGCGGCTCTTGCTGCACCTTTATTCGCCGAGTCCAAACCAGGAGTTCAATATGACCATTCGATTCAAGCAAATTGCTAAAGCCTGCCTGCTAGTCGTTGCCGCCGGCAGCGCTATGGCATCTAGCCACCGTGAAGCGCCCTTTACTGCTGGCAGCCCTAGGGTTGATGGCACTGACTTTTATATGTTTCGCAGTTACGAAGGCGTTGCCGCCAACGGTTCGGGTGGCCGGTCTGACTACGTGACGCTGCTAGCCAACTGCCAGCCACTGCAGTCCCCGTACGGCGGGCCTAATTACTTTCAGTTGGACCCGAATGCGCTGTATGAAATCCACTTGGACAACAATGGTGATGCGGTCGAAGACATCACCTTTCAGTTCCGCTTTAAAAACAACCTCAAATCAATTCCGCTGATGATCGGCTCTGCCAGCGTGCCGATTCCGCTGGTTCAGGCCGGTGCCGTGGCAAATTTGAACGACGCGAACCTGAATGTCAATGAAACCTATGAGGTCAAAGTTGTACGCGGCGAGCGGCGCAAAAGCCAAGGCATCCCACTGACCAAAACCGCAGGCGGCAGCGCAACGTTTGAAAAGCCGGTTGACAACATTGGCACCAAAACGATTGCCGACTACCCAGGCTATGCGGCCAAACACATCCATAACGTGACCATTCCCGGCTGCCCCGCAGGCAAAGATCAGGGCAAGGTGTTTGTTGGCCAGCGCCAGGAAGGCTTTGCAGTGAACCTGGGCCCGGTGTTTGACCTGGTGAATGCGCCAGCATCATTTTTGCTTGATCCGGCCAACAAGGACGCCGCAGGCATGGGCGGCAAGCACATCATTCAAAAGGCCAACATCACAACGCTGGCCATTGAGGTGCACAAAGACTGCTTGACCGCTGGCAGCGAGACTGTAGTTGGCGGATGGACAACAGCCAGCGTGCGCCAGGGCCGGTTGATTGACGGTAAACCCGGCTCGGGCAACGACAAGGCCGAAAAAGCTGGCGGCGCATGGGCGCAGGTGTCCCGACTGGGCAATCCGCTGGTCAACGAGCTGGTGATTGGCTTGCCAGACAAGGACAAGTTCAATGCCTCGCAGCCCAAAGACGACGCGCAGTTTTTGACTTACGTGTCAAACCCAACGCTGCCTGCTCTGCTAAGCATCGTGCTGGGTGCTGACGTGGCGCCAAAAAATCTGCCGCGAACCGATTTGCTGACCACCTTTTTGACGGGTATCACCGGCATCAACAAACCAGCGATGCCCAAACCTTCAGAAATGTTGCGCTTGAACCTGGCGTATGCACCTGCGCCATTTGCCGCGCAAAACCGTTTGGGCGTGGCGGGCAATGCACTGGCAGGCGGCACGGACAACGCCGGCTTTCCGAATGGCCGCAGGCCAAAAGACGACGTGGTTGACATCGCCCTGGTGGCCACGGTGGGCGGCTTGTGCATCATCAACGGTGACAACGATGCGCTCAAACTCAATAGCGTACCGGGCGTTCCATCATTGACATCGGCTTGCAAGCCTTCGAGCGTGCCGTTGGGCGCCTCGTCGGCAAACATTCACGATGCTGTTGACCAGGCCACCGTACCGTTTTTGGCGACCTTTCCGTACCTGAACACGCCAAACGCTGGCTCGGCCACGTATTAAGCCAAGCGCCATCAAGGAGTCAACATGAAGCAGCAATTGAACAAACGTGTTTTAAAGGTCGTTCTGGCGACAGCAATAGCCGTGACGCTGGTCACGGGTTGCGGCAGCGGCGGTGGTGACGGCGGCGGCAACGGCGGCGGCGGTGGCGGTGGCGGGGTGCAACCCGTCAGCGCGGCACAAAGCGTGGTGGACTACATCCTCGCGTTGATCAACTCCAGCACCAGCGACTTGGGCGACCCAATAGCGCTGGACGGTGTGACGCTGGCCAACGACGATGCGGCCGAGGCGATTCCGTTGAACTGACGATGGTAGGACGCGCACCGAGCGCGTCTTAAGCCGACAAGTGAACCCATCTGGTGGCCACAAGCTGCTGCCAGATGGGTTTTTTGCTATTAGTTTATGAGCTGCTTGCGCCTGAACCTATTAGGCCTGCACTGCATTGTTCTTTTCAACCAGCGTACTGGGCTATTTGTTCAAGTAATCCAGCGTCACTTTGCCGACTGTTGCCGCAACACCGCTGACCAGCGTGCCCCAGGCCATGTCGATAAACGTCAGGCCCAGTGGCCAGTCCTTGACCACCGCCAGATTGGTCAGATCGTAGGTTGAATAGGCAAACAAGCCGAACAGCGCGCCCATCAAAGCCGCCTTCCACACCGGGCTGTCAGCCTGCGGCAGCACCGCAAAAATCAGCAAACCCACCGGAAACATCAAATAAAAAGCCGCTGCAGCCCACAGGTTGGGGTTGGGGCTAAGCAGTGGCCCCATGGCGTTGGCGTAAGTTGATTTGGCAATTACGCCGAGCCACAGCATGTCAATCACGAACATAGTCAAAAAACTGGCGAGGTAAATTCCGGCATATTTCATCTTGTGGTCCTGTCGCAAATAATCAAAGTGAATGGTTGATACCCAACCAATTTTGATTCAAATCACAAAAGGCAAGTTGTAAGAATATTTCCCCTTTTGACGGCCAAGACTTGAAAATGCCACAATTCGCCCCTATCATTAGCACTCGACAGTATTGAGTGCTAACAACGCGCTCAAGTCGCATGTTCGCTGGCGCCGGCTGCCATCAGGCGGTGCCTTTGATTAAAAACCACTGTTTTATAACTGGAGAACCCATGAAACTTCGCCCTCTGCACGACCGCGTGATCGTCAAACGCGTGGAAAACGAAACCAAAACCGCTTCTGGCATCGTCATTCCTGACTCAGCTGCTGAAAAGCCTGATCAGGGCGAAATTTTGGCCGTTGGCCCCGGTAAGAAAAACGACAAAGGCGAAGTTCAGCCTGTTGGCGTCAAAGTCGGTGACCGCGTTTTGTTCGGCAAATACAGCGGCCAAACGGTCAAAGTTGACGGCGACGAGTTGCTGGTCATGAAAGAGGAAGACCTTTTCGCCGTTGTTGAGAAGTAATTCTTCACTATTTATTTAATAGCTGCTCGCGCCCGTATTTATTGGGCTGCAGGCACTTTTAACCCCAATTTAACTTATTTCAGGAGCCAAACATGGCAGCAAAAGATGTGATTTTCGGCGGCGAAGCTAGAGCCCGTATGGTCGAAGGCGTGAATATTCTGGCCAACGCCGTCAAAGTAACCCTGGGCCCTAAAGGCCGTAACGTGGTTCTGGAGCGTTCATTCGGCGCCCCCACCGTGACCAAAGACGGTGTGTCCGTCGCCAAAGAAATCGAACTCAAAGACAAGCTGCAAAACATGGGCGCGCAGATGGTCAAGGAAGTTGCTTCCAAGACGTCTGACATCGCTGGTGACGGCACCACGACTGCAACCGTGCTCGCACAAGCCATCGTTCGCGAAGGCATGAAGTACGTTGCCGCCGGCATGAACCCGATGGATTTGAAGCGCGGCATCGACAAAGCTGTAACGGCTTTGGTTGAAGAGCTGAAAAAAGCGTCAAAAGCCACCACCACCTCCAAAGAAATCGCCCAAGTCGGCTCCATCTCCGCCAACTCTGACGAAACCATCGGCAAGATCATTGCTGATGCGATGGACAAAGTCGGCAAAGAAGGCGTGATCACCGTTGAAGACGGCAAGTCACTCGAGTCAGAACTCGACGTGGTTGAAGGCATGCAGTTTGACCGTGGCTACCTGTCACCTTACTTCATCAACAACCCGGAAAAGCAGTCCGCGATTTTGGAAAACCCGTTTGTGCTGCTGTACGACAAAAAAATCAGCAACATCCGCGACCTGCTGCCTACGCTGGAGCAAGTGGCCAAAGCTGGCCGCCCACTGCTGATCATTGCTGAAGAAGTTGACGGCGAAGCTCTGGCAACGCTGGTGGTCAACACCCTGCGCGGTATTTTGAAAGTGGTTGCCGTCAAAGCCCCAGGCTTCGGCGACCGCCGCAAAGCCATGCTGGAAGACATCGCCTGCCTGACCGGCGGCAAAGTCATTGCTGAAGAAGTTGGCATGTCGTTAGAGAAAGCCACGCTGGCTGACCTCGGCTCTGCCAAGCGCATCGAAGTCGGCAAGGAAAACACCATCATCATCGACGGTGCGGGTGCTGCTGCTGATATTGAGGCACGTGTCAAACAAGTGCGCGTTCAAATCGAAGAAGCGACCAGCGACTACGACCGTGAAAAACTGCAAGAGCGCGTGGCCAAGCTGGCTGGCGGTGTTGCCGTGATCAAGGTGGGCGCTGCGACTGAAGTCGAAATGAAAGAGAAAAAAGCCCGTGTTGAAGACGCCCTGCACGCGACCCGCGCTGCGGTTGAAGAAGGCATTGTTGCCGGCGGCGGCGTGGCTCTGCTGCGCGCCAAGCAAACCGCTGGTGTCATCAAAGGCGACAACGCTGACCAGGACGCTGGTATCAAGCTGGTGATGAAAGCGATTGAGTCACCACTGCGTGAAATCGTGTTCAACGGCGGCGGCGAAGCCTCTGTGGTTGTGGCAGCTGTGATGGCCGGCAAAGGCAACTACGGCTACAACGCAGCCAACGAAACCTACGGCGACATGATTGAAATGGGTATCTTGGACCCCACCAAAGTGACACGCACCGCACTGCAAAATGCAGCGTCTGTTGCCAGCCTGATGCTGACCACAGAAGCCATGATTGCAGAAGCACCAAAAGACGACGCCCCAGGCGGCGGCATGGGTGGTGGCGGTATGGGCGGCATGGGTGGTATGGGCGGCATGGATATGTAATGCCAACCTGAATTAGTTCTTTGCACCAGCTTATGCACGGTGTAAGTACTTGAACAGCCAAACCCGCAGTGCGAAAGCCTGCGGGTTTTTTAATTAGGAAAGACCGTGACCTTAAATGAAATAACAGATACAGCGAAGTCAATTCAAAACAAATGGACCTCGAACATTATGGGCCAGCGCCCAGGTGAACAGCCACAGTTGCAGTCGCATCTTGGAAGTGCAGCCACTTATCAATCTGTCAGTGATGAATTGACCCGTTGGGTGTTCGTGCTGTCCAAGCTTTCGAAGATGCCCAGGGTGTCACAAACTATTTCGAAACAACTGTTGGTGCCGCTTGGCGCAAGTCTGCAGTCGGTGAGTAAAGCCCTTGACTACGCAGGCAACGGTGTGGAGTGGATATGTACCGAACGAGGTTTTGCTACGCAGTATGCATTGGTAATATATTTCATACGAGCCTTGTCATTTGATTCGGCTCGTGAGGCGACAGAAATAACAGACGCTGCAAAAGACCGTATCTCTCACGACGTTAACGCAATTCAAGACGCAACTGCAAACGCAAAACTATTCTGTAACGGCTGGTCAGACCTAAATACCAAAATTTCAGCAATTGAAAAAGCGGAAGAATCGGCTAGTGCAACTCTAACGGCGGTCAGTGCAGCGGCAGCAAAAGCTGTCGGGGACATTTCTGCGGAACAGAAAAGCGTAGTCGACGCGGCGGCGACCAAAAACGGCGAAATTACCGACTCCATGGAGGACTTCAACACCAAGGTAAAAGCAGCAAAGGACGTGCTCGCAGACGTTCAAAAACTGCACGATGAAGCGCAAAAAATTCGTGGCGAAACACAGTCGACTGCGGCTAAGTCTAAGACAGACTTAGACAACTCAGCTGCGGCACTTAGCGGTGCCATTGAAAAGCAAGAACTCACGCAAAAAAGACTCACAAAAGCTCTACAAAACGCCCAAATGGAAGGTCTGGCTGGGTCATTTACGCGAATGAAGGAAGACACACAAAAGGTTATAAAGAGTGAACAGATACGGTTTGAAATAGCTCTTTTTTACCTCACAGTAATAGCATTGTCCGGCGTCGCCATTGAAGGCTATTTGGGTTTTCCAAAAACGACATTGGAAGAGTTTGGGATTCGCATGCTAAAAATGCTGTCGTTAGCTGCGCCAGGCATTTGGATCGCTTGGGTAACATCAAAAAAACTGAACGCGTTAAACCGAGTTTTTAGCGATTACGAATACAAATCGGCCTCAGCTTTAGCTTACGAAAGCTACCGCCAAACAGTATCTGAAGCGGGCAGTGACGAACTTAAGCAGCAACTGCTCGCGTTCGCCATACGTTCGTTTGGCGAGAACCCAACCCATTATTACGAGTCAGCAAAAAATGATGCTGCCACGCCACTTGAATCGTTCCTAGAAAAGTTGCCTTTTTTAAGCAAAAGTAGACCCGATTCAACAAAAGGCTAACCTTCAGAAAATCAGAGCGCTTTTGGTTAGTGACCAGTAAACTCGGGCAATCGTTAGGAAAGCAAGACATGTCAAATCAATATATCACCCGAGACCCCAAACTGATGAGCGGTACACCCTGCTTTTCTGGTACGCGTGTCCCAGTTAAGTCGTTGTTTGATTATCTTGAAGCAGGTGACAGCTTGGACGAGTTTCTAGACCAGTTCCCCACAGTGACGCGCGACATGGCCGTCAATGTGCTGGAAGCGAGCAAGCAGGCATTGCTGGCGGCCTGAACGCCATGCGTATTCTTCTCGACGAGTCAGTTCCTCGTGCGCTCGGTTTTCTGATTCTGGGGCACTTTGTGCGCACCGCTCAAACAGCCGGATTTGCAGGGCTTTTCAACGGTGAATTGCTCGCTGCCATGAAGTTGGCTGAATACGATGCGCTCATCACTTTTGACCAAAACCTCCCCTACCAGCAGAACAACAACTTACCTGTTGCCATACTTGTTTTGGTTGCCCCCAATAATCGGGTCGAGACAGCGCTGAAGTTTGCGCCGCTCATCCTGGACGCACTAGTTAATTTGAATTTGGGCCAACTTTTAAAGCTAGGACTAACCACAGATTGAACGCCGATCAGCTACCGCCGACCTGGACCCAGGCGTTGCAACAGTCCAGCAGTTGAAGCGTCGAGCCCAGCCGCATCACCGCTGTGCAAACGCGGCTCAATGTCTTGTGCCAGCACCTTGCCCAGCTCCACGCCCCATTGGTCAAAGCTGTTGATGCCCCAGATGCTGCCGCTGACGAAGACGCGGTGTTCTTGCAGCGCCAGCAGCGCGCCCATGCTAGCCGGGGTCAGTTCGTCCAACAAGAAAAAGGTGCTGGGCCGGTTGCCAGGAAAGTTTTTGTGGCCACCCGCATCGGATCTGCCCACCATCAAAGCCTGGGCTTGTGCCAGCACATTGGCCAGCAGCTTACTGTTGTGTCCGGGCAGAGCATGGGCTGGTGTTTTGACGGCGATAAATTCAACTGGTACTACCGATGTGCCCTGGTGCAGCAGTTGAAAATACGCATGCTGGCCGTTGGTGCCTGGCTCGCCCCACAGCACGGGTGCAGTGTCAAAGGGCAGCGCCTGGCCTTGTACATCCACGCGCTTGCCGTTGCTTTCCATCTCCAGTTGCTGCAGGTACGCAGGCAGGCGGCGCAACGCGTGGCTGTAAGGCGCAATGCTGCGGCTCGCAAAGCCGTGAAAGTTGCGGTACCACACGTCCATCAGGCCCAGGCGCACGGGCAGGTTTTGCGCCAGTGGTGCACGGCGAAAGTGTTCGTCCATGGCGTGGGCGCCTGCCAAAAATTCACGAAAGCCCTGGCTACCTATCGCAATGGCGATGGGCAAACCAATGGCAGACCACAGCGAATAACGGCCACCCACCCAGTCCCAAAAGCCAAAGGTGGTGGTGATGCCGAACGCATTGGCAGCTGCCACGTTGGTCGTCAGCGCAGCAAAGTGGTCTTGCGTGCTGCCGCCGCCGTTGGCTACAAACCAGTCACGCGCCGACTGCGCGTTTGTCATTGTCTCCACCGTGGTGAAGGTTTTGGAGGCGATCAAAAACAGCGTGCTTTCAGGCTTGCACTGCGCCAGCACATCGGCCAGATGCTGCCCGTCAACGTTGGATACGAAATGAAACCGCCGGGATTTTTCAGCAAAGGCATCAAGTGCCAGCACCGCCATTTGCGGCCCCAGGTCAGACCCGCCGATGCCGATGTTGACGATGTCTGTGATGTCGCTGTTTGCCCTGACCTGGGTTGCAAAGGCCAGCATCGCGTTTAAAGTGGCCTCAACTTCGGCCTGTTTGTCTGCTATTTTATCGATAGCTGCTTGCGCCGGTATATATTGGCCTGCAGGCGGATTTCGGAGTAGAAAATGCAGTGCTGGGCGGTTTTCAGTGGTGTTCACGGCCTCGCCTGCAAACATCGCGTCGCGGTGCTGCTCAACTCCGCATTGCCGGGCCAGGTCAAACAGCAGCGCCTGTGTTGCCTTATCCAACAGGTTCTTTGACAGGTCCGCAAAAACGTATGGCGCGTGCTGGCTAAAGTCGGCAAAACGCTGTACATCCGCTGCAAAGGCATCACGCAGGTCCAAAGTTTTACCAGTCGATTCAAACTGCGATTGCAGCAAAGGCCAAGCCGCGGTGCGGTCGCATCTTGTACGCATCACAGCGCCTCCATCAGTTGCTCAAGTTTGATGGCATCCGTGACAAATCCGCGGATGCCTTCAGCCAGCTTTTCAGTGGCCATCGCATCCTGGTTCAGCGCAAACCTGAAGCCCGCTTCATCAAAATTGACCGCTGGCAAATCAAGCGCTTTGGCGGCATTGGTATTCAATGCCTGAGTAAGCGGTGCGTCGCTGGCGGCCAGTTGCGCGAGGAGTTCAGGACTGATGGTGAGCAAGTCGCAGCCCGCCAGCGCGGTGATTTGCCGAACATTTCGAAAGCTCGCGCCCATGATCTCGGTGGCGATACCGAAGTGTTTGAAATAGCGGTAAATATCACGCACCGACTGAACACCAGGATCGTTTGCACCGGTGTTGTCAGCTTCAACCCAGGCCGCGCCGCAGGCTTTTTTATGCCAGTCATAAATGCGGCCCACAAACGGGGAAATAAGCTGCACTTTGGCTTGCCCGCAAGCCACAGCCTGGCAAAAGGCAAACAGCAGCGTCAAGTTGGTGTGAATGCCGCGTTGCTCCAGCTTTTCAGCCGCTTGTATGCCCTCCCAAGTGGCTGCAACCTTGATCAACACGCGGTCAACCGGTATGCCTTCTGCCTGGTACAGCGCAATGATGCGTTCACCCCGCGTAAAGGTGGCGTTTGCGTCAAAGCTCAGCCGCGCATCAACTTCTGTCGACACGCGGCCTGGCACGATTGCCAGAATTTCGCAGCCAAAACGCACCAGCAGCCGGTCCATGACTTCATCTAGAGCGCGGCCCTTGAACTTGGCTACAACGCCCGTCATTAACGGCTGATAGTCCGCCTTCTGCACCGCTTTCAAAATCAACGACGGGTTAGTGGTTGCATCTTGTGGCTTGAACTGCGCCAGCTGCTTGAAGTCGCCCGTATCAGCAACAACGGTGGTGAACTGCTTAAGTGCCTGGAGTTGGTTCATGAGAAATTTGAGGCTTTTGAAAGTGTTTCTGAGTTACCATTATGCCAACTGAGCATGAAACTTAATTACACAATTCTTCTCGATCATTGCCTGCTGATATGAGTTTTGACCTGATTTTGTTTGGCGGTACCGGCGACCTGGTGTGGCGCAAGCTCATGCCTGCATTGTTTCAGGCTTTCAGGCACGGCTCACTGCCTGCCAACGGACGCATTGTGGGTGTGGCGCGTGATGACTTGACCAACGATGCTTATCGCTCGCTGATCAAGTCGCGTTTTGATGGCGTTGAGCTGGCCAAGCGGCCCACTGACGAAGAGTTTGCGCGCTTTGCAGCGATGCTGTCTTACCTGCGCATGGACCTGTCAAACCCGGCCGACTACCCGCGCCTGGCCACCAAGCTGGATGAGCATACCGCTGACACGGTGGTCATGTACCTGGCCACCGCGCCTTCGCTGTTCACGACGTTTTGTGAGCAGATTGCCGCAGCAGGGATGAGCCGCCCCAACATGCGGGTGGTGCTTGAAAAACCGCTCGGCCACGACCTGGCGTCCAACATGGCCATTAACGCCAGCGTTCGCAAAGTGTTCAGTGAACGGCAGATTTTCAGGATCGACCACTACCTGGGCAAGCCGTCGGTGCAAAACCTGTTTGCACTGCGGTTTGGCAACGCCTTGTTTGAGCCGCTGTGGCGGCGTGAGGACATCGCGAACATTCAAATCACCATCGCCGAAGAGCTGGGTATTGAAAAGCGTGGCGCGTTTTACGACAGCACCGGGGCGCTGCGCGACATGGTGCAAAACCACGCGCTACAGCTGCTGTGCGCCGTGGCGATGGAGCCGCCCATCAATGCACATGCCGACGCCATACGCGATGAAAAACTCAAGGTGCTTCGCTCTTTGAGGCCGTGGACACCTGAAACACTTCGCCAGCACGTGGTGCGCGGCCAATACGCAGTGGGTACGGTCGATGGCGCACCCGTTGCTGCCTACCGCGCAGAGCCCGGTGTTGGCCCAGCGAGCAATACCGAAACCTTCGTTGCGCTGCGCTGTGAGATTGCTAATTGGCGCTGGGCCGGTGTGCCTTTTTACATTCGCACCGGCAAGCGGCTGGCCGGGCGCAGTGCATACATTGAAGTGAACTTCAGGCCGGCGCCGCATGCAATTTACAAGTCACCCATTGGCGCTGCCAACCGGCTGGTGATTCACCTGCAACCCAAGGATGGGCTGGAGCTGCACCTTTTCGCGCAGGGCCAGCAAAACCGCATGACCAGCCAGAGCCTGGACAACCAGTTGTCGCCAGTGCAGCTTGACCTGGACTTTGACAAACGGTTTGGCTCTGAGCGTGTGGGTGCTTACGAGCGCCTGCTGCTAGACGTGCTGGACGGGCGGCTCAACTTGTTTGTGCGCAGCGACGAGCAGGAAGAAGCGTGGCGCTGGGTGGAACCCATTATGCAAAGCTGGGCGGCTGACCCTGAAGGCCCGAGGCAGTATGCGGCGGGAACTTGGGGGCCGAGTGCGTCAAGTGCCATGATTGCCAGAGATGGCTATTGCTGGACCGAAGAATGCTAGACCGCATCAAAGCGTCGCTGCCTTCATTGGCCCCTGCTGAGCAACGCGTTGGCAAGCTGGTGCTGGCCGACCCGCGCGCCTTTGCCAACCTGCCGATCACTGAGCTTGCGGGCCGCGCGCATGTCAGCAAGCCAACCGTCGTGCGGTTTTGCCGCAGCGTGGGTTACGACGGGCTGAGTGACTTCAAGCTCAAGCTGGCGGGCAGTGTGAGTGAGGGCGTGCCTTTTGTTCACCGCAGTGTTGATGTGGACGACAAAACATCGGACGTACTGGTCAAGGTGATTGACAACACCGTCGCTGCATTTCTGAAGTATCGCAACGATGCATCGTCGTTTGCCATTCAAAAAGCCACCGATGCACTGGAAGCCACCTGCACAGCGGGCAAACGTATCGAGTTTTTTGGGGTGGGCAACTCGGGCATCGTGGCCCAGGATGCGCAGCACAAGTTTTTTCGTCTGGGTGTCAACACAGTGGCCTACAGCGATGGCCATATGCAGGTCATGAGCGCGTCGATGATGGGGCCAGGCGACTGTGTGGTCGTGATTTCAAACTCAGGCCGGACGCGCGACCTAATGGACGCTTGTGATATTGCTCGCAAAAACGGAGCAACGACCATTGTCATCACCGCCAGTGGCTCGCCTTTGGCTAATTTGGCTAATTTGGCTAAAGACGCTCGGCACATTCACTTGGCCGCTGACCACCCGGAGGGATACGACCGCTACAGCCCCATGGTCTCACGGCTGCTGCATTTGATGATCATCGATATTCTGGCGACCTGCCTTGCACTGCGCATTGGCGGCAAATTGCAGCCCCTGCTTAAAGAGATGAAGAATAATTTGCGCAGCAAACGCTACGCGTGACGGCCCAGGTCAGGGCTTGCCAGGCATCAACGCTATCGGCCCATACCAGGCGCGTGCCAAGCTTTTCGTGTTGTCGGTATCCGTCATGATAGAAATGCTGGTCAGCACGCCGGGCTCTTCACCAAAGGCCTTAACGAAATCTGCATGCACGTTGCGCTCATAGTTCATCCAGCGATTGAGCTTTGCAGGGCCTGACTCGAGCGGCAGTTTGCGGATACGGTCGGTATGCGGGTTCACAATAATGCTTTCTGGCGCGCAAACGTTGCACCACAC
>JANYED010000205.1 GCA_025363315.1 Polaromonas sp.
ACCGGGCAAATGCACGCCAGCATCAAGCAAGCGCGGTGCACCCGCATGCAGCATGAAGGCAACCGGCGGGTTGACCCACTTCATCGACGGGCTGGAACCTGCGGGTTTGTCAGCTGCGCGGTGCGCAAATTTACCGCCCACCGGCCGGGAGTTGCAAAACGCGGCGAAGGTGTTGCGAATGTCGTCACGGCTCAAACCGGCGTAGTGTTTGATGAGTTCAGGCCAGCGCAAAGGCCACTGCAAATGCTCCACCAGCTCGCGGGGCAAGCCGAAGGGCAAGTCGAACACGCCAAGCCAGCTTTGCGGCTGCCTGAGCCAATTGCCAAAGGCGTCCAGCGACACGACGGTCTCGATGGCCGACAGCTGCACACGCCCCTTTTGGCAGCCACCCAGAGCCAGAACAATCGGTTTTTGGCGGCTGGGGCTGCTCGAGAAGTCGCAGCCCAGCAGCAGCGTCACTTCAACAAGCTCACGTCAGGATCTGCCGATGATGGACGCTGTGGCCATGAGCTCTTCGAGCAGCGCGAGCGACACGTCGCCCGACACCGCGTACGGGTTGAACTCAGGCTTTTCAGAATACTTCAGCAAGATGGATGTGTTGAGCTTGGCCACATTGACCTGGCCCATCGTCCAGCCGCCAAAGCGGCGCTCCATGATTTCTTCATAATGCAACAGCACCACGTCTTTGTGGCGCGTGTCTTTCTGAATGTGGGCATACAGCTCGCTGACCTGCATGCGGCCACCCTCAAGTGCCTGCAAAAAAATGCCGCCGCCGTAGCACAAGATACCGGTGATGCCGCTGGCCGGGTTATGGGCTTTGGACTGGGCCAAAATGGATTCAGTGGCGGAGGCAGGCTCGTTATCTGCGATGCGACTGGCGTAAAGGAGGCGTACCAACATGAGGGCGTACTCGGGTTACTGAGAATAAAAATTAATGGCCAGAGGCCTTCGGAATCAACGACAAAAACTCGCGGCGCAAATTGGGGTCTTTCAAAAACACGCCGCGCATGACTGAGTTGATCATCTTGCTGTCCATGTCTTTCACACCGCGCCAGCCCATGCAAAAGTGGGTCGCTTCCATCACAATGGCCAGGCCATCGGGCGAGGTTTTTTCCATGATCAGATCAGCTAGCTGCACCACTGCCTCTTCCTGAATTTGCGGACGGCCCATCACCCATTCGGCCAGTCGCGCATATTTGGACAGGCCAATCACATTGGTGTGTTCGTTTGGCAGCACGCCAATCCATACCTTGCCAATCACCGGGCAAAAGTGGTGTGAGCAGGCGCTGCGCACCGTGATCGGCCCGACGATCATCAGCTCGTTCAAGTGCTCGGCGTTCGGAAACTCGGTCACTGGGGGTGCTGGCAGGTAGCGCCCCTTGAAAACTTCGTTTAAATACATTTTGGCTACTCGGCGCGCGGTATTGTTGGTGTTGTGATCCGTCTCGGTGTCAATCACCATGCTGCTAAGAACACCCTTCATTTTGTCCTCTACCTCGTCTAGCAGCTTTTCCAGCTCGCCGGGCTCAATGAACTGGGAAATGTTGTCGTTGGCGTTAAAGCGCTTTTTGGCAGCGGCCAGCCGTTCGCGAATTTTGACGGAGACAGGTGTGCCCTCGCCCTGGGTGTCTTGTAATGAAGTATTTGATTTCATAAGCATGTCCTGAGTCTACCAAACCGCCCGACACCTTGTTTTGTCCGTTTTTTGACAAGAATTTAGGGCTGTATGCCAATAGTGACAGGCGCGAGCAGCTCCGTTTTTAGTAGCGCCTTCAAGTCGCCCAGGGTATTTGCCTCATGCAGCGGCTTATCGCCCCGAATCCTCAGCATACGCGGAAAGCGCACCGCAATACCGCTTTTATGGCGTGGGCTCAGGTTGATGCCCTCAAAACCGAGCTCAAACACCAGCGTTGGCTTGACGCTGCGCACTGGTCCGAACTTTTCCAGAGTTGTTTTGCGAATCACGCTATCGATTTGTTTGAACTCTTCGTCGGTCATTCCCGAATAAGCTTTGGCGAAGGCCACCAGTTGTAAGGCGCCTTCGTTGGCAGGTTCGCGCTTTTCAATGGCTTTCACAACGGCATCGGCTTCTTGGGCATCGACGGGCTGGCGATTCCACACCGCGAAGGTGTAGTCGGTGTACAGCGATGCCCGGCGCCCATGACCTGCCTGCGCGTAAATCAGCACGCAGTCAATCGTCATGGGTTCGATTTTCCACTTCCACCACAGCCCGTCAGCTTTCGTTCGACCGGTTCCATAGGCAGCGTCGATGCGTTTGAGCATGAAACCCTCAACGCCGCGTGCTCGCGACTCGGTTCGCAGCGCGGCAAAGTTGGCCCACGAGTCAAGCCGCTCAATCGGAGACAATTTGAGGCCAGTAGCACGCAACACTTCTTCGAGCTGCTGACGCCGCTGGTGTTGTGTTTGCATGCGAATGTCCTGACCAAGAACTTCCAGCAAATCGTAGGCCATGAAAGTGACCGGCGCGTCCGCGAGTATTTTTTTACCCAGGGTTTTGCGGCCGATGCGCTGCTGCAGCAAGGCAAAAGCCGCTGGCGCACCCTTTCCTCCAGAATCCGCCCACACCATGATCTCACCATCCAGTACCGTGCCGTCAGGCAGGCTTGAAGCCAGCGCCACAATTTCAGGAAAGCGCTCGGTCACCAGCTCTTCGCCACGCGACCATATCCACACCTGCCCGGCCCGCTTAACGATTTGCCCGCGAATGCCGTCGTACTTCCATTCGACCTGCCAGCCACTCACCGGGCCAAGTTTGTAATCAAGCTGGTCAAGCGGGGCGTCCAGCGGATGCGCCAAAAAAAACGGATACGGCTGGCCCGCCTCCATCACATCACCTTTACCGCCCGCAGAATGGGCAATAAGCGCTTCAAATTTAGGAGCGGTTGGCAGCGCTTTGGCGTCGACGTAGCCCATCATGCGCTGGGCGATGCGTTTGGCGTCAATGCCTGAATGTGCAGCCAGCGCCCGCTGCACCAGCAACTTGCTGACGCCCACCCGAAAGCCGCCACCGACCAGTTTGATGAGTAAAAAGCGCCCACGCGCATCAAGCTCACGCCAATAGCTTTTGATGCGCTGGGCAATCTCGTCTTCATGCAAGCCGCGCAAGGGCAGCAGCCGCTGCTCTATCCACACCGCAAGTCCCACATCGCTGGCCTCAAAATCCAGCGGCAACACATACGCAATGGTTTCTGCCAAGTCGCCAACAGCCTGGTAACACTCTTCAAACAGCCAGTCGTCAATGCCCGCAGCTTCGCAGGCCAGCGCCCGCAGCGCCGCCGTCTTGACGACTTGGCGTGGCTTGCCGCCGGACAGAAAATAAACAGCCCATGCAGCATCTGCTGATCCAGCAATCTGAAAGTACTGCTGCAGGGCAAGAACCTTCGCGTTGGTCGACGTAGTGCTGTCCAGCTCGGTAAAAAGCGCGGCAAAGTGCTTCATGACGCCACTTTGGCTTCCGCTTTTTCTTCTGCTGAATCGTCGCCATATTCGGTGTGAAATGCCTCAGCCTCCAGCCCCTGCTCAGACAAATACCGCACCATTACAGGAATGCTGCCGTGAGTGACGATAACGCGATTTGCCCCAGTTGCGCCTATCGCGCCCATCAACCCTGGCCAGTCGGCGTGGTCACTCAGTACAAAACCTTTGTCGTAACTGCCGCGCCGCCGCGCGCCGCGCAGCTGCATCCAGCCGCTGGCAAAAGCGTCGCTGAAGTCACCAAATCTTTTGACCCACGGGCCAGCCGCAGCGCTTGGCGGGCACAGCACCAGAGCGCGTTTGAAGTCAGCAGGATCAGTGACCTCACTGACCAATTTCGTCTCGGGCAAGTTCACCCCCGTATCTCGATAAGCGGTGTTGAGGGTTTGAATCGCGCTGTGCACAACGATGGGGGCAATAGACGCATCGACGCCACTCAAAATGCGCTGCGCCTTTCCAAAGCTGTAGCACATCAACACGCTGGCTCGGCCTGCCGCCGCGTTGGCCGCCCACCAGGCGTTGATGTCTGCAAACACCTCTGCATCAGGCCGCCAGCGGTAAATGGGCAGACCAAAGGTGGATTCGGTGATAAACACGTTGCAACGCACCGCCTCAAAAGGTGCGCAAGTGGCATCGGGCGCAACCTTGTAGTCGCCACTCGCCACCCAGGTCTGGCCGCCGTGCTGCAACCTGACTTGCGCAGAGCCCAGCACATGGCCGGCGGGGTGCAGGGACACGTTCACGCCGTTGTGGCTTACCACCTCACCGTATTGCACGGCCTGCAGCGCGATGCCTTGGCCAAGCCTGGCACGCAGCACACCCTGACTGGGCGCCGAAGCAAGGTAGTTGCCATGCCCTGTGCGTGCGTGGTCAGCATGCGCATGGGTGATGACAGCGCGATCAACCGTGCGCCACGGGTCGATGTAAAAATCGCCGGGTGGGCAATACAAGCCTTCAGGCCGTTGAACAATCAGGTCTTGCATACTTCGCCATCGTAAGGCAGCACCATCAATAGCGCTTTCCAGCTATCCAGATACCAATCCGCATCAGTGCATAGGCCAAGTGCCCCAGCAAGCGCTGGCCAAAGGGGCGCTGGCGGTAAATGGCGGGGTCAATGCGGCTGCCGTGCCTGGCAATGGCAGCGCACAGGTGTCCGCGCAGTTCTCCGGCAAAAGCAACATCTTCCACCATCACGTTGGCTTCCCGCGCCAGCAACAGGCTCAAAGGGTCAAGGTTGGACGAACCCACCGTGGCCCAGCGGCCATCTACCACCGCCACCTTGGCGTGTAAAAAACTGGCTTTGTATTCGTGAATGTCGATCCCGGCTTTCAGAAATGTGTCATACACCGGGCGGGCGGCGTAGTACTGCATGAAATATTCATACGTACCGTGCAGCAGCAGTGTTACTTTGACCCCGCGCTGCGCTGCGCTTGTCAGCGCCCGGCGCAATTTTCGGCCGGGCATAAAGTACGCGTTGGCAATCAGTATTTCATCGCGCGCATGGCCAATGGCTTTTAAATACGCTTTTTCAATGCTGCTGCGGTTGGTCAGGTTGTCACGCAAAACCAGCATGGCGTGCACGCCAGTGGTTGTGCTGAGAAAGCCGGTCGGGCTGCGACCTCCATAACCGGCTGCCTTGAATTTATCCCAGGCTGCACCGAAATGCCGCTTGCGCGCACTGTAACCAGCCTGTACGCGCCACCACAGCAAACTGACCGCCTCATGTATCTGCGCCGCCAGCGGCCCGGTGGCTTCAATGGCGAAATCAAAGCGCGGCGCTTCCAGCGCACCGTGATTGGGGTCATAAAAATCATCCAAAATATTGATGCCGCCGCAAAAAGCGATTTGCTGGTCGACCACACATAGCTTGCGGTGCAGCCTGCGCCAGCGGTCTGGCATCAACAAACCGAGTCCGTGCAGTCCAGCACCTACTGGCGAGTAAACACACCACTGAACACCAGCTTGCGCCATTTTTTGCGCCCATTCAGGGCTCAAAGCGTCTGAACCAATACCATCGGCCATCACTTGCACCACCGCCCCTCTGCGTGCAGCCCGCATCAGAGCTTCGGCCACGTCAGAGCCGATGCCGTACATGTCAAAAATATAGGTCTCCAGTTGCACCGATTCGGCAGCTGTATCTATCGCCCGGATCAACGCAGGGAAAAAGGCTTGCCCGCCCAGCAGCAGTCTTATGCCTTCAGTCGACGACGACGCGTTCATAACCTATGAGCTTATGCGATGAATCGTGACATGACGTGTGGCAACAGCAGAATCGCCTCGGCATTCGATGGCGAAAAGCACTGGTCAGCCGCAGCCAGATAAGGCAACCACTGGTAAGCGGTATGCTCCCGCGGGCTTATAGTTACCGAGATGTTGTCCGGCACACACAGGCTGAAGACGTGTTCGGTGTTGTGCGTGATGCCGGGCGCGTAGCGGCTGCGCCAAGTGGGGTAAATTTCGTAAATGTTTGCGACCGTCCAATCCACAAACTGGTCGCTGCTGACCGAGATGCCGGTCTCCTCAAGCACCTCGCGCTGGGCGGTGCATCGTAAATCCTCCAGCACACTGTCTTTAGAGCCCGTTACGCTCTGCCAAAAGCCGGGGTAGTCCGCACGCTCAATAAGCAAGACATCGCGCTCTGGCGTGTGAATGACGACGAGAACAGATTCAGGGATTTTGAAGCTTGTCATGACTGCCTCCGCCGCGTGCTTGCGTCCGCCAGAAGGTATGACATGAACGGTTAAACCGCTGTTGGTGCCCGTAACCGAATGTGCAATTCCTTGAGCTGCTTCTCGTCCACTGCGCTGGGCGCATGGGTCAGCAAACACTGGGCACGCTGGGTTTTTGGAAAAGCAATCACATCGCGAATAGATTCTGCGCCGGTCATCATCGTCACAATGCGGTCCAGACCAAAAGCCAGGCCGCCATGGGGCGGTGCGCCGTATTGCAGGGCGTCGAGCAAGAAGCCAAACTTTTCTTGCGCTTCCTCATGCCCGATTTTGAGCGCGTCAAATACCTTGCTCTGCACATCGGCCTGGTGGATACGCACCGAGCCGCCACCCAGTTCCCAGCCGTTGACCACCATGTCGTAAGCCTTGGCAATGCACTTGCCGGGGTCTGTGTCCATCCAGTCCTCGTGCCCGTCTTTGGGGGCAGTAAACGGATGGTGCACAGCGCTCCATCGGTTGTTGGCTTCGTCATGCTCGAACATCGGAAAGTCAACCACCCACAGCGGCTTCCAGCCTGCCGTGAAAAGGCCCAGCTTTTTACCCAACGCGCTCAAGCCGACTTTCAGCCGCAGTGCGCCCATACTGTCATTAACGATTTTGGCTTTGTCCGCACCAAAGAACAGCAAGTCGCCATTGGCTGCGCCAGTGCGTTTCAAAATCTCGGAAATCGCTGCGTCATGGATATTTTTGACGATTGGACTTTGCAAGCCTTCCTTGCCTTTGGCGATGTCATTGACCTTGATCCACGCCAGGCCCTTGGCGCCATAAATTTTGACAAACTCAGTATACGCATCGATCTCGCTGCGCGGCATTTCAGCACCGCCCGCCACACGCAATGCCACCACACGGCCACCAAGTGTGCTGGCAGGCACACTGAAGACTTTGAAGTCGACATCAGCCATCACGTCAGTTAGTTCGGTGAACTCCATGTTGATGCGCAAATCCGGCTTGTCTGAGCCAAAGCGATGCATGGCGTCGGCATAGGTCATGACCGGGAACTCACCCAAATCGGTGTTCAACACGGTCTTGAAAATATTGCTGATCATGCCCTGGAACATGTCGCGAATGTCTTGTTCACCCATAAACGACGTTTCAATATCGATCTGCGTGAATTCGGGCTGACGGTCAGCGCGCAGGTCTTCATCGCGAAAGCATTTGGTGATCTGGTAGTAGCGGTCAAAACCGGCCACCATCAACAATTGTTTGAACAGCTGCGGGCTTTGCGGAAGTGCAAAAAACATGCCTTCATTGACACGGCTAGGCACCAGGTAATCGCGCGCGCCTTCTGGCGTGCTTTTCGTCAACATGGGGGTTTCAATGTCGATGAAGCCATTGGCATCGAGAAACTTGCGAGTTTCCATCGCCACACGATAACGCAACATCAGGTTGTTTTGCATGTAGGGCCGGCGCAGGTCAAGCACGCGGTGCGTCAGGCGCGTAGTCTCAGACAGGTTGTCGTCGTCGAGCTGGAACGGCGGCGTGACGCTGGGGTTGAGCACGGTCATCTCGTGGCACAGCACTTCGATTTTGCCGCTCTTCAAACTGTCATTGACGGTGCCATCAGGGCGCGCACGCACAATGCCTTTGACCTGAATGCAAAACTCGTTTCGCACGCCTTCAGCTGCTTTAAACATGTCTGCGCGATCAGGGTCGCACACCACTTGCACATAGCCCTCACGGTCACGCAAATCAACAAAAATCACACCGCCGTGGTCGCGCCGGCGGTTCACCCAGCCGCACAGAGACACCGTTTGACCCATCAGGGCTTCGGTCACCAGACCGCAATAGTTGGAACGCATGTTGGAGCTCATCAGTGAAGACATGGGTAAATGATTATTTAGGTTTGTTATTTTGGTTTGTGGGTGGCAGCACTGCCCGGCACGACGACACCCATGGAAATAACATAGGTCAGGGCCTCGTCGACCGTCATTTTCAGTTCAATGCAATCTGCGCGCTTCAGCATGACAAAGTAGCCGCCGGTTGGGTTCGGGGTCGTCGGCACGTAAACACTCAGGTAGTCGCCGGGCAAATGGTTGACCACATCGCCGCCAGGCGTTCCAGTTTGAAAGCCAATCGTCCATACGCCCTCGCGCGGCCACTGCACCAATAAGGCCTTGCGAAAGGCATTGCCATTCTCTGAAAAAAGGGTGTCAGAAACCTGTTTTACGCTCGAGTAAATGGAGCGAACAATGGGGATACGGTTGAGCAGCAAATCCCACCAGCTCACCAATTTTTTACCTAAAAAATTGCTGGCAACAGCGCCAATGATGAGCACGATCGCCAACGCCAGCAACACGCCAAAACCAGGGATGTGAAAGCCAATCAACTTGTCCGGGTGCCAGTTGCCCGGCAAGATTTGTAGCGTTTGATCCAGCGTGGCAATAAACCAGTTCAGCAGCCACACCGTGATGGCCAGCGGCACCAAAACCAACAGCCCCGCCAGCAACCATTTGCGAACCGCAGCCATCACGGGACTGCCTTGGGCGCAGGGGCAGGGCTTGCTGTTGTGGGCGCCGGGGTGGGCGATGCAGCTCCCGATTTAACAGGGCTTGGTGCTGGGTCTGATCCGCTTTTGGCGGGCGTCTCGGCTTTCTCAGAACCACCCGCGTCTTTGGATATTTCACCCGCTTTAGGCTTTTCGCCGCCGCTCTTGCCGTCCCGAAAGTCCGTAACGTACCAGCCTGAGCCTTTGAGCTGAAAACCCGCTGCGGTCAGCTGCTTTTTGAACGCTGGCGCGCCACATGCCGGGCAGTCAACCAATGGCGCATCAGACATTTTTTGGAGAACGTCCTTAGCATGCCCGCAGGACTCACATTTGTAGGCATAAATTGGCATGGTTGTGGGGGATTCTTCGGTTCAAAGTGCCTCAGATGAGCCTGAGTTGCAAAGCTTTCAATTATAAACGGTCAGTTAAAAAAGTCTGATCCGGAGCACCACCTGCATCGCTACCAGCCCCAGCAGAAACCCCACGCCGCCGTAAACAATCCCCTGCAGCAACTTGTTGGTGCGCTTTTGTTCAGCCAGCAGTTCAACTAGACCGCGCTGGTTGGCGTCGGGCTGACGCTTGAGGTAGTCCGACAAAAGCCGGGGCAGCAGCGGCAGAACTTTGGCATAGGACGGAGCTTCTGCCTTGAGCTGAGCCAGCAGCTTTTCCGGTCCGATCTGGCCAATCATCCATTTTTCGAGGAACGGTTTAGCAGTGCTCCACAAATCGAGGTCCGGGTCCAGCTCGCGGCCCAGGCCTTCAATGTTAAGCAGTGTTTTTTGCAGCAACACCAGTTGAGGCTGAATTTCAACCTGAAAGCGGCGCGAGGTTTGAAACAGCCGCATCAGCACCAGGCCGAGCGAGATTTCCTTCAGGGGGCGATCAAAATACGGCTCGCAGCAGGCGCGAATGGCGGATTCCAGCTCATCCACCCGAGTGGTTTCGGGAACCCAGCCAGATTCAATGTGCAGTTCGGCCACACGCTTGTAGTCGCGCCTGAAGAACGCGCTGAAGTTTTGCGCCAGATACTCTTTATCCACCTCGGTAAGCGTGCCAACAATGCCAAAGTCCAGCGAAATGAACCGGCCGAAAGTGTCAGGCGCCAGGCTGACCTGAATATTGCCAGGATGCATGTCGCCATGAAAAAACCCATCGCGAAACACCTGAGTGAAAAATATCGTCACGCCATCGCGCGCCAGTTTCTTCATGTCAACGCTGGCATCACGCAGGCGCTGGGTTTGGCTGATCGGCACACCTTTCATGCGCTCCATCACCATCACGTCGGGCATGCAGTAGTCCCAGATCATTTCCGGAATCATCACCAGGTCAAGCCCCGCCATATTGCGACGCAGCTGAGCTCCGCTGGCGGCTTCACGCAGCAGATCTAGCTCGTCATGCAGGTATTTGTCAAATTCTGCAATGACTTCACGCGGTTTGAGGCGTTTGCCGTCTGCCGATGAGCTTTCCACCCAGCCAGCCATCATGTGCATCAGCGCCAGATCTTTTTCAATCGCTGGCTTCATGTTGGGGCGCAGAACCTTGACGGCGACCTCACGGCCGCTGGGCAAAACCGCAAAATGCACTTGCGCGATGGATGCGCTGGCGATAGGCGTTTGGTCAAAACTTGAAAAAATTTTACTCAGCGGTCGGCCAAAGGATTTTTCAATGATGCCCACCGCCAACGCTGACTCGAACGGCGGTACGCGGTCTTGCAACTTGGCAAGCTCGTCAGCGATGTCGGGTGGCAGCAGGTCGCGACGGGTTGACATAACCTGACCAAACTTGACAAAGATGGGCCCCAGACTTTCGAGCGCTTCGCGCAGTCGCTCGCCACGCGGGGCACGCAAGTTGCGGCCCACCGAAACAATGCGCCGTATCAGTTTGATCCAGGGCTTCTGAAAACCTGACAGCACCAGTTCATCAAGACCAAAACGCAACACCGTCCAAACAATAAATACACCCCTAAAAATACGGCTCATGAAGCAGCTTTCACAGCGCTGGCGGCTGCCGATTGGAAAGGGCTTCCGGGAGCGGTGGCTAAAAACGACTTCACCGCCCGGGCGACCCGCCTGGCGGCATCCGCCAGCGCATGTGCGGGAATGTCGCCCACCACGCGGGACAAGTCTTCTTCAAAGTCCCACTTGAGATTTTCTGCAAGCCAGCCCATCTCGGCGGCCAGTTGAACGTCACCTTCAATCTTGACAGGCGGCGACTTGCCGGCCATCACCGATTGAATCAGCGTCATGGGTGAATCGACAGCCAGCGTCATTGCCAAATCAGGCTTTACGTCTGGGCTTGCCTTGTCGAGCAAGCCCGCCGGCGTGATGAGCAAATCCAAGGCAAACAAACCCCAGCGAATGTGCACCACGCTGCCCTTTTTTCGTGTCAGCCGGTTTTGTGCTTCTTTTTCCTGCATCAGCACATGGTTTAAGAAAAGAACCAGCCGCTGCTGCGTCTCACTCACCACCCATGCAGGCGGTTGAAAACGGGTGGCAATGGATTCCAGAAATGAAAAAGGGAACGTGTTGGTCATACGTTCCCGATTTTCACTCAGTTTAAGAAGTCAACGCATCGGTAAAGCCAGTTGGAAGGTCTTTATCCCTTCAAACAGGGGCCTCGGAGCCGGCTTTGACGAGCAGCAGGCGCAGCATACCCCTCGGGTGGCAGGAAGCTTGCGCGTTGTCAGCGACCGTGGGGGCTCACTGCAAGGCCTGAACTCCGGCCACCAGCCAACCACCTGTGCCATTGCGCGGCTTGGTCATGTTCCACACTTCACGGAAGGGGCTAGGTCCGGCGGATGCGTCTTCGCGGATCATGCCCGAGAACTCGACACTGGCCATATACATGTCCGTTAGCTCTTCGATGCCCAGCAACTTGGCATCCAGCATTTGCACGTCGGTCTTGTTGATACCAGCGCCAGTGTGTGATTCGCGTTCGGCCAGCTGGGTTTTGATTTCGGTGAGCATGTCATCGGTCATCATGGCGCGCAGGTTGTTAATGTCTGAGCGATCCCACGCATCTTGCAGGGTCAAAAAGTTGGCTTTGCAAGCTTTCAGAAAGCCGTCGGCGTCAAAACCAGCAGGCACTCCCCAAGACTGCGACCCGGAAAGGCCTGAACCAATCATCGACCCTGTTCCGGCCGACTTGCTTGCGTCAAACGCCATATTGTTGCGCTCCCACGGGCGAGCCGAAGCATCGTTGCCGACGTTTTCAGGGCTGTAACTGCGCGGCGTAGCTGCATTGCCCGCACCATGCATGGCATACGGTGACTGCCCTTGCCCTAGGTTACCTCCCCTCATCTTGCGTATCACAAAACCAATGACCACAAAAGCGATCAACGCCAGCATGGCGAACATAAGGATGTTACCCATGGCTCCGCCCAAACCGAGCGATGAAGCCAACCAGGCCAAGCCGAGACCTGCCGCCAAACCACCGAGCATCGCGCCCCATGGCTTCTTGGGCGCTACAGCAGGTGCCGCAGCGGGTGCGGCTGGCGTGTTTGGCTTGACGGCCTCGCGCTGCGTCACGTTGGACGACTGTCTGCCGACCGATTTGCCGCCACCCAGGCGAGCTGCTTCGGCGCTGGTAGCGGCAAAACCAAAGCTTAAAGCCAAGGCAGCGGAAAGAATGATTGAGAAAATTTTCATACTGTCTCCTTAAAACTGTTTAGGTCACATTTACGTACAAACCGACCCTTTTAGCATTTGATTCCAACATGTAATGCCACGACCCCGCCGGACAAGTTGTGATAGTCCACATGACCAAAGCCGCCTTTGAGCATCATGGCTTTTAATTCTTCCTGGCCCGGATGCATGCGGATTGACTCTGCCAGGTACTGGTAACTGGTGTCATCGTTGGCCACCAGCTTGCCCAGCCGGGGCAAAACCTTGAACGAATACCAGTCGTAAATCTTCTCCAGGGGCTTGGCCACCTTTGAAAACTCCAAGACCAAAAGCTTGCCACCCGGTTTAAGCACGCGATTCAACTCAACGAGTGCCGCATCTTTGTGCGTCATGTTGCGCAAACCGAAAGCAACTGTCACCACCTCAAAATAGGCGTCGGCAAATGGCAAATGCTCGGCGTCGCAGGCCAGGGTTGGCAGGGTGACACCTGCATTCAGCAAGCGGTTGCGGCCCTCGCGCAGCATGGCTTCATTTATATCGGTGTGCACCACCTGGCCCGTTGCACCTACTTTAGGCGCAAAAGCCAGCGCCAAATCACCCGTTCCGCCGGCAATGTCCAGCACCCGCTGGCCTGGTTTGGCATCAGCGACCAGCACGGTGTAAGCCTTCCAGGCGCGGTGCATGCCGACCGACATCAGGTCGTTCATCACGTCGTATTTGGACGCGACTGAGTCAAACACGCCGCGCACGGCCCGGGCCTTGTCTTGTTCTCCGATGGATTGAAAACCGAAATGAGTTGCTGTCATGGTTGTAAATGCTAGTAGGCACTAATGAATTGAATGGCGACAACCCTAGGGTGAATCAGGGCATTACTTAGGTATGTCAGGTTTTATGCCAAAAAAACAACAGCCGCCTGAACGCAAATCTTTCAGTGACCGCCGCATGCGTGACCAGTGTCTGTCGACATAGGTGCATCCCGCCCGGCCCCGGCAGCTTCTAGCCGCCGGAGGTAATCGTCCCACAGCCGGACTTGATAAGAGCCCAAATGGTGCAGGTATTCCCACGAAAAAATACCTGTATCGTGCCCATCTGAAAAGACCGGCTTGACGGCATAGTTGCCAATTGACTCCAGCTCAGTCACGCCAACGTCGCGCTTGCCGGTCTGCAGCACTTCCTGGCCGGGGCCATGGCCCTGCACTTCCGCTGAAGGGGAACACACGCGCATCAGCTCGAAAGGGATTTTGAACTCGGCACCGTCCGAAAAAGACACTTCAAGATGTCGTGATTTGCTGTGTACCGTCAGCGCAAGAGGGGTGGGTGAATCCGCTTGAAGGCCTGCCATAAGGTGTTTCTTTCTAAAAATTCAGGCGGACAGTTTTGCACTCAAAAGAACATTGATCTGCTCGCATTTCAGCGTCAGTTGCGCCAATCTTTCCGCATCAGGCGTGCACAGCGGCGCGGCCCAAACCGAACCTGGGAAGTGGCTGTCCCAGTCAAACCGGGCGATCACATGCCAGTGCAAATGCGGCACAGCATTGCCCAGAGCTGCAAGGTTGATTTTGGTCGGCTGCAAGTGCTCGCGCAGAACCTGCTCGACCGCAACCACTGCATTCATGCAAGCACTACGCTCATAGAGTGACAGCTCAGAAAACTCTGCCACATGCGCAGCCCAGATCACCCGGTAAAACGCCGGGAAGCCCGCTTCAACCGCCTGAATAACGCGAAATTGATCGTTCTTGAAAACTAGCAAACCGCCGTCTAATTCACACAATGGGCAGCCCGCTTTTGTCACACCAGGACTCGCTCAATACCGCCGTGGTTGGCTGAATCCACATAGGTCTGCAACCAGTCTTTGCCCAGCATCTTGTTCGCCATTTCCACCACGATGTAGTCGGCTTCTAGCAGGCCGTTTTTCATGTCGTCCTGGTAGCGTGACAGACCTTGCAGGCAGCTTGGGCAGCTTGTCAGGATTTTGACGTTTTCTTTTTCAGAGACTGCGCTCGATGCTCTCAACTGCGCTTCACCCTTTTGCAGTTCTTCTTCTTTCCTGAAGCGCACCTGGGTTGAAATGTCAGGCCGTGTCACGCCCAGCGTGCCGGACTCACCACAGCAGCGCTCGTTTTTGAGCACGTTGTCGCCCAGCAGCGCCTTGACGGTTTTCATCGGCTCTTGCAGCTTCATCGGGCTGTGGCAAGGGTCGTGAAACAAATAACCGTTCCCGTCGCCGTTTTCAGGCCGTAGAGTGATGCCCTTCTCCAGCAAATACTCATGGATGTCAATGATGCGGCTGCCAGGGAAAATCTTGTCAAACTCGTAGCCCTGCAACTGGTCGTAGCAGGTACCGCAGCTCACCACCACGGTTTTGATATCGAGGTAGTTCAGGGTGTTTGCCACGCGGTGAAACAGCACTCGGTTGTCGGTGATGATTTTGTCGGCCTTGTCAAACTGGCCGCTGCCCTTTTGCGGGTAGCCGCAGCACAGGTAACCCGGCGGCAACACGGTTTGCACGCCCGCATGCCACAGCATGGCCTGCGTTGCCAGACCGACCTGACTGAACAGCCGTTCAGACCCGCAACCGGGGAAGTAAAACACCGCTTCCGTCTCAGCTGTGGTGGCCTTCGGGTCGCGAATGATGGGCAC
>JANYED010000206.1 GCA_025363315.1 Polaromonas sp.
CTCGCGGCCCTTTTCTCTGTGGATTCGTTTGCTGGAGGCCTGGTGGTGAATTCGCTGCTGGCACTTTGGCTATTTCAGAAGTTCGGACTGTCGCTGGCAGCAGCAGGTGTGTTTTTCTTCGCATCGAGTTTGCTGGGAGCCGTATCTCAATTGGCCGCGCCCAAGTTAGCTAAACGGATTGGACTGGTCAACACCATGGTGTTCACGCACATCCCGGCAAGCATGTGCCTCATAGCAGCAGCGTTCTCTAGCAATGTGTGGGTTGCTTTGGGATTGCTGCTGGTACGCGCGCTGGTGTCGTCGATGGACGTTCCGGCCAGAAGCGCCTTTGTGATGTCGGTGGTTCAGCCGCATGAACGAGCGGCTGCAGCCAGCTTCACAGCCGTGCCGCGCAGCCTGGCATCAGCGGCAAGTCCGTTGCTTGCAGGGTGGCTCTTAAAGTCGGGGTGGAGTGCAGCCCCGCTGGTAGCGTGCGGTGTTTTGAAGATCGCCTATGACCTGGCGCTTTGGAGTGCTTTCCGGTTGATTAAGCAGGTTGAATGATTTCTCAGCAGGTAACAGCACGCGTACGCTGACTGTTTAAAACACCCCGTTGGTGTGTCCCGTAGGTCAATCTGTGGCTCCTTTTGACACGCCGTTTTGGCTACCTGATGAACACAAGGGTTTGATGTTTTTCCCGTCAAAACCCTCGCGTTCCAAAAAAACGGCTAATCGACTACATCGGGTCTAGTCAGCCCGTTGCCGACCAAGCCGTTTCCGGCCCGTAACTTCAACAGTTCGAAGCCCTTGCCAGCATTTCAGTGGACTTTTCTTTGGTCATGCATTTGAGTACTGACTTGTGGTTCAGGAACTGGCTCAGGCGATCTAATTTCTCGTATTTTTTGTGTTGCTTCATGATTGTCTGCGGGGCGTGAAGAATGGTGAGTGTTGACGACGCCCTGGTTATCGCGACGTACAGCGCATTGCGTTCCTCTAGTTTTTGATCGGTTGTCCAAGCACGGTGGTCAGGGATGACCCCGTCTGTAGCGCCGATGACAAATATGTGAGGCCACTCCCCCCCTTTTGCTTTGTGAATGTTAAGTCCTTCGATGGCACCATCTGCCCCCATTTCGTTGACAGCGTGAGCCATGGCGGTGGCGTTCTCATATCTGCGACAAAGCGGCTGCCACTCCGCAAGCCCAGCACGGATTTCCGAGTTTTTACGAACGCCTCCAAGCGCAATCAACAACGCAGATGCTGATGACTTATACCGTCCTTCAAGTGACTGACTTTTGCTACCAGCCTTGCATGTGCGCAGCACGTTGTCCATGATCGATGGTGGTATGTCCGGTAGCGCCAATGCAGTCGAGAGCTTCTCAGCAACTGGTAAGCCAGAGTCTTCCAATATGGTGACGAGACTAAGCACGGTCAACACATGGGCCAAGTCAAAATCACTCCCGCAGCGTTCGTTTTTGATCTTCAGTTCGTCAAGGCTGCGTGCTACCGGCGTCAGGTGACCGCTGATACGTGACAGGATTGCAATGTCAGATGGCTTAGCACCCGAGATCAGCAACCGACGGACACGTGCTGCAACCTCCGCTGCCTGATCTAGATCAGATAGACAGGCGACCAGCACTGGCTTCACCGCGCCTTTTCTGCCCTGAATCGGAGCCGCCACGACGCCGCTGCCATCATCGTTTGCGTCCAGGACAGCAGAAGCCAAATCAGCAAGAGGCTGCGGCATCCGGAAAGACTTAGTCAGCGTCATCGTGGTCACGTCATCAATTACCTTGGCCAGAGGCCTATAGCGCGCACCCCCGAAACCATAGATGGCTTGGTGAGGGTCACCCACAACCATCACACGGCGGATGCGCTTCGAGAGTGCGGCGATGATTCGGGCCTGCGCACCGCTTGTGTCCTGATACTCGTCGATTAAAAGGTGACGAAAGTCCAAGCCCCTGACCTTTGCCGGAGCACCGCCAGAACACTTTGCAGTCACGGCCTTGTGCGCGAACAGCAGCAGATCGTCAAAGTCTAGAGCATTGCTTTCGCGTTTGAGCCTTGCGTACTCAACCCTGACACGCTTTGCAGTTGCAGCATACCCGTTCAGCCATGAAAATTGATGAAGGTCACTGACCCGTTCCAGGGGC
>JANYED010000245.1 GCA_025363315.1 Polaromonas sp.
TCGACACGTGCGGGGGGCAGGTGGTCAAACTTTTCGATTTCTGGAAAGCTGATGTCGACCTGCGGTTTGCCCAGTTTGGCGCGTTTGGCCAGCAGGTCGGGTAGGCGGTGCAGGGTTTGCGGGCCAAACACCACGTCCACATACGGCGCTCTTGCGATGATGGCCGCACCTTCCTGGCTGGCCACGCAGCCGCCCACGCCAATCAGCACGCCTTTTTCTTTCAGGTGTTTGACGCGGCCCAGGTCGCTGAAGACTTTTTCTTGCGCCTTTTCGCGCACCGAGCAGGTGTTGAACAAAATCAAATCGGCTTGTTCCATGTCTTGCGTCGGCTCGTAGCCTTCGGCCGCATGCAGCACGTCAGACATCTTGTCCGAGTCGTACTCATTCATTTGGCAACCGAAGGTTTTTATAAAGACTTTTTTAGGCATGTTGTAAACTGAATTGCTATTGATAAAGTAGCTGCTCGCGCCCGAATCTATTGGGCTAAAGGCTAATTTGACACCTAAAAAAAGTTAGAAAATGGCAAAAATGCCAGTTTCTCCCCCGTTTTATGGCTTGTATTTCGGCAACTGGTTAAACGGCGTTTTGCCGTCGTCTTTCACCACAGGCGTGTCAAATATCGAGCGGATGTTGCTCAAAATGCCTTCGGGCTGGCCGGGCATTTTTTGTTTGACTTCTTCAGCGTTGAGCACCCAGACGTTGTGCACCAGCCCGGTGTTGTCTCGAACGTAGTTAACGACGAGCTTTTGGTTGGCCAGCGTGCCGGACAACACCAGGTTGTTGTTCATGTCGCGTATGCGCACCGCCGGTGACAGCCTGTCGGCCCTGCCGTCCAGGGCGATTTCAGGTGCCGCAAGCACCAGCAGTTCACCGCGTTTGGCTTCTTTGGGGAACTGGCGGGTGTTGGGTGTTGGCGCTTCTATTTGCGCACTGGCGGTGCCGATGAGCAGCGCGGCTAGCGGCACGAGAAAGCTTGGTGTCCAGCGGTTCATGGTGTTTGTCCAGAGGCTGAGGGAAGAGACGGGAAATTTGGTGGTGATAGGTGGATTTGAACCACCGACATCAGCATTATGAATGCTGCGCTCTAACCAACTGAGCTATATCACCGAGCCGCAGATTATAACGTTGAGTTGGCCGCAGTGCTGGGCCGCCCAAAACAAGGCCAGCCCCCTCGGGGGGGGGCAGTAACGCACACGAAGTGAGGGAGCGTGGGGGCATTTTTCATTTGTGCTGGAACATCGCCTTGCGCTTGTTCACAAATGCGTCCATGCCTTCTTTCTGGTCTTCAGTGGCAAACATGGCGTGAAACAGGCGGCGTTCAAACATCACGCCGTCGGTCAAACCGCTTTCAAATGCGCGGTTGACCGACTCTTTGGCGGCCATCAGCGCGATGTTGCCGTGGCCGCAAATCATCAATGCGGCGCCCAGGGCTTCGTCCATCAGTTTTTCCAGCGGCACCACACGGCTGACCAGGCCTGCGCGTTCGGCTTCCGCCGCGTCCATCATGCGGCCCGTCAAAGCCAAGTCCATGGCTTTGGCCTTGCCAACGGCGCGCGGCAGGCGCTGGGTGCCGCCCGCGCCGGGAATGATGCCGAGTTTGATTTCTGGCTGGCCAAATTTGGCGTTATCAGCGGCAATGATGAAGTCGCACATCATGGCCAGCTCGCAACCACCGCCCAATGCAAATCCACTCACGGCCGCAATGACGGGTTTGCGAATCGCGCGAATCTGTTCCCAGTTGCGGGTGATGAAGTCCTGGCCGTACGCATCGGCAAAGCTGTATTGCGCCATGGCGCCGATGTCAGCGCCTGCGGCAAAGGCTTTTTCACTGCCGGTGATGATCATGCAGCCAATTCTGTCGTCCGCTTCAAAGGCTTTCAGGGCGCGGGCCAGCTCATCCATCAGTTGGTCGTTCAGGGCGTTGAGCTGCTTGGGGCGGTTGAGAGTGACAACGCCAACCTGACGGCCCTCTGGGCCCTGGACGGAGGTGATGATGGTCTCGTAAGTCATGTGAAATCCTGTTGTTTATTTAGCTAGCCAAGCGTCTACTTTAGCGGCATCTGTGATGGCCAAACGCCAGGTGGTTGCCGTTAGCGGCATCGTCAATTCAAGTCGCACAAGACGTTTGTCGCGCGACACTAGTGCAATGACCTTTTTGGCTACGCTTGCATACAGCGGCAAGTCGTCCAGGCGCTGCATTCTCCAGCCACTCGGCGGTTTGACAGTCTCAACGCCCAACCATTCGTCGCCTGCTGCAAACCCCGCTTTCTCAGCAGCACCGCCCGATAAAACTGTTTTAACCACCACGCCATGCGTTTCGCTCACACGTAGCCCCAGGCGATGCGCCAGTTGGGCCGGATCGTCATGCACGGCAACACCGTGCTCCGTCAGCAGGTCGCGCAGCGGCAGTTCGCCCTTGCCATGTACCCAGCTTTTCAACTCTGCCGCAAACGATCGCTTGCCCAGGTCTTGCAGCACGGTGGCAAAATCAGCTTCACTCATTGGCCCGCCTTCGTTCTGCGGCCCCGCCTTGCAACGCAGCCACAACGCGCGCATCACGGCATCCAGCGTGGTGTGGCCTTCATGGCGTAGCGTCAAATCAAAGCACAGCGCCACCAGCGCGCCTTTGGTGTAATAGCTCACCGTGGCGTTGGGTGTGTTTTCGTCTTGCCGGTAA
>JANYED010000254.1 GCA_025363315.1 Polaromonas sp.
ACACCGACCATATGAATCAAAGACTTAGCGGCGAAAGCCTCTAAGTCTTTCTTCTTTCTGGCGCTGAGGGTAAACAAAGGGTAAACAACTCCGCTGTTACAAACCTGACTGTGGCTTATGTGCAATAGAGTCCCACGAAATCTTTTTAACGCACGTACCATAAAAAAGCAGCACTTTCAGCTGATCACTAAATGCCTCGCAACCCAGTTGCTAATTCAACCACTGCTCTAGTCGGGGTGCCTTACTCCGGTCGTTTGAAATATGACGACTCTCCAGACGTCATTACATTCGATACGTTTGTTCGGCGAGCGGAGGGCATTGCGTTTTCGGCAGTCACAACTTGGGAAGGATGGGGTCTCTGGCATATCAATGATGTGGCCATAAATCGGGGCACTGTATACAGGACGATTGGTGCCACTTGTCGACAAGGTGTCGGCCCGCCGCAGCGGTGCTGCATAGAGTTCAAAATGCTGAAATCCGTAGGAACTCGCTTGTTTGTGGAGGGCTTTTGGTCGGAATCTGGAAACGAATACAGATTCACCGGCCATTTGCTCAGGACTTGAATCTGATCTTACGAACGTCATGGCGATGAACGAGTGTCTGGCGACAAGCAATCGCAGCCAGATTCTTAGACCATGCGGACTGCTGGGGCAATCAACAAAAGCACTGGGACGATCTGGTCAGAAATCACTGGCTCTGATGACATCCCGTAGGGAGTAATCATCACTAAGTCAGGCTCGTTTGTAGTGAACCTACGAACTGCATTCATCAGTCCATTCTGCGAAAAAACCTGAATTGAATGCGATGGCATAAGCGCAATCACCCCGCTGTCTTCAATTAACTTTTTATCCTCGGAAGCGGCAAAAAATCTATCCTCCGCCTGAAGCCAAATTCCACCTGCCACCCTCGATGGATACTCATGCGTTCCGAAGACTGATCGAAGTTCTTCCCAATCCACACAGGAAGTGAGCCCTGGCGCCATGAGTGCCGCCAGCATGTTGAACACGTGAATGGGTACCTGTTCTCCATTTCCCGCAGGTGCTGCAACAAAACCATCAATCTGGCGGCAATCACCCCACTCGTCAGGCCTCTGGCACACCGCGACTGTCAGTCCAAGCTGGTGATACTGGCTACCCCGCAGACCTGCCAAAACAGCGTCGATCTGCCGCGCAGTCTCTTTTGAATAAACGGGCGGTAGCGACAAGACAACGTTCAGCGAAGCAGGCAGCCGACTGTTGAGCAATTCCGGCAACCACTCATCCAGGCCACACCCAACCGGCAACTGCTCAAACGTCGACTGCGCTGCGATGTAGGTCCCCGCCAAGTTTCGTACTGCGTAACGTTGAGCGGGCTGGGGATTCATCGACACCAGCACCGTCATCAACTGCTCTTCTTCAATATCGTTGGGATCATCTGTTGCACAGTGCGCAAGACGAGCTTCACAAATCAAAACTTCCACACCGTTTTCCACCAGCGGTAACGGAGACGCTTTTAATAGTGGTGCTGCATAACGCCCCATGGCATTTCTCCGGTTTTTAAAATCTGATGCCATTAGTGAGACGATTGGCGGCCACCAGTTGGTCTGCTAGACCCACCAATAACCCCAGTAAGCCTATCAAAACACCCCCTTGGCACCACCGTTTGAGGGTTAGATTGGCAACCCTATGGATTACTAGGGTCGGTGTGTCTGGTGAGTTTTGGTGTCGGAAACGGGGTTTCGGCTGAACTTGGTTTCAGCGCACACGCAAGCCATGTATGTTTGCCGGTCGAGGTCAACTCAGCAAGCAAGCTCCCTGGAATCGGACGGTCTGAAGTACCGTGGCTAAGCGGCACATGGCTCAGAACTTACCGTTCTTGGATTTCGTAACCGGTAATCAAAGCCTCCCTGTCATCAGCAGGCAGACTTTTGCGTTAGCGATGTTTGACCCTAACGGGATACCTGCATCCAGTCCCGCCCCAGTTTGTAAACATCAGCCATCCAGTCCTCGACATTCGAGAATACAACGATCATTCGATCGCTTTTGAGATCAAGACCAATGCGCTGTCCGCCGTACCCCACAAACCAAACGGTGTCTGTCGAAATTTGATTGTCAGTCCAGACAAAATAGCCATAGCCATCAAACGACGCGCCAAACTTTCTGGAAGCAGCGTTACCTGGATTGCGTATCTGCCTACTGATAGCAGCGCGAACGTAGTCACCAAAGCAGCTTTGTTCTTTGGATGATTGTTTGACCCAGCGGCCAAAACGAATCCAGTCATCTAGGGTCATGTGCAAACCACTGTCTCCCTGGCCGTTATTGTTTTTATCTTGGCCGTAAATTCCAGCCTTGGCTTCTCCCATGGGATCAAGTACCTGTTGCTGAACCCAACTGCTCCAAGTTGTACCCGTTGCCCGCGACACCATGATGGATAGCAGCAGTGGGTCGGTAGATTTATAGGAAAAGAGTTCACCTGGTTTGTAATCAGAGAACGTCCCATGCTTGGCTGCCGCAACCCGGTGCGTCGTTATGAGTTCAAGATAACTGAGCTTGCCTGCATTCCAGTCCTTAGCTTCTTGAGCCGTCCAGACTGAACTGCTGTCGTTGGGATCGGCTGCTCCGGACGCCATGCGCAGCAAATCTCGCACAGATGCGTTTCCCAAATCCTCACCCTTTAATTCTGGTACCAAGTCAACGGCTTTGGTATCGAACGACAATTTGCGCTCGCAGATCGCCTTACCTGTGGCCATCGATGTGACAGTCTTACCCATGGAATAACCAAATAGCAGCGATGAGGTATCGGCTGGTGCTTTGAAATCTGAGAACACGACATCATTGCCATCGACCAAAGCAATCGCCTTAGCTGAAGTACTGCCAAGAAGTGCGGTTGCTTTGTCAACCACAGCTAACTCCCGCTGTTTTGGAGCGCGGCGATTGAGATCAGATGGGTTGGGACTAGGTGTCGTTTTGTACCACCAGGCCGGCCCGGTCCTCTGAAGTAGGGACTGGTCGGTCACAGTCGGAACGCTATTGCTTTGTGCGGCTACTTGAAGGCAAACAGCACTCATGTAAATGCTGACAAGTTGTACAAATACTCTCTTCATGTAATTTCTCCGTCATTGAACTTGGTTGCTGGCTGGAATGATCTAGGCTACAGGCATCATTTTTATGGAATTTGAGTGACTGTTTGAAGCTTGCTCAGCGCCACCAAACGTTCGTGGACAGTCAGTGCAAAGGGCTGACCCAACATCGCGTCGGTGTCCTCAGCATCCAGGTACTCGATGTCATATTCATTCACCCGCAGGGTCTCCAGAATTTCAACATCAAGAATGGTGGTCATAGCCATCAATTCCGTTCCTGAGTATCCCCCGTCATGAACATGAACTCTTCCCCAGAGTTCAAGAAACAAGGTCGATTGCAGCATGTTCCACTGGCAGTGTTCGATCATGCAGCCGTCCAGCGCCGATCCAGGAGGGAAGTCCCAGTAGATCGGCGCATCGGTGTGGCGCACGCTCATGGAGTCCACCACATACTTGTTGGCGACGTTCGCCAAAAATCGCAGCGTTTTGCACAGCTTGGCTGTCACCCGTACGGCAGCAAACAGGGGCGAATCTATGACCTTGCCGTACTTATCGGTGATCGCCAAAACCAGCGTTGGATCGTCGCTGCTCATCGCGCACGGCCCTTCACAGCCTCAGCCAGGTGACCACGTCGCAAGCTCTCCGCACTGTAAGTCGATACATCGGCAATGCCGGCCGCTTTCAACCGTTCTTTGACGATGACGCTGACATAGGCCGACGCTAGCCGGTCAGTTGTAGGTTCACCGGAACGCGTGAAGCTTGGAAACAAAGCACCGGTTGTGCCCTCCAAGCCGTTGTGCTTCAGCCAGGTCTGGCAAGCAGTCGCAGCGCAGAGCGGACCGCGTGTGAACGGAAGCGCCATGACGCGCGACATTAGCCCTGATACACCACTGTCAAGTCCATCGCCATGTACCTGGATTGTCCCGACACGGATCAACATGGCGTCCTGCGTGAAGGTGAGGTCTTCAATGTTGATGGCACAAATAGCACCCCGTTTGAGCCCTGCAAAGCCAAGAAGCAGAATGGCTTTGTCACGACGATCCATGGTGCGCATGCCAGTACCCATGCAATCGAACATTCGGTTCAGTAACGCCCGGTCTATTATTTTGGCAACCCGCTTGGGTTTGGCCGCACTGCGTATGTCTGGCTGCGGCTTCTTATTGTTCCTGGCTGGCCCAATCAGGTTATGCGGAACATGACCGGCCACCATCCACCTTAGCGCCTCTCGAACCCTAGAGTCGTCTGTGGGAGGGGTGTGACCGCCGCGCACATGTGCATCCCGGATGGACTGGCAGCGCCGTGCAATAGTCACTGGTGCCACCCGCTTGACCAGCGTGGTGATGAATCGAAGCAGATCGACTGGGGTACACGGTATGGTGCCGCCATACGAGTGGATGAAGCGTGAGACATCTTTCTCGTAGGCCGCCTTGGTGGATGCCCTTTGACGTCGTGTGGCTTGCGCCGACTTGCGGACCTCGCTGCGGGTTGGCGTTGAACGGACGCCGCTGATATCTGAACTGGTAGTCTGGTTTTGCAACATGGAAGTACC
>JANYED010000263.1 GCA_025363315.1 Polaromonas sp.
ATGGCGGCGCGGGCTTCTGGCCGATGTTGGTTGAGTTTGACTTTGCATTGCATGGTCAACACACGCAGTTCAAACGCCACGATGCCGCTCATCATCTTGTGCTGATAGTCCTCGCCCAGGCCTCGCCACTGGTCGGCATAGGCCGGGTCGTGGTCTGCAATCAGGTGCTTGAGCAAGCGGTCTTTGTCGTCAAAATGCTCAATAATTTTCGCCTCAACGGTGCAGTGCACCATCAGGTAGTTCCAGGTTGGGACTCTAGCCAGGTCGGGGTAGACACGCGGCGTCATGTAAGCGTGCGGGCCCATGAAGGTGACAACCGCTTTGGGCCGCGCTGCCAGGTAGCGCCAGTGCGGGTTGGGTTTGGCACAATGGCCCAGCAGCAGCATTGGGTCGCCCTCGCCGTCCCCTGCCAGCAAATGCAGGGGCAGCGGCGTGACAAACGGCAGGCCGTCATCGTCAACAGAAATCAGGCTGGCCAGCGGATTGGCGCGTATCAGGGCCTCGGCTGTGGCGGTGTCTTCGGCAGCGAATTGGGGCGGGAGGTACATGGTTTCAGAGCAAGGATAGGGCTTTGGGGCGATTTGACTTGGTGTGCATGTTGATATATATTGACATACATCCAGCCGGGTATTTTAAACAACCGTAACTTGACAAGGAAAAACGCCTTTATGAGCTCAATGGTTTTAACCCAGGTCTACCTGGAACCCACGCAAAAACAAGCCCTGACCAGCCAGGCCAAAAAAACGGGCCGCAAAGTGTCCGAAATCATGCGCGACGCCGTTGATGCAGCCATTGCTGGCGTCACGCTCGAAGAAATTCAAACCCTGGACATGGGCACCAAGCGCGCGCAAAGCGACATCAACGCCATGCTGGTTGACCTGAAAGTCAACACCACCGAGCACACCGCCTTCATGCGCGAAATAGCCAAACTGCAAAAAGCCGCCGCAAAGGAATTCGCATGAGCGTGCTGACCGATGTGCTCGACAGGCTGACGGACATTTCGTCACTGCGCACACAGGTCACTGAGCTGATTCAGCAGCAGCGCGAGATGCGCACCATCATGCTGAGCCAGCAGCGCGAGCTGGCCGAAGTGCGCGGGCAGTTGAAGGCGTTGATTCAAATGCAGGGTGCGGCAGCGCGCAAGTAAACGTTCTCATCTAGCCAGCGGTTTTGGCGCACCTGCTAAGCCAGCAAATCACTCAAACTGCGCATCAGGACTGCCTTTTCCGCACCAACGGCAGGTTGACCGGTTGCCTTGATGGTGTCTGCACCACGAACCGCTGCGCCAAAATCGAGCCCAGTTTTCGCTTCAATGGTTTTGATGCTCACGCGCCAGTTCGATACGTTCACGCTGGCCAGCTGCGCCGGGGGCATGAGTGCGGCGCGCGACTCCGACAGCAAGGCGAGCTGGTCGACAATCAAGCCGACTGACTTCAAACCGGTGGCGCTCTTCCACGCGATGACTTTGAAGAACGACGACGGGATTTGCACATCGTCTGCCCACAGGTCAATAGCGTCGTTAAAAATTGGCCCCTGCATCACTGTGATGCGGTTGCCGTTGCCAGCGGCCAGAACGCCGTTTTCCAGCACGTAACGCTCCGCACCCTGCCAGAATTTCGCAGTTTGATTGAAACGAAAATGCTGCGGCGAGCAGTTGGAAAAATGAAAGGTGTCGGCGTTGGCCCGCTCGGCCTCTTGTGCCGTGCCCCAGGTCGGGTCGCTGCGCCGGGTGAGATGGCCACGGTCAAAGTAGCTGGACCACGCCGAATAGAAGTCCTGATTCAGCGTGAACGCATCACTGACCCGCGGGTCCTTGAACCATTTCTCGGTCTCTTGGCCGCCTCCCGCCAGGCCTGTTGTGCGATCCACGCTCAGATACGTGGCGCCGTCAATGTTGGTTGCGGTAAAGATGGCAACGCGGCGCGACTTGTGCAGCACCAGGCTGAAGTGCTGGTAACGCAGCACGCCACCATCCGCACCCGCACCTGCACCTGTGCCGCTGCGCAGGGGCGCAACGCCGCGTTTGAGCGCCGCAGAAATGACGGGCAATGGCAGCGTCGCGCCATCAATGAATTTGTCGTCATAACCGGTTCGGTTGTCGTAGTTTTCATCGATGCGTAGCGCCTCGCTGGCGTGTGTGAGGGTTTTGATGGCAATGGCCAGAGCCGGTGCGCCAGTTGGTGCGAAGCCTTGCGTCGGGATCGCACCGCTCAAGCGCACAGAAATCTCCAGCGGAATGGAAATCGTCACTGTGCCGTCGCTGGCGATGGTGGTGCTGATGTGAGTGGTTTGGGCGTTGGCTGCGTTGTTCACAAAAGCTCCTTGACTGACCAAAACAGGTGGGGACACAGCATCAAAATTGTTGACTGAGCCGATGGACTGTGCTGCTTCTGGCGGGTTGATAGTTGATCGTCGCGCTGGGCTGAGCGTTCTCGCCCCACTGCCGCCGCCAGCGCTGCTAGAGGCCACGATTGACAAAGACAGAGCCTCTTCGACCAGCGCGCGAGCTGCTGCCGGCAGTACAAGCAACCGCGCTTTCAAGTCCTGCACGATGGCGCTGATGCGTACGCCTTCGTTTACTGACTGCGGCAACGGCTTGCCCGCCTCGTCAAGCCGTTCAAGAAAAGGCTCACCGTAATGATGCAGGGCAACAAGGTCCCAACCATCGTTAAACACAGGCGCGCCCGACGAGCCGGGTTGTGTATCGGTTTCATAAAGCAGCGTGCGCGGCGTGCGAAACGTCAGTGTGTTGTTGCGCAGCGCGACCGTCTTGGGCCAGCCACTCGGGTGCTGCACGATGTTCACATTCATGCCAACTACGTGCCGATCAGGCGTGTCAGACAGCATGCAGTAACCCAGGTCAGCAAGCGTTGCCATTCCTGAAATGCACGCACCAACGGCGACCAGCGCGTAATCAAGCTCGTTTTCTGCTGAAAACACAGCGCAGCTTTCAGGATTTAGTTGAAACACCGTGGTCGCACGCGGGCGACCGTTGTCATCCAGCTCCCGGTCAAAGGTCACCGACGCCGAATGCGCTGCTTCTGCATCGCGAATCACATGCTGGTTGGTCATGAACAGGCGCGGGCTGACCAGAAACCCGCTGCCCAATTCTGAGGTGGTCGGCGTGTTGACTTCAACCAGACCCACAGCGCGGCGTATGCGCGCACCTTCGGCCAAAAAATTGGCAGGCTGAAAATCAACGGTATCGCCGACCAGCGCCTCCGCAGCGGACCCTGGCATCACTGACCGCTTATGCTGCTGCTGCGCCGCGTAGGCTTTGCTTCGCGTCACGTCAATTTCAGCTGCCTGCCAGTGACCGGCAGCCACCAGTCGCTTGACGCGTTGACGCTCAGCTCGGGTTGAATCGACCAAGGCGTTTAAGCGTGACTTTTCATCAGCGGTGATCATGAAGGCTCCCAAGGTTGCTGGCGTGAGTTAGGCCTGCCATGAGCAATTTGACGCGATTTCTGTGATTGCTATGTGACAAACTGATCACGCTGCAATTGCCGGCTGGTCAGTTGTGAGCCTTCAGGCGAATTACGGCTTTACCTACGTTTCACTTGTCAGGATTGCTCAGGCCGCTACCGGCGCTGATATAGACAGAAGGAGAATGCGCGACTGCTACCGGCGCCCGCACTTATTGAGTTTTATCAATAGAATGTTGTTTCCGATGTTGGAAACACGTGGTGGCAAGACCTGACCGCACTGTGGCCGGTTGTTACACGGCGTTTTAATTTCATAGACACACACAGCGGCGCGTTCGGTTTGATCGAAACGGCTCCAGGCGCAAAACCTATGCTGTCAGCTCAACAGCCGATACAGTGATGCGACCTGCTGTGAATTTGGCGTTGACCGTAACACTGGCGCAGTGCTGCTTCCGCACAAAGTACAGATGCTGAAAATGCACAAACTTTGTATCGGCGAAGACGAGGCTCGTCTCAATATTCACCCTGTCAAATAGTTTGATGGGTTTACCAAATTGAATTTGCTGTTCCACATTAACCATTGCCCAGCGCGCCTCTCGCATACGCCTGGGCAAGCCGCTGCGCACCCCAAAATCAAGCTGCGCTGATTCAGCCATTTGCAGATATTTATCGCTTTTTAGGGTTTGAATACCCACGTCGAATGGGGTGACCCAAAATCAGCAGGAGCAACTGTTTTGCCGGCTCTTTGTGTCGTGCCTCAATAGAGCAGCCGTGATAGTGAGCAAATCACGCCACAACCCTGACACGCTGTGTTACTCCCACTCAATCGTCGCAGGCGGCTTGCTGCTCACGTCATAAGTCACCCGGTTAATGCCGCGCACCTCGTTGATGATGCGGCTGGACACTTTTTTAAGTAACGCGTACGGCAGCTCAGCCCAGTCCGCTGTCATGAAGTCGCTTGTTTGTACGGCGCGCAGGGCGACCACGTAGTCATACGTGCGGCCGTCGCCCATCACGCCTACTGACTTGACGGGAAGGAATACTGTGAAGGCTTGGCTTGTGGCTTCATACCAGTTTTTTGGGGATTTGGTGCGGGGGGCGGCGGCGACGCCCTCAGCCCTACCCTCCCCCGCTGGCGGGAGAGGAAGCAAGAAAGGAAATGCGCGGAGTTCTTCAATAAAGATCGCATCGGCTTGGCGCAGCAAGTCTGCGTATTCTTTTTTGACTTCACCCAAAATGCGCACTCCCAGGCCGGGGCCAGGGAAGGGATGGCGGTAGACCATATCGTGCGGCAGGCCAAGCGCCACGCCCAGCTCGCGTACTTCGTCTTTGAACAATTCTCGCAATGGCTCAAGCAGTTTTAAACCGAGTTGCTCTGGCAGGCCGCCTACGTTGTGGTGGCTTTTGATAACGACGGCTTTTTTGTTTTTACCGCCACCGGATTCGATGACGTCGGGGTAAATGGTGCCTTGGGCTAGCCATTTAACTTCTTTGCCCGAGTTCTTGTCCGCTCCGTTTTTAGTAGCTGCTTGCGCCCGTATTAATTGGGCTTGAGCCTTAAATACCTCTACAAACTCACGCCCAATGATCTTGCGCTTGGCCTCTGGCTCGCTCACGCCCTTGAGGTGGCCGAGGAACTGCGCTTCGGCATCTACCCGAATCACTTTCGCGTGCAGCTTGCCGACAAACATCTCCATCACCATGTCGCCTTCGTTTAACCTCAAGAGGCCGTGGTCAACAAACACGCAGGTCAGCTGGTCGCCGATGGCGCGGTGAATCAGCGCCGCAGCGACTGATGAATCAACCCCGCCAGAAAGGCCCAGAATGACTTCCTCGTTGCCCACCCGCTGGCGGATTTTTTCAACCGCTTCTTCAATGTAGTCACCCATGATCCAGTCGGGGCGGGTGCCGCAAATGTCTAAAACAAAGCGGTTCAATATCGCCTGGCCCTGGGTGGTGTGCGTGACTTCAGGGTGGAATTGCACCGCGTAAATTTTGCGCACTTCGTCAGCCATACCCGCAATGGCGCAGCTGCTGGTAGATGCCATCAATTTAAAGCCAGGCGGCATGGCGGTCACGTTGTCGCCGTGGCTCATCCACACATTCATCATGCCGTGGCCGTCTGCCGTGGTGAAGTCGGCAATGCCGTCGAGCAGCTTGGTGTGGCCGTGGGCACGCAACTCGGCATGGCCAAATTCACGTTTGTGACCGCCTTCAACCGTGCCGCCCAGTGCCTCGGCAATCGCATACATGCCAAAGCATATGCCGAGTACGGGGATGCCCAACTCAAACACAGCTTTGGGCGCGCGCAGGGTGTCGTCTTCCCACAAGCTGGCGTGGCTGCCCGACAAAATCACGCCCTTCAGGTTGCCGTCTTTAGCGTAGTCACGTACCCAGTCGTCCGTCACATCGCAGGGGTGGACTTCACAAAAGACATGCGCCTCACGCACGCGGCGGGCAATGAGCTGGGTGACTTGGGAGCCGAAGTCCAGGATGAGGATTTTCTGGTGTTGCATGAGGGTCATGAGGCTCGGGTCAGAGGTCGTGTTGAGTCAAAAACTCGATGGGTTTAAGAATACGAAACGGAAGGTTTGGCGTAGAGGCCAAGACCAGCAGGTCTTGATCACCGCTGAGCAAACAGTCGACTTTTGCTGATTGTGCCAAGTCAAGAAAAATTTGATCGCGCTTATCTCGGCAAACAGGGATTTGAATGCCGCTGTTTGCAGTCAGATCAAATTTATGAAATTGAGCGTCTGGAAGATACAAGGCCAAGACGCGGGCAATGTCTGCTGCGCTAAGCTTGAATTTTTCATAAGCCAACACGCGCAGCAATTCTGCTCTTGTCTCTTTAGAAATAACAGGTACGACACGACCAGCCTGCCAGGCTAGTCGCAGTGGCTTCAACACACCACTTTCGAAAAGGGTTGCTGAAATCACCACATTGGTATCAAGAACTACTTTTGAAGCAGCTGGTTTTTGCGCCATCACGCGCCATCAACCACAGGGTTAGCCCTAGCCCATTTAACTGCATCAGTAATATCAGCTTCAGTAATTCCCAGCTTCTCGATCTTGCGCCATATCGCCTCCATACCTTCGCTGTTTTTTTGCACACGCACAGGTGTCAACATGATGCAGTCGTTGACCGCTTCCACCTCGTAATACTCGCTGGGCGGCAATTTAGAGATCACAGCTTTGGGAAGTGTGATCTGGTTTTTGGATGTCATTTTGGCAAGCATGATGATTTCCTTTAAGTAAGAATTCCTTACTTTACCTGAATCTAGATCAATCTGCCCGATAGTTCGGTGCTTCCTTCGTGATCTGCACATCATGCACATGGCTCTCACGTATGCCTGCTGACGTGATTTCGACAAACTCGGCCTTGCTTTGCATCTCGTCTATCGTGGCGCAGCCGCAGTAACCCATGCTGGCGCGCAAGCCACCTGCCATCTGGAAGACGATGGATACCATCGTGCCTTTGTAAGGCACACGGCCTTCGATGCCTTCGGGCACCAGTTTGTCCGCGTTGGGGTTGCCCGTGCTGGACTCTTGAAAATACCTGTCTGCACTGCCCTGCTGCATCGCGCCTATGCTGCCCATGCCGCGGTAGCTTTTGTAGCTGCGGCCCTGGTACAAAATGACTTCGCCGGGCGCTTCTTCAGTGCCTGCAAACATGCCGCCCATCATCACCGTGCTGGCGCCCGCTGCTATAGCTTTGGCAATGTCGCCTGAATAACGAACGCCGCCGTCGCCAATCAAAGGCACGCCGGTGCCGTGCAGCGCTTTGGCCACGCTGTCAATCGCCATGATTTGCGGCACGCCAACACCCGCCACGATTCGGGTGGTGCAAATGCTGCCGGGACCAATTCCGACTTTGACGCCGTCAGCGCCCGCATCAACCAGCGCAAGCGCTGCGGTGCCAGTGGCGATGTTGCCGCCAATCACGTCGATGTGCGGGTAGTTTTGTTTGACCCAACGCACCCGGTCGATCACGCCCTTGCTGTGGCCGTGGGCAGTGTCAACCACGATGGCGTCAACGCCAGCTTTGACAAGCGCTTCAACGCGCTCTTCGGTGCCTTCGCCCACGCCTACTGCTGCGCCCACGCGTAAAGCACCT
>JANYED010000275.1 GCA_025363315.1 Polaromonas sp.
GCTTGCAGCCACCATCCATTTGGCGCGGGTCAGCCAGCTCATGTGCAGCTCAGGGTGCGCCTGGCTGGAATAAAAATGCTCCGGGTCATGCGATACGCCCCAGTCGTTGACAGGCTGGCTGGCGGTGTCCAGACTGTGGTATTGGCCGTGGGCATCTTGATGGCCGTTCCAAACTCTGCTCGCACCGAGATGAATGCCGTAACCCAACGTCCGCAGCTGCTGCGCCAGCAACATGGAGGCATGCGCTTCAAGCGTTGCGTCCGTTACGTAGGTGTCGGTTTGAACCCAGTGGCCTTGCAAATACACTTCGCCCACAGCGTGAGTGATGATAGTGTTGCCCACATCAAAAATGCCCCACAAAAAGGCCGCAGGCAAGCTCACAAAGCGCAGCCTGGCAGGCACCCCCGCGCTGCGCAGCAGCGCCACAAACAGCGTCCCCTTGGTGTGGCAGTCGCCTCGCCCACGCTTGAGCACCGTTGCCGCATCAATGTGATCAAAGCCTGCCAAACAGCCAAAGGGCAAGGACTTGACGAAATCATGGACGCGCACAGCTTTTTGAACATCGGTTTGCGCCAGTTGCGTCAGGCTGTGAGCGCGTAGCCGCAGCTTGGAGTCGTCCAGGTCCAGCAGGCGGGTAGGCCCGAGGCAATCAACCGGCTCGTCGGCCGACTTGTCCAATGGTGTGGTCTTCATTTCGTTGCTTTACATTTACACACGCGCAATGATAAAACACGCTGTTTCACGCGCCTGAAAAACACCTTCCTGCTTCATAATCATCTAATGAAACTTCTTCACACCATGCTTCGCGTCGGCGACCTCCAGCGTTCGATTGACTTTTATACCCAAGTGCTCGGCATGCGGCTGCTCAGGCGGTCTGAAAACCCTGAGTACAAATACAGCTTAGCCTTTGTCGGCTACGAAGGCAACCCGGCGCAAGCTGAAATTGAGTTGACCTACAACCACGGTACTGACAGCTACGACATGGGTACCGCCTACGGCCATATTGCTCTTGGCGTGCCCGATGCCTACGCGGCGGTTAACAAAATCAAAGCGCATGGCGGCAACGTCACGCGCGAGGCGGGCCCGGTCAAAGGCGGCACCACGGTGATTGCTTTTGTTACCGACCCGGATGGCTACAAAATTGAACTGATTCAACGCAGTGAGGGCGCGGCGGGCGCCGGCCTGCGTTGAGCGATTGTTGACCCAAGGTTGTGATCCGCTATAGTTTCAGGAGCTGTTCGCGCCCGTATTCATTGGGCTACAGCCACATTTTACCTTTGAACCGGGTGAAACTGCGACTAATACTCAAACAGTAGGCAGCTTCAAGCGACTGGCCTGAAACGCCAGCGCCGTGATTTCCGCCCAGCTGCCGCGCGCCAAGGCATCGGCCGGTGTCAGCCACGACCCGCCAACACACACCACATTGCCAAGTGCCAAAAAGTCCGTCGCGTTGGCCGCCGTCACCCCGCCAGTCGGACAAAAGCGCACGTCGCCAAACGGGCCGCCCCAGGCTTTGAGCATGGCCGCTCCACCAGCTTGCATGGCCGGAAAGAACTTGAGCTCAGTCAGCCCGTCTTCTTGCGCCATCATGATTTCACTGCCCGTTGCCACGCCGGGCAGCAGCGGCAACCCAACATCACGACAAGCCTGCCCCAGCGCCGATGTGTAGCCGGGGCTGACAATAAAACGGGCGCCCGCCGCCGCGCTGGCCTGTGCATCAGCTGCGCTGCGGACCGTACCGGCGCCCACCACGGCGTCAGGCACCGATTTGGCAATCGCCTCGATGCAGGCCAGCGCTTGCGGCGTACGCAGCGTCACCTCCAGCATGCGTATGCCGCCCGCCACCAGCGCGCGCGCCATCAGCACGGCCTGCGCTGCATCGGTCAACACAATCACCGGAATCACCGGCGCGTCCTGCATCACCTGCAAAGCGGTCAACGGGGCTGAAACATCGATAGTTAGAGCCATGACATGGCCCCTTGTTCAGCGGTCAACGCTCTGGCGCGCATATTGGCGAACAGTTCGCGGCCCATGCCCCGGCCGTCAGACTGACGCAGTGCCAGCGGCATGATGTCGGTCGTTCGAGCGGCCCACGCCTGGTCAGATACCAAAACGTTCAGGGCGCCAGTCAACGCGTCCAGACGGATCACATCGCCGTCGCGTACCTTGGCCAGCGGGCCACCGGCGGCAGCCTCGGGCGACACATGAATGGCGGCAGGCACTTTGCCCGATGCGCCGCTCATGCGGCCGTCAGTGACCAGCGCCACCTTGAAACCCTTGCCCTGCAGCACAGCCAGCGGCGGCGTGAGCTTGTGCAGCTCGGGCATACCGTTGGCCTGCGGGCCCTGCCAGCGCACCACGCAGATGATGTCTTTTTCAAGCTCACCGGCATTGAAAGCATCCAGCAAGGCTTGCTGCGAATCAAATACACGGGCAGCAGCTTCAATCACGTGACGGTCATCCGGCACGCTGGACACCTTGATCACGCTGCGGCCCAGGTTGCCCCCGAGCAGTTTCAAGCCACCTGTCGCGCTGAACGGCCTGGCCGCACTGCGCACAATCGATTCGTCTTTTGACTCACCCGCGTCAGCCCAGGCCAAAGCCGCGCCGTTGAGATAAGGCTCACGCGTATATTCCTGCAGGCCGCCAGCGCGCACCGTCAGCACGTCGGCATGCATCAATCCTGCATCAAGCAGCTCTTTGATCACCAGGCCGGTTCCGCCCGCTGCCTGGAACTGGTTCACGTCAGCGCTGCCGTTCGGGTACACGTGGGTCAGTGTGGGCACCACGTTTGAAAGGTCTGAGAAATCATCCCAGTCAATGGTGATGCCCGCCGAATGCGCCACAGCCACCCAGTGAATCAAATGGTTGGTAGAGCCACCCGTTGCAAGTAGCGCCACCATCGCATTCACAATCGCTTTTTCATCCACCACATGGCCGATGGGTGCGTATCTTTTTGACTTGATGATGCCGAGTACTGTGCGTGCAGACTCACGCGTCAGCTCGTCACGCAAGTCGCCACCCGGTGCCACAAACGCCGTGCCGGGTACGTGCAGGCCCATGGCTTCCAGCAACATCTGGTTGCTGTTGGCCGTGCCGTAAAAGGTGCAGGTGCCCGGCGCGTGGTAAGACTTCATTTCAGACTCGAGAAGCTCGGCGCGGCCCACCAGGCCTTGGGCGGCCAGCTCGCGGGTTTTGGCTTTTTCCTGGTTGGATATGCCAGACGGCATCGGCCCTGCAGGCACAAACACGGTGGGCAAATGGCCAAAATGTAGCGCACCAATCAGCAGGCCCGGCACAATTTTGTCGCACACGCCCAGCAGCAATGCCGCGTCAAACATGTCATGCGACAGCGCCACTGCGGTGGCCATGGCAATCACGTCTCGGCTGAACAAACTCAGCTCCATGCCCGCGGTGCCCTGCGTCACGCCGTCGCACATGGCAGGCACGCCGCCAGCAACTTGCGCCGTGGCACCGTGCCTGCGGGCTTCCAGCTTGATCAACTCTGGGTAAGGCTGCATCGGCGTGTGTGCCGACAGCATGTCGTTGTAGGCCGTCACAATCCCGATGTTGGGCACATGCTGCGCTACTATCTTGAATCGGTCATCGGGCGGGCTGCCCGCCACTGCGTGGGCGAGGTTGGCGCAACCCATGCGGTCGGCGCTGCGGGACCGGGTCGCCGCGCTGTTGATTTGTGCCAGATAAGCACTGCGCCTGGGGCGGCTGCGCTCAATGATTCGGGCGGTCACTCGGGCAATTTCAGCGTGCAGCGGGTTGGCAGCCATAAAACCGGGCCTTCATTGGTTTGGTAACTAAATTACGCACCCAATGGTAACGGCTGGCGGCGAGGTTTTGTGTAGTCCAAGTTACCAGTTGGGTACCAAACCGCAGGCGCGGCGCCAGCGCTTATTGCAGCGTCACTTCAACCCGGCGAGCTTCGGCGTTGCTGCCACTTGCCTTGAGCTCTTCTGGCTTTTTCAAATCGATCTTGTCTTCAGCCACGCCCGCAGCCTTGAGCGCATCGCGCACCGCAAAAGCCCGCTGCTTGGCAATTTCGACATTTTTAACCGCGCTGCCCGTAGCATCGTGGTACCCGGAAATCACCAGCTTCTTGCCCGCCTGTGCGCCTTTGATGACATCGACCAGCGCCTCGTTAGCACCTACGGCCAGGTCGGTCTTACCCGATGCGAAGTAAAACTTCACCACGCCGTTTTCAACCTTGACGCTGGCTGCATCTGGCACAACTGCGGCAACCGGGCTGGCAAGCGGCGCGGGCAAGGGTGCGGCAGGCGCCAATGTGGCTTTGGCTGGCATCGCCACCTGGTTGCGGTGGTAAATGCCCACACCTATCACCAGTGCAATCACCAACGCGATCAGGCCAAACACCACGCCTAAAACCAGACCTTGCTGATCATCATCTTGAGAAGACATTGCTTTACTTTCTTTGAATTTTTTCGGATAGCCCGGGCGCATTGTAAAGTGTGGTGGTGACGCCACCGAATCAAACCCGCCCCGACCCCGCCGCATCCCTGGAGCTGATCAAACGCCAATGGGGCGGCAAAACCGATTTGTGGATTTTTGGTTACGCCTCACTGATCTGGCGGCCGGAGTTTGCCTTTGCTGAACAGCGCTTTGCCGTCGCACGCGGTTATCACCGCGCTCTCAAAATGTGGAGCACCTACAACCGCGGCACGCCCGAGCGGCCCGGCCTGGTGTTTGGCCTGCTGCCGGGCGGCAGCTGCAAAGGCATGGTGTTTCGCATCCCGCGTGCCAAAGTGGCTGATGCCTTGGTGCCGCTGTGGGAGCGCGAAATGCCGAACGCCGTGTATGACCCACGCTGGTTGCGCTGCGAAACCCGCCATCATGGGCAAGCCGACGGCGAAAAAAGCACCGTTACAGCGCTGGCCTTCACGCTGTCAAAAAGCAGCCCTGACCACGCCGGCGAGCTGGAACATGCCGCCTACCGCAAAATATTTGCCGAAGCGACCGGCCGTTACGGTACCACGCGTGACTATGCCCAGCAAACTTACGATGGCTTGCGCAAGGTCGGCATTGATGACCGCGCACTGGGCGACTTGCTCAAGCGCATCGATTCCTGAGCAGCACCTCGGCCCGCTGCAAATCAGCCAGCGTGTCAACGTCCGTGATGCAACCAACATCGTCAAGCGCCATAATTGCTATTGAATCAGTAGCTGCTCGCGCCCGTATTAATTGGGCTGCACCGTTATTTCCTTGTAAATCAAGGAGTTCCTGATAACATTCAGAGCCAAAACGAACCGGGTGGCCACGCTGACCGCCAACGACAGGCACCGTCACAGCGCGGGGCGGCGCGAACGCAATGGCCCGGATTGTGACGCTGGTGATCAACGGCAAATCGGCCGGCAAAATCAGCCACCCAGCGGCCAGCGGCGCAGTACGCACCCCAGCTGCAATCGAGTCGCCCATGCCCGGCCGCGCCGGGTCAGCATCCACCACGTGGTACGGCAGGCCGCTGGCCCTGACAGCATCCAGCACATGGTCCATAACAGGTTTGCCCGCCAGCAAGGCACGCAGTTTATGCACCGTGCCGCCCGACGCAGCAAAGCGCTCACCGCGGCCAGCGGCCAGTACGATCACAACGGGCAATAGGTTGGGGTAGCTTGTATCAGTCAAGCAATCTTTATACTTGAAATATGTCAGACCCTACCGCTTCACCATCATCGATCGCCGACCTGCGCAAAAGCTACGAACGCGCCGAACTTGACGAAAAAGCCTCGCAAGCCGACCCGTTTGTGCAATTTGACCAATGGCTCAAAGAAGCCATTGCCGCCAGCGTGCCAGAGCCCAACGCCATGACGCTGGCCACCGTGGGTCATAACCTGCGGCCCTCAACCCGCGTGGTGCTGATCAAGGGCTTCGACGGGCGCGGCATTGTCTGGTACACCAACTACGACAGCCGCAAGGGCCAGGAACTGGCGGGCAACCCGTATGCGGCGCTGCAATTTCACTGGGTTGAGCTGGAGCGCACGGTGCGTATTGAAGGCGTGGTAGAAAAGGTCTCGGCTGAGGAAAGCGACGCCTACTTTCACTCCAGACCGCTCGACTCCCGCATAGGCGCCTGGGCCAGCCCGCAAAGTGAAGTTATCAGCGGGCGCGGCGTGCTGGTGGCCAATGCCGCAAAGTACGGCGCCAAATTTCTGTTGCAGCCCCCCCGGCCACCGCACTGGGGCGGCTATCGCTTAAAGCCCGACAACTGGCAGTTTTGGCAAGGCCGCAAAAGCCGTTTGCACGACAGGTTAAGGTATACAACGCAAGACGACGGCGGCTGGTTGCGGGAGCGGCTGGCGCCTTGAGGTCAACGGGTGCGAACGACGGGCTGATCCTCAACAGCCTTGAGCGCATTTGCCGTGACCAACCTCGGCGCAATTTCAGCCAACGGCACCAGTACAAACGCCCGCTGCCACATGCGCGGGTGCGGCACGGTTAATGACGTTGAATCGATGCGTCCTTCGCCGTATAAAAGCAGGTCTAAATCCAGTGTGCGCGGTGCATTGATGTGAGGTCGCACGCGACCTGCGGCTTGTTCTATCTGCTGCAAATGTTGCAATAGTGCTGGCGCGGATAACGATGTTTCAATTTCAACCACTGCATTGATGTAGTCGCCGCCGGGTGCATACCCGTGCAGTGTTTCAAGCGGCGCTGTTTTGTACAGGCTGGAGGTTTTTTTAACGCTGCCGCCAGGCAAAGCGTTGATCGCGATAAAGGCCTGACGAATGGCCGCTTCTGCATCACCCAGATTCGCACCCAACGCAATGTAGGCTGTCACCATCGGCGTCAAGCTTCGGGGGCTGCTCCGGCCGCTGGGCCACCGTCACCCCGGCTGGCTGGCTTGCGGCGACGACGGCGTTTTTTGGCGGGGGCGGTTTGATCGAATTCACCCTGCTCCTGCGGCGCATCGGGCGCTGAATCTGCAGGCCCCGAAAAGCGCATATCCGGTGCAGACGCATCGGCCTTTTTAACCCGAACCCTTGCCTGCTGCGGCTTTTGCAGTTGTGCCAGGCGCACCGTCTCAATCATCGCGTGGCGCTCGTCGTCATACGCTGTGCTGAACTTTTCCCACCACTCAGCCAGCTCCAAGTCAATCTCGCCCGTCTGCGCGCGCAGCCGTAAAAAGTCGAACCCGGCGCGAAAGCGCGGTTGCTCGAGCATCGAATAAGGCGACGAGCCGACCCGCTTGTCAAAGCGTATTTGCATCGCCCAGATGTCGCGCATGTCGCCGCCCAGCTTGCCGCGCCCCGACACGTCACCAATCTTGGCGTTGAAGGTGTCATCAATCGCGTCGTGCAGCGCAGGTAGTGAGTTTTCTCCTTTGGCGGTGCGCTGCATCCAGCCGTCGCGTACATCCGCCCACAGCACGCACGCCAGCAAAAAGCTCGGAGCCACCGGCTTGCCTTCGCCTACCCGGCGGTCTGTGTCTTGCAGCGCGAGGTTTAAAAACGGCTGGTCTGCGTTTTCGACCACCACATCAAGCAGTGGGTAAATGCCGGTCAAACCCAAGGTTTTGAGCTGCTCAATGCTGGCGAGCGCGTGGCCGGTTTGCAGCAGCTTGAGCATTTCGTCAAACAGGCGTGACTGCGGCACATCCAACAGCAACTTGACGCTTCCTTTCAGGGGCTGCACGGTTTTGTCTTCAAATTTGAAACCCAGCGCATTCAGCTTGGCCGCAAAACGTACCGCGCGAATGATGCGCACCGGGTCTTCGCGGTAGCGCACCGCCGGGTTGCCAATCATGCGAATGATTTTTTTCGACGCATCCTTGATGCCGTTGTGGTAGTCGACCACCATCTGCGTTTCGGGGTCGTAGTACATGGCGTTGATGCTGAAGTCACGGCGCGCGGCGTCTTCTTCCATCGGGCCCCACACGTTGTCGCGCAACACGCGGCCAGAGCTGTCGACCGCATGCGTCATACCGGCCAGCTCGCTCTTGCTCGTGCGCTCATTGCCGCCCACCTGTTCGGCCTGACTGCTGTCCAGATATGCGCGAAAGGTCGACACCTCAATGACTTCATGCTCGCGGCCGCGGCCATAAATGACGTGAACGATGCGAAAACGCCTCCCAATAATGAAGGCGCGGCGAAACAGGCGTTTAACTTCTTCAGGCGTGGCGTCGGTGGCCACATCAAAGTCTTTGGGCTTTAAGCCAACCAGCAAGTCGCGCACCGCACCGCCAACGATGTAAGCCTGAAAGCCCGCGTCTTTGAGGGTCAGCACCACGTCCATGGCGCGTTCGTCCACCAGCTTGGGGTTGATGCAGTGGTCTTGGACGGGAATGTCGTGGCGGGTGCCGAAAGGGGATTTTTTAGCTGCCTTGGCAGTGCCTGCTGCGCTGTCGGCTTTGTTGTCTGTCTTACCAAACAGCTTGTCGATAAATTTTTTAATCATGAAATCAGTAGTTTCAGGAATTCACATGCCACGTCAAAGCGTTTTCAGGCTGGCGAACTCGACCGAAAAAGGGTTAAAACAAGTCAAGTATGCGCCATCCGCGGCCAATGGCCAGTTGGCGCAGGGCTGCGTCGGGGTTGGTAGCAACCGGATGGGTCGCCCTTTCCAGAAGCGGCAGGTCGTTCATCGAGTCGCTGTAGAACGTGGTTTCAACGTCCCGCCAGCTTAAGCTGCGCGCGGCCAGCCAGCTTTCAACCCGGGTGACCTTGCCTTCACGAAACGACGGCGTGCCCAGGATATCGCCCGTGTATTCGCCCCGCGAATTGCGCACCAGCTCGATGGCGATCAGCTCTGACACGCCAAAAGCGTCCGCAATCGGCCGGGTGACGAATTCATTGGTGGCGGTGACGATCACCACCTCGTCGCCCGCCTGTTGATGGCGCTGCACCAGCTCCAAAGCCGGTTTTTGTACACCTTTTAGCACGCTAGCCCTTATAAATCGGGCGCGAGCAGCTATTGATTCAGTAGCGCCCTTATCGCGAATGGCTTGTGTAGCAAAACGCACGTAGTCATGAATGTTGAGCGTGCCGGCTTTGTACTGGGCAAAAAAGGCGTCGTTGGCCCGCCGAAATTCAACCCCATCGCGCCAGCCGAGTGCAATCGTGAACTCGTTCCATTCGTAATCAGAGTCAAACGGGATCAGCGTGTGATCAAGGTCAAACAGGGCAATTTTCTTTTTCATTCGCACTCTTTATTTGCACTTTTCATTTGCACTTTTCACTGGCACTTTTCGTTGGTAGTTTTCATTTCCACTTTTCATTCACTGTGCAGCATGGCTTTGATCAACGGCACGGTAATCGCTCGCTGGGTTTGCAGGGCGTAACCATCGAGCTGGTCAAGCAGTTGCACGAGGCTGCTCAAATCGCGCGTGAAGCGGCTCAGCACAAAGTTGATGACCTCATCGCTTAAAAAAACGCCCCGCGCGTCGGCTTGCTGGCGCAGCACTGCCCTGGACTCGGCCTCGTTCAGTGCATGCAGTTGGTAAACATGGCCCCAACCAAGGCGGCTGCGCAAATCGTCGCGCAACTGCAAGTCGGCTGGCGGCACGCTGCCTGCAGCCAGCACACCGCGCGGCTGGCCATCTGCGCTGCTGACGGCGTTGACAAACCAGTTAAAGGCCGCATGCTGCTGCACGGCGGTGTACAGGTGGCAGTCGTCCAGAACCACGGCCGACCAGGCTTGATTGAACTCTGGCGGTTCCAGGACGGCGGCGTCCAGCCAGCCGATGCGTGCCCCCTGCTGCTGCAAGGCGCTGACGGCGGCTTTGAGCAAATGCGTTTTGCCGCAACCGGGCTCGCCCCACAAATAAGTGGGCACGGGCGAGCGCAACGGGCTGCCCGACCAAAGCTGCAGGTGCGAAAGCGCAGCGCTGTTGGGCCCGGCGAAAAAATTGCTGAAGGCAGGCGCGCTGGCCAGGCCAATGTCTAACGCGATTTGCTTCATGCTTGCGAGGTCACTGCCCCTTATACAGTTTGCTGGCCATGTAGCGCTCCTTAATGCGGCGTATGGCCACCACCAGCACCGCGCTGGCGGGCAGCGCTATTAGCACCCCCACAAAACCAAACAGCTGGCCAAAAGCCAGCAGCGCAAAAATAACTGCCAGCGGATGCAGGCCGATGCGCTCGCCAACCAGGCGCGGCGTGAGCACCAGGCCTTCCACCAGCTGGCCAATGCCGTACACCACCGCCACCATCACCAACGCCTTGATAGACGCAAATTGCAGCAGCCCGGCCAATAGGGCCAGAATCAACCCAATG
>JANYED010000312.1 GCA_025363315.1 Polaromonas sp.
CCTTGCAAGCGGTACACGTCTTGCACCTCGTCAACGATATAGCGGGCCAGCTCTTCCATGCCAAGCAAACGCAAAATGTCTTGCGGGTCAGCAGGGCCGTCCACAATCGACTCGCCTTTGTTGACCACTTGGCCTTCGTGCACCAGGATGTTTTTCTCCTTCGGCACGAGGTCTTCCCACACTTTGCCTTCTGGGTCGGTGATTTGCAGGCGGATCTTGCCTTTGGTCTCTTTACCAAACGAGACAGTACCGGTCATCTCGGCCAGTGTGCCCTTGTCCTTCGGCGTACGGGCTTCAAACAACTCTGCAACACGCGGCAAACCGCCGGTGATGTCGCGCGTCTTCTGGCCTTCAATCGGGATACGGGCCAGCACCTCGCCGGGGCCCACGTCCTGACCGTCACGCACTTGTACCAGCGCGCCGATTTGGAAGCCAATCGTCACGGAGTGATCAGTGCCGGGGATTTTGACTTCATTGCCGTTGGCATCAATCAGCTTGACACCCGGACGGATGACCTTGGTCGCGCCGCGACGTTTCGGGTCAATCACCACCAACGTAGACAAGCCGGTTACATCGTCCACCTGGTGGGCAACGGTCACGCCTTCTTCGACGTTCTCGAACTGTGCCTTGCCAGCAAATTCAGTGATGATCGGACGTGTCAGCGGGTCCCAGTTGGCCAGAATCGTGCCGGCCTTGATGTTTTGGTCAGCCTTGACAGACAGGATTGAGCCGTAAGGCACTTTGTGGCGCTCACGCTCACGGCCGTGCTCGTCGGTGATGACGATCTCGCCTGAACGGGCGATCACCACCAGTTCGCCTTTGCTGTTGGTCACATATCGCATCGGCACATTAAAGCCAATCACACCGTTGGACTTGGACTCAACGCTGGACGCAATGGCTGCGCGGGACGCCGCACCACCAATGTGGAAAGTGCGCATCGTCAGCTGAGTGCCGGGTTCACCAATTGACTGAGCGGCGATGATACCGACTGCTTCTCCAATGTTGATCAAACCGCCACGACCCAAGTCGCGGCCGTAGCACTTGGCGCACAGACCAAAACGGGTTTCGCAGTTCAGTGCAGTGCGCACTTTGATCTCGTCAACACCAGCAATTTCCAGCTCGTCAATCATGTCCTCATCGAGCAGGGTGTCGCGTGCAGCCAAGATGGAGCGATTTTCAGGGTGCAGCACGTCCTCAGACACCGTGCGGCCCAACACGCGGTCACGCAGGGACTCAATGACTTCACCGCCCTCAACGATAGCGCGCATCAGCGAGCCTTCGTGCGTGCCGCAATCGTCTTCAGTCACCACCAGATCTTGCACCACGTCGCACAGGCGGCGGGTCAAGTAACCGGAATTGGCGGTTTTAAGAGCCGTGTCGGCCAAGCCTTTACGCGCGCCGTGGGTGGAGATGAAGTACTCCAACACGTTCAGGCCTTCGCGGAAGTTAGCAGTGATCGGCGTTTCAATGATCGAGCCGTCAGGCTTGGCCATCAAACCGCGCATACCGGCCACCTGGCGAATCTGCGCAGCGGAGCCGCGTGCACCTGAGTCAGCCATCATGTAGATGGAGTTAAACGACTCTTGCTCGACGCTCTTGCCGTGGCGGTCCATCACGTTTTCTTTGGACAACTGGGCCATCATGACCTTGGACACGTCGTCGCCCGACTTGCCCCAAATGTCGACCACCTTGTTGTAGCGCTCCCCAGACGTCACCAGACCTGACACGTATTGCTGCTCGATCTCTTTGACTTCTTTTTGCGCTTTGGCAATGATGTCGTGCTTTTCTTTAGGCACCAACATGTCTTCGATGCAAATCGAAATACCAGCTTTGGTCGCCAAACGGAAGCCGGACTGCAGCAGCTTGTCTGCAAACACCACGGTTTCTTTCAGGCCGCACTTGCGGAATGACACGTTGATGAGCTTGGAAATTTCTTTCTTCTTCAGCGCCTTGTTGATGTTCGAAAAAGGCAAGCCCTTAGGCAAGATTTCAGACAACAATGCACGGCCACCAGTGGTTTCCCACAGCTTGGTGGATGGCACAAA
>JANYED010000331.1 GCA_025363315.1 Polaromonas sp.
TCAGGAAACCAGATGTCCAGCATGATTTCAGGCCGGCTTGAGTCAGGAAAGAACTGCTGCTGCACCCTGCCCATGCCGACAATGCCGAGTGCAAAAATCAGCACCGTGCTGCCGATGGTGACCCAGCGATAACGCACGCACCAATTCACGGCCTTGCGAAAGGTGTTGTAGAAAGCCGAGTCAAACATCTCATGGTCATCGTTGCCTGCGCTGTGGTCATCGTGTGCTTTTTCAATCACGTGGTCAGGCTTCTTTAAAAGCAGCGTACCCAGATACGGCACAAAGTACACCGACACAATCCAGCTCAGCACCAGCGCAATCACCGTCACGGCAAAAATCGCATAGGTGTACTCACCTGTCACCGACTTGGCCAGCCCAATCGGCAAAAAGCCTGCGGCAGTTATCAACGTGCCCGTCAGCATAGGCATGGCTGTCACGTCATAGGCAAAAGTGGCGGCACGAATCTTGTCAAAACCCTCTTCCATTTTGCGCACCATCATTTCAACCGCAATGATGGCGTCGTCAACCAGCAAGCCGAGTGCGATGATGAGCGAGCCGAGTGAAATTTTGTGCAACCCAATGCCAAAGTACAGCATCGCTAAAAACGTCACGCTCAATACCAGCGGAATGGTGATGCCGACCACCAGACCGGGGCGGATGTCGATGTAATAGCGTTTGTAAACTGGCAGCGACTGGCCAGGCAAGACAGGCCGCTTGTGAAAGCCCAGGCTGACAAAGCTCACCGCCAGCACAATCACCACCGCTTCAATCAGCACGCTGACAAATTCATTGACCGACGTGGCCACGGCTGTGGGTTGGTCTTGCACGGCCACCAGCTTGATGCCTGCAGGCAGCGTTTGGCTGACTTTGGCAGTCAGCGCCTTGAGTGACTTGCCCAGTGCAATGATGTCACCGCCTTTGATCATCGACACGCCAATGGCAATAACTTCTTTGCCCTGATGGTGCACCTTGATGGCAGGAGGGTCCACATAGCCGCGCTTGATCTCGGCAATGTCACCCAGCCTGAGCTGGTTGCCCGAGCTGCCCCGAATTGGCATGGCGCGCAGCTCTTCAACTGCCTTGAATTGCCCCGCCACGCGCACCTGCACCACATCCAGTGGTGTCTGTAGCGCACCTGTTGGCTCGACTGCATTTTGCTGGGTCAGCTGACCAAGGACCTGGCTGAAGTCCAGCCCGGATTGCGCCAGCCGCTTTTGAGAGATTTCAATGAACACTTTTTCGTCTTGCGCGCCGAACAACTCTACTTTCGACACATCTGGCACCCGTAGCAGTTGCTGGCGCACATCGTCAGCAAAGGTTTTGACTTCTGCGTAGTTAAAGCCGTCAGACTCAAGCGCGTAAATCACGCCGTAGACATCGCCAAACTCGTCGTTGAAAAACGGGCCTTGAACTCCGCTGGGCAGCGTGCCGCGCATGTCCCCGATCTTTTTGCGCACCGTGTACCAGGTGTTTGTCACGTCAGCGCCTTTGATGACGTCTTTGACCTGGAAAATAATTTGCGATTCACCCGGCTTTGAGTAACTGCGAATCTTGTCGGCATAGGGCACTTCTTGCAGCGTGCGTTCGAGCTTGTCGGTCACTTGCTCAGCCACTTGCTGCGCAGTCGCGCCTGGCCAGTTGGTGCGAATGACCATGGCCCTGAAGGTAAACGGCGGGTCTTCGTCCTGGCCGAGCTGAAAATACGCTGCAAAGCCGAGCAGCATCAGCACCAGCATCAGGTAGCGGGTCAGAGCCGGGTGGTCCAGCGCCCATTTGGACAGGTTGAATTTGGACTTCTCAGGCCCGGCGGTGTGGGGAGTCGGTGTCATGGCGGATTACTTTGCAGCTGTTACTGACGGGGTAGCCAGTTTGACAGCCGCCGCATCGCTTGCTCCTGGATAAATAGCTGTTTGCGCCCGAGTTTCTTGGGCTGCAGCCGCTTTTTCTTGGTAAATCGTAACTTTTTGGCCAGGTGACAGCACGTGTACACCCGCGCTGACCACCACCATGCCCGGCTGCAGACCGGCAGCGACGACGGCTTCGTTGCCATCGGCAGTGGCGATCTGGATGGTTTGCGATTTCACCGTCATGCTGGCTTTGTCCAGCAACCACACGGCGCTAGCTTTGCCTTCTTGCCTTAAAGCACTCGTCGGCAACTTCATCACCTGCATGCCCTGCACGCCGCCCAGGCCCTCGGGCAGCACATATACGGTAGCGCCAAGCGGCGGCGGGGTATTGCCGCCTAGCGCCAGTTTGACCTGGTAAGTGCGGGTAGCCGGGTCCGCGCTGGCCGACACCTCCCGCACTTTGGCGACGGCCAATGCCGCCTGAGCGTCTTGAGCCCATCCCCGCACCTTTACCGGCATGCCTGGTTTGATGTTGGCAATTTTGTCCTCAGGCACTGAAAACACCACGTCGCGCGGTCCGTCAGCGGCGATGCGCACCACAGTTGTACCTGCTGACACCACCTGACCGGGATCAGCCTCTACCGCAGTAACGACGCCAGCCATATCAGCCACCAGCACCGCATATTTGGCCTGGTTGCCTTGCACATTGAGTTGTGACTGAGCCTGATCGACTTGCGCCTGCGCCGCTTTGAGGGTGGTCTCGCGCCGCTCCAGCTCGGCACCGCTGATAAAGTTTTGCTCCTTCAGAGCCAGATAACGTTTGTAGTCGCCAGCGGCCAAATCGCGGTTGGTGGCAGCTACTTGCAGTTGGGCCCGGGCTGAATCAGCGGCCAGCTTGTAGTCTTGCGGGTCCAGTTGGGCCAGCACCTGCCCGGCCTTGACGCGCTGGCCCAGCTCGGCCTGACGCTTGATGATTTTGCCGCCAACCCTGAAGCCCAAACGCGATTCGACCTGGGCTTTGACCTCCCCCGCAAACTCGTAACCTGAAGTGAAGGCGTTGACTCCCACCGTCATGACTTTGACCGCGCGAACCGGCTCTTCGGGCGGAGCGGGCTTGGAGCAAGCGGCCAGAAACACCGCAGTCGCGGCCAGAGCAAAAAGGAGTTTAAAGCTGATTTTTTTCATGCTGGTCGCAGGTGAATTGAAATTACTGACTGAGCGGTTAGTAATTTAGGATAAAGCCATCATTTTGTCAAGCGACAATACACGCGATGCAAAAAGCCAGCGGCGTTGACCATTACGAAAACTTTCCGGTCGCGTCTTTTTTGTGCCCGCCCAAGCTACGCCCTGCCATCATGGCAATTTACTGGTTTGCCCGCACCGCAGATGACCTGGCCGACGAAGGCGAGGCCGCTCCAGCTCAGCGCCTGGCGGATCTGGCAGCTTACCGGGCTGATCTGGCCGCTTGCGCAGCGGGCCGACCCGCATCTGGCCGCTGGTTATCTGTTTTTAGTCGCTTACAGCCCGTCATCAGGCAATACGACTTGCCGATTAACTTGCTGGCGGATCTGCTCAGCGCGTTTGAACAAGACGTGACGACAACCCGTTACGCCAACAAAGCCGAACTGCTCGACTACTGCCGCCGCTCGGCCAACCCGGTCGGGCGCTTGCTGCTGCATCTTTACGGCGTGACGGACGCGCAGGCGCTGCGTCAATCCGACGCGATCTGCAGCGCGCTTCAGCTCGCCAACTTCTGGCAGGACTTGGGCTTGGACACGCGTCGCGGCCGTCAGTACATCCCGACCACGGATCGCGATCAAGACGCAGGCAACACGCCGGCCCAGGTCGCCGAAGTGAGCGCCTGGGCGCGTGAACTGATGCTGTCGGGCGCGCCGCTCGTGCACGTCGTCCCCGGCCGGGCAGGCTGGGAGTTGCGGCTTGTCGTGCAAGGCGGGCTGCGCATTCTTGACAAGATCGCGGCCCTTGGCTTCGACACACGCCACACCCGTCCGAAACTCGGCGCAATGGATGCCCCGCTGCTGCTGTGGCGCGCGCTGTGGATGCGACCCACGGCCGCGCTAGTGGCGCGGGAGGACGCATGACACCCGAGCGGTACGTGCAGGACAAGACCGCGCAAAGCGGGTCGAGTTT
>JANYED010000332.1 GCA_025363315.1 Polaromonas sp.
ATGCGCTCGCCAACCAGGCGCGGCGTGAGCACCAGGCCTTCCACCAGCTGGCCAATGCCGTACACCACCGCCACCATCACCAACGCCTTGATAGACGCAAATTGCAGCAGCCCGGCCAATAGGGCCAGAATCAACCCAATGCCAAAACCCAGGTAGGGGATGAACATTGCCAGCCCGGTAAAAATGCCAATTGGCAGCGCCAGGTCAAGCCCAAACAGCGCCAGACCGATGGCATAAAAAACGGCCATCGCCAGCATCACCAGCAGCTGCCCACGTAGGTATTGGCCCAGCACTGAATCAGCTTCGTCGCTGAAACTGTCAAATGTTTTGCGCATCGGCTGGGGCACCAGCTCCAGCAAGCGGGCAACGAATTTGTCCCAATCCATCAGCAGGTAAAACAATGCAACCGGTATCAGCATCACGTTGCCAACCACTGCAAGCGCAACGCTGCCGCCCAGACGCAGCGACGACATCACCGAACCAAACATTTCCTCGTAGTTGGCGTTCAGGTACTTGAGCGCCAGCGCTTTCAGGCTGCCCATGTCCAATGCGACTTTGATGCCGAACTGCGCCAGCCAGGGCTTCAGGTCGGTGTTGAGCTTGTCAAACAGCAGCGGCACCTGCTCCCGCATCAACGGAATTTCTTTGGCCACGATGGGCACGATCAACAGCACGAGGCTCAAGGCCAGCAAGATAAACACCAGCTCGACAACCACCACCGCCAGCACGCGCGGCACACGGCCTTTAAACAGGCTGTCAAGCTTGTTCACCAGCGGCGTGAGGGCATAGGCCAGCACGGCAGCCACCACAAAAGGGGTCAGCACCGGGCCCAGCAGCCACAGCGCCAACACGACCAGCGCGGCAATCAAGCACCAGGCAGCGGTGCGTTTTTGGGTGTGGGTAAATTGCATAAGGCCTTTAGAATATGTGGGTTAATTCTATCGAGTGTCAAAGACTTCAACACGAAGACGACTCCTCACTGCACCCTTCAAAATCCATGACGATCCCAAACACCCCCACCCCTATCAGCTACAAAGATGCAGGGGTTGACATAGACGCTGGCGACGCGTTGATCGAACGCATCAAGCCGCTGGCCAAAAAAACCATGCGGGAAGGCGTGCTGGCCGGTATTGGCGGCTTTGGCGCGATGTTTGAAGTGTCTAAAAAGTTCAAAGAGCCCGTGCTGGTCAGCGGTACTGATGGCGTGGGCACCAAGCTCAAGCTGGCGTTTGAATGGCAAATGCACGACACGGTGGGCATTGACCTGGTGGCCATGAGCGTGAACGACGTGCTGGTGCAAGGCGCTGAACCGCTGTTCTTTTTGGATTACTTTGCCTGCGGCAAGCTTGACATTGACGTGGCTTCAGCGGTGGTCGGCGGCATTGCCAAAGGCTGCGAGTTAAGCAATTGCGCATTGATAGGCGGCGAAACGGCTGAAATGCCCGGCATGTACCCGGCGGGTGAATACGACCTGGCCGGGTTTTGCGTAGGCGCGGTTGAAAAATCAAAAATACTGGCAGGAAAAGACGTGAAACCGGGCGACGTGGTGTTGGGCTTAGCCAGCAGCGGCGTGCATTCCAACGGCTTTAGCCTGGTGCGCAAGTGCATTGAACGTGCGGGCAGCGATTTGCCCGAAACGTTGGACGGCAAACCTTTCAAACAAGCCGTGATGGAACCCACCCGGCTGTACGTGAAAAACGTGTTGGCCGCTCTGGCCGTGCACCCCATCAAAGCGCTGGCCCACATTACTGGCGGCGGCCTGCTGGAGAACATTCCGCGCGTGCTGCCCGAGGGCACAGCAGCGCATCTGGTCAAAGGAAGCTGGCCCCAAACCGAGCTGTTTGCCTGGCTGCAAAAAACGGCGGCTATTTCCGACATCGAAATGAACCGCACGTTTAACAACGGCATCGGCATGGTGGTGGTGATCGATTCCGCGAATGCAGAGGCCACTGCCAACACACTACGGGATGCGGGTGAGGCGGTGTTTCAGATTGGCGTGATTGGCGCGAAAGGCAAAGCTGCCAGCGTGACGGTGGCTTAATGCATCTTTCACTATTTTTTTAGTAGCTGCACGCGCCCGCATTCATTAGGCTGCAGCCGCATTAGTAACTACTGCGCTTGCTGACGTAGCAACGCCACACGCTGCGCCACCACGTCCAGATCAGCGGCATCACTGGCATGCGCCAGGTACTTTTCCAGGTCGGGTACGGCGCGTTCGGGCTGACCTTGCACCGCCCAGGCCAGTCCGCGGTCGCGGTACTCGGGCCAGGCGTCGGGGTGCAACACTATCAGCCGGTCAACCACGGCCACCATGCGCGGCCAGTCTTCTTGTGTTTTGTGAATTTCTTTCAGGTTGCGCAGCATGCGGCTGATGATGTCGCGCGGCGGTGCGGACTGTAGGTACAGGCCAATCGGTGTGTCGTGGTTGTTATCGGCCAGATTCATCACGTCCAGCACATTGCGCTGGCGAAAGGGTTCCAGCCGCTCCGACAGCTGCTCACGGCTGAGCGACTGGCCTGTGAAAGGGTCGATCACCACCTGGCCCTTGGGTAGGTTGACCTTGACCATGAAATGCCCCGGAAACGCCACGCCGCGAGCGTTCAGGCCCAGACCGCCGGCCAGCTCCAGCCACAGCACTGCCAGGCTGATGGGAATGCCGCGCCGGGTTTTGAGCATTACGTTCAGGTAGCTGTTGTCGGGGTCGTAGTAGTCGTTGACGTTGCCGCCGAACCCCAGGTCCGAAAAAAAGAACTGGCTCAGCAGCCTCAGCTTTTGCAGGGCTGACGCGTCCGCCGGCAGGCGGCGCTTGAGCCGCGCTTGGAGCTGGTCAACATCGCTCAAGGTCTGCTGCACATCCAGCTCGGGGTATTCGTCGTGGGCCAGACAGACGGCGGCCTCTAACAGCGGAAAATGGTCATCGCTTTGCACCAGGCTGGCAAAGTATTGCAGGGGGGAGGGCACGTCTAGATTTAATTGCATGACCTTACTTTCTCATAAATCGATGTTGAAGTCATCCTGGCGCTTGCCACAAGTTATTGCCCCAGCGGGTCAACGGCGCACCAATTGCCTGAGTTTGAGCCCAGATACCCAAAGCGCAGCAAAGTAAATGACCCCTGATGCACCTAAAACGGCAACCAGCAGCCCAATGCGCTGCAAGTAGGCGTTTTTAAGGCCAACCCAGCTTACTGCGCTGGCCGCCCACAACAAAAACACCGCCAGCAAAGCGCTGGCCGCCAGCACTTGCAACGCAAACACGCCCCAGTCGGGCGTGGGCTTGTAGCTGCCCCGTTTGACAAGGCCTATCAGCAGCCAAAGCGCATTGATCAGCGCGCCAATGCCGATAGCCAAAGCCAGCCCGGCATGCTGCAAATAGGGCACAAACGCATAGTTCATAAGCTGCGTGATGATGAGCACCACAATCGCAATGCGCACTGGCGTTTTGATGTCCTGACTGGCATAAAACCCGGGTGCCAGCACCTTGATGGCCACCAGGCCTACCAGGCCAGCGCCGTAGCCCATCAGCGCCGTGGTGGTCTGCGCCACGTCCCGCTCGGTAAATGCGCCGTAGTGGTACAGCGTGGCCACCAGCGGCTGGGCAAACGTCAGGAGGGCCACAGCACAGGGCACGGCCAACAGCACCACAATGCGCAGGCCCCAATCGAGCATATTGGAATATTTTTCAGGGTCATTGGCGGCCTTGGCGGCGGCCAACTGCGGCATCAGCACCACGCCAATCGCCACGCCCAGCATGGCGGTGGGGAACTCCATCAGCCGGTCGGCATATGTCAGCCAGCTGACGCTGCCGGGCGTCAGGTGTGAGGCAATTTGCGTGTTGATGAGCAGCGAGATTTGCGCCACGCTGACGCCCAGCAACGCGGGAACCATCAGTTTTGCTACGTTTTTAGTAGCTGGTTGCGCCCATGCTTCATGGGCTGCAGCCCAATTAAAGCGTATTTTTGGCAGCAAACCCAGCTGCAGTAGCGCTGGCACTTGTACCGCCAGTTGCAATACGCCGCCCGCTATCACGCCCACGGCCAATGCATACACCGGCTCAATGCCATGTGCTTTGAACCACGGTGCACCCAACCAGGCCGCCGCAATCATCGCCACATTCAGCAGCACCGGCGTGGCCGCCGGCACAGCAAAGCGCCGCCAGGTATTGAGCACTCCGGACGACAGCGCCACCAGCGACATAAACCCAATGTACGGAAACATCCAGCGGGTCATGAACACCGCTGCCTCAAAACCGCGCGGGTCTTGCTTCAAACCGCTGGCCATGGCGTAAACAAGAAACGGGGCGCCAGCGACGCCCGCCACGCAGGTCAGCAGCAGCGCCCAAGTCAGCAGCGTGGCAATTCGGTCAATCAGCAACTTGGTCTCGGCTTCCCCGTGCTGCGCTTTGTTGGCAGCCAGCACCGGCACAAAAGCCTGGCTGAACGCGCCTTCGGCAAACAAACGCCGAAACAAGTTCGGAATACGAAACGCGACGTTGAAAGCATCAGTCATGGCGCTGGCACCAAAGGTCGACGCGATCAGCAGTTCACGCACCAAGCCGGTGATGCGGGAAACCAAAGTCAACAGCGAGACGGTGGAGGCAGATTTGAAAAGTGACACTGCCCAAGTTTAGGCGACTAAACAGCGGCCACCCTGGCGATTTCCAACTCAACTTGCCCCAACCGGTCTTTGCCAAAAAACATCTCGCTACCGACAAAGAAAGTCGGCGAGCCGAAAGCGCCGCGATCAAACGCTGACTGAGTGCTGGCCAACAGGCCGTCTTTCACATCTGGCTGTTGTGCCTCCAGCATCAGGCGCTCTGCATCCAGCTGTGCCGCTTTTAAAACCTGACCTATTACCACTGGCTCGGCCATGTTCAGACCCTGCTCCCACATGGCTGAATACACGGCATCGACATACGCTGGCATGCAGCTTAGCCTTTGCGCAGCTACAGCGCCACGCATGATGACCAGCGTGTTGACTGGAAAAAACGGGTTCATCTTGAATTGCGTCAGCTTGTGCGCAGTGATAAAGCGTTTCATCTCCAGCCGCTCGTAAGCCATCTTGCTTGGGATGTCCGCAAACGCCTGCATCGGCGAGCGGTTGTTGGCCAACTTGAACAGGCCGCCCAGCAGGACAGGCAAATAGTCAAATCGGATGCTTTTGCGCTTTTCAATTCTGGGAATCACCTTGTGACAAAGGTAGGCATTCGGGCTACCAAAGTCGAACAGGAATTGAACGGTGGGGATGGTCATTTTTTGTCTCCAAATATTTAAACCAAATCACCAAGTCTCCAACCAAGGACGCAACTCAGTTTCATGCGTCCAGGCATCGCGTGGCTGCATGTGGATTTGCCAGTACGCCTCGGCAATACTGTCAGGGCTCAAAATGCCGTGCTGGTCTTTCACCCGATAGCGCTCGGGGAAGTTGCTGCGAATAAATTCGGTGTCAATCGCGCCGTCGATGATCGGATGCGCCACATGAATGCCCTGGGGCCACAGCTCTCGGGCCATGCTTTGGGCCAGAGCGCGCAGCGCATGCTTGGCACCCGCAAAAGCGGCAAAGCCCTCGCGCCCACGCAAGCTTGCGGTAGCGCCAGTAAAAATAATCGTGCCACGACCACGCGGCAGCATCACCTTGGCGGTTTCGCGCCCCATCAAAAATCCGCCAAAGCAGGCCATCTCCCACACTTTTTGGTACACGCGAGACGTTGTGTCAAGAATCGAAAACCGCACATTCGCGCCGATGTTGAACACCGCCACTTCAATCGGCGCAATGTCCCGCTCGATTTTCTCAATCAGCGCAATCGTCTCGTCTTCTTTGCGCGCATCGCTGGCAAAGCCGTGCGCCTCACCTCCGCTGGCTCTGATGTCGGCAAGCAGCGGTTGCAGTTTTTCCTCAGTGCGGCGAGTCACGCAGGCAATGTAACCTTCGCGCGCAAAACGCCGTGCGATTGCACCACCTGTAGCATCGCCCGCGCCGATGACCAGGATCGCTTTTTTGTCGTTCATAGCCGTCTCTTTGGAGTTTTGCATGCAGTATCGGTCACATCGTATAATCGAAGGCTTCGCTTGCAACATCCGCAGACCATTTTCAGACCTGTCTGAACTTCAAGGAAATTAATTATGGCAACCGCCAAACCCAAGAAAAAGAACCCGCGCCTGGCATCAGGCCGCAAACGCGTCCGCCAGGACATCAAACTCAACGCTGCGAATACCTCGCTGCGCTCCAAATACCGCACAGCTGTAAAAAACGTTGAAAAAGCCGTTGCAGCTGGCGACAAAGACAAAGCCAAAGAGGCTTTTGCCAAAGCGCAAAGCATTGTTGATACCGTTGCTGACAAAGGCATTTTTCATAAAAATAAGGCATCGCGTGACAAGTCCCGCCTGTCAGCCAAGGTGAAAGCTCTGGCCTTAGCCACGCTTGCACCGGCCAAAGCAGCCTAAAAACTGCAACCCAGCCCGGAAGGCTGTCAACCGCCCTCCGCCGTTTTGTTGGGTGCGCTGCAAACGAAGTCAAAAAAGCCGTCTTGCGACGGCTTTTTTGTTTTCGCTTTCAGGAATTATTTTTTAGGCAAATCCGGTATCAAGCATGCCTCAGCCATTTGCAGGTCGTTGTCTTTGGCGAAGTTGATGACAAAGTCCCAGGCCATCGGTTCAGCATCGCGCAGTTCGGCATTAACCACCACACACCGGATGCCGTTGACCAAGGTGGGAATACACCACGGGGAATAGGTTAAGTGGCTTCCGGGATGCGGGCCGCCTGGGCGAAAATGACTCATCACGCCGCACAGTCTGTCAGCCCAGTCGCTGGGTCGAAAGGTTTTTCCGTCCTTCGTCAGGCCTTGAATGAAAACTTCTTTGGTCGGATTGTGTTGCACCGCACCATTATCACATCTTATATAAGACTGAAGGCCAACGGCCGGCAATACAGTGATGCCAAATCGTCAACCCACTGCCTTGGGTCTACCCCTAAAATCATATTCATCTGATTAACGTTAGCCCGGAGTCACCCATGACCGCTGCCCTGCCCCACCACATTGAAGCCGCCTCACCTCACGTGATGAACACTTACGGCCGCCTGCCGATTGCGATGTCCCACGGCCAAGGCTGCCACATGTGGGATGTCAATGGCAAAAAATATCTGGACGCGCTGGGCGGGATTGCCGTAAACACGCTGGGCCACAACCACGCCAAGCTGGTTCCTGCGCTGCAAGACCAGCTAGCCAAGCTGATTCATTGCTCCAACTATTACCATGTGCCTTTGCAAGAAACGCTAGCCGCAAAGCTGGTGGAATTGTCTGGGCTAGAGAACGTCTTTTTCTGCTCCACCGGCCTGGAGGCGAATGAAGCGGCATTAAAACTTGCGCGCAAGTTTGGCCACGACAAAGGCATTGAACGGCCCGAAGTCGTGGTGTA
>JANYED010000354.1 GCA_025363315.1 Polaromonas sp.
AAAAGCCCTCACGGCCACGCGCACAAACGTTGCGACAGTATTGTGATCAGTTGGGACACGGTCAAGATGATGCCCGCCTTTTTGCTTGTGGAACTAAAAAGCACCAAGCCAGGTGACGCACGCAAGCAATTGGGTGCGTCACTGGCATTTTGTGATTTTTTACATCGCATGGCTTGCGTAGGGCAAAGCAATTCACCAGCAGCCCAATTTGGTGCGGTTACCGTCATGAATTTACCTTTTGCACAAAAGGCGCTGAGCTTGCCGACAGTCCCTATTTGGTCTGCACCCAAGCTGCAAGCGGACTGCCCACATATGCGCTACAACCGCAGTCATGGCTCTTTGCCCATTGCGGCAGTGGTTGCGACTTTTTAAGAGAGCACCGTTTGTCCGCCAAATTCCAGTACACCACCCTCGCCCACCAAACACAGGCGGTGCAAAGCATTGCCGAGGTATTTGCCGATGTGCGCTTTGTGGCGCCAACCAATGCGCAAAGCAATCCGGTGATGGCTCCGCGTGAGGCAGCGGCAACTTTGCGCAAAAATATCACAACCATTCGCCAAAGCAACGGCGTTACCGCTGGCCCGATGCTGGTGTATGACACCACCACGCCCGCTCTGGCGATTGATGTGCTGATGGAAACCGGTACTGGTAAAACCTTTACCTTTATTGAAACCATTCACCGCCTGCACAAAGACAAAAGCCTGGCCAAATTTATTGTGCTGGTGCCCAGCAATGCGATTCGCCAAGGCACACTAAAAAGCCTGCAAACCACGGCGGAGTTTTTCAGCAAGCAGTACGACGGTCAAAAAATCAGCGTTTACAACTACTCGGCCAAAACGGTGCATGGCTTTATCAATGCCGCCAACGCGGGCATATCGGTACTGGTGGCCACCTACCAGTCATTTGCTGGCGACAGCAAGGTTATCAACAAGCGTGGGGTAGAGGCCAACCTGTTCGGCCATGCCAAAAGCTACATGGAGGCGCTGGCCTATGTGCGGCCTGTGCTCATCATTGACGAGCCGCACCGCTTTGAGGGCAAGCAAACGCAGGAATACCTGGCCAAATTCAACCCGTTGATGACCATACGCTTTGGTGCCACATTTAAGAATGACGAATACAAAAACCTGATTTACACACTCGACAGCCTGGAGGCTTTTCGCCAGCGGCTGGTTAAAGGCATTGCTGTAGACACCGTGGGCGCGGGTGCAGACATGGCGCAGTTGCTGTGTTTAAACGCCGTCACTGGCACGGCCAAAGAGCGCACAGCGCAAGTCAGTTTTCAGACCATCGCGGGCAAAAACGCCAGCGTTGAGCTGCAAGCCAAAGACAACCTGGGTGAACAAACTGACATTGCGTTTTTAGATGGCCATGTGGTGGAAAGCATCACTGGCAAAGAGCTGCTGTTTACCAACGGTTTTGCGCTGCCGCTGGGCGAGCCCACGTCATACGGCATGCTGGCTGAACAGGTGCAGGCACTGATCATTGAGCGCAGCATTGCCAACCACTTTGAGCGCGAAGAACAGCTGTTCAAGCGCGGCATCAAAGCACTGAGCCTTTTCTTTATTGATGCAGTGGCCAAGTACATGCCCGAGGGCACGAAGCCCGCAGTGATATGTACTGCCTTTGAGCGACACTATCGTGCCCAGTTGGCTTTGACGCTTGACAAGCCCGAGCTTGACCCCGCCTATCGCCTGTACCTGGAGCGCAGTGCCACGGACATTGGCCGGGTACACAAGGGCTATTTTGCACGCTCGCACAGCGAAAAGGGTGAAGAAGAAGCCATCAAGCTGATACTGCAAGAAAAAGAAAAGCTGCTGTCGTTTGACACCGACTTGCGTTTTATCTTCTCGATGTGGGCGTTGCAAGAGGGCTGGGACAACCCAAACATCTTTACGCTGTGCAAGCTAGCCCCAAGCAACTCCAAAATCACCAAGCTACAGCAAATTGGCCGTGGCCTGCGCCTGGCAGTTAACCAGCAGCTTGAGCGCGTGCAGTCAGACGACCCGGCGTTTGATGAGGTCAACCAGCTGGTGGTGGTGGTGCCCGCCAGTGAGGGTAATTTTGTGGAGGCGATTCAAAGCGAGATTGCCGCGCACAGCGTACGCCGCGTTGCCAAGGTGTTTGACGACAAGGTACTGGCCGAGTTTGGCGTGGCATCGAGCACCCGCCTGGCAAACCGCGTGCTGGATGCACTGGCTGCGCTGGGTGTCATCAGCCTGGACGACCTGTCTGGCCAAGCCACCTTGCTGCTTGAACGTGAGGCCTACCACGACCAGCGTGATGCGATTCTGGCCAGCCTGAAAACCATCAACGGGATTGAACCGCAAAACGCCGTCAACATGCAGGCTTACCTAGATGCCTATTACGACGGTTACGGCAAAGTCAAAAACAAGGCTGATTTGGTCAAACCGACGATTCGCATCAACCCTGCAAATTACCAAAAGTTTAAAGACCTGTGGCAAAACCTGAACCGTGACGCGGTGCTGCACTATGAACTGGACGCCAGCGTACTGACCACCCGAATACTGCACACCATCACCACCGATTTCAACGTGCGACCACTGACCATCAGTATCACGCGGACTGACTCGGTTGAAAGCCTGCATCAGGCCAAAAGCACGCAAAAAAGCTACGACATCATGTCGCAGTCGGTCTATACGCTGGCTGAATTTGTGCGTGAATTGGCTAACCTAACCAAGCTGAGCTACCACCTGATTGGCAGCATTTTGAGCCAAATGCCAGTGGACAAATTTGAGCAAATTCGCCACAACGAAAGCCGCGCACTCACCACATTGCGTGATTTGATACAAGGCTGTATTTACGAGTTGCTGGTCAACAAGGTGAGTTACGAGCTGCGTGAAGTTCGTGTAAAAACATCATTAACCGACAGCACAGGTCATTTGCTGGCAACGATTCCTGTGTCGCTGTGCGGTGTGGAAAGCCACGGCATCAAAAATTCTGAAATTCAGGCTCGTTCGCTGTACGTAGACGTTTTCATGCCAGTGGACAGCAAAATTGAGCGGGACACGGTGGACGATTCAAGCGATGCGCAGATCACAGTGTTTGCCAAGCTACCCAAAATCA
>JANYED010000367.1 GCA_025363315.1 Polaromonas sp.
GTCGCGCGGCAGTTCGGCTTTAAACAGCAGCAGCTCACGTTCCAGGCGCTGTGTCGTCTCTTGCTCGCGCATCTGGCTGCTCTTGATGCTGCCCATGCTTTCATTGAGCTGCTTAAACCGCGTTTCAAGCGACTTCTCATACTGAATAGCAAACACCTTCATCACTGCCCACAATGCCCCAATAAAGCCGATCGCAATAGCAATTAGATTGGCGGGGTTCATTTCAAACATCACGTAAAAAGCTCCTGGATAAAAGTGGGGTTAATTAAAATCAATCACGGGCAGCTCGCCAGCACGCACCAGCACATTGCCGTTGCTCAAAGTAGCCACACAAAGCAGCAGGTAGCTTGCACCCGCAACGCCGCCTTGCACCCTTTGATACACATCACCCGTTGTCTGAATGCTGGGCATGCCCAGCAGGGTATTGGCAGGCACCGCGTCCGTGCCGCGTTTGGTGGTCGCCGTTATCTGCACGCTGGCAATCGTCACGCTGGGCGGCAATTCCATTGCAAAAGGGAAGGCCAGCGTCAGTTTTTCCAGCACATGCTTGGCCATAAAAACGGTTGGCTTCATGCGGCTGCCTTGTAATTGCGGCGTGAGTCTTGCCCGCGCCATACACGCCCTGTGTCATTGGCAGCCATCGTGCGCAGCTGGGCAGCGCTGCGCATGGGTCGCATAAAGTCAGCGCTGGTGTACAGGCGCGCAGGCTGTACCGCCCACCGCGCCGTTAGCCCAGCACCCTTGAAGTTAAAGACATCCATCGCAGCATTGGCCATGCTGCTGGCCGCCGCATCAGCGCCCAACCTCACACCCAATGCCAAGCCGCCTGAGCTACTGGCCTGGGCCAGTGCAACAGCGGTCAAGGGCACGCTTAAAGTTAATCGCCCAGTGCTAACTGCTTGCGCCAATGCATTTGCTGTCAAAGACACTTGCAGCCACACCGTAGCACCCGCAGTGGCTTGCCCCAGGGCAACGGCTGAAAGCGCTGTGTTCTGTCGTACCGACAGCGCGCCACTGGCCTGCACTTGGGCCATAGCAGCAGCGCTTAATGTCACCATCAAGCCCAGCGAGCCAGCGCTGCTAGCTTGCGCCGCCGCAGCAGCCAACAAACCAATTTGATTGGCCAGCGCAGCTGTTGCTGCCGCCTGGGCCTGCATGTTGGCAACCAAGCTCGCCAGCTTGGTCATGTCAGCACCCGCCCCCGCTTGGCCTTGCGCGCTGGCAGCCAGGCTTACTTGTTTAGCTAGCGCAGCATTGGCCGCCGCTTGCGCCTGTGCGCCTGCAGCCAAGCTCGTTAGCTTGATCATGTCAGCACCCACCGACGCCTGGCTTTGAGCATTTGCAGCCAAGCTCACTTCTTTGGCCAGGGCAGCGCTTGCCGCAGCCTGCGCTTGCCCGCTTACAACCAAGCCCGTCAGCTTGGTCATGTCAGCAGCCGCTGCAGCTTGGCCTTGGGCGTTGGCAGCCAGGCCGACTTGTTTAGCAAACGCAGCAGTTGCTGCCGCTTGCGCCTGTGCGCTTGCAGCCAAACCCGTCAGCTTGGTCAGGTCAGCACCCGCTGCCGCTTGGCCTTGAGCGTTGGCAGCAAGCGGCTTACCCAGCGCTACACCAGCGGCTGCCGCCGCAGCACCCAACGCAGTCGCGCCTACCACCACCGTTATAGACAGTTGCCCACCAGCGACAGCAGCGCCTAGTGCAATGGCTGCTAGGGGTACGGCCTGGCTAAAGGTCCCCGTTGCCGTGGCCACACCCAGGCTAATGGCGCTCAAGCTCACGCCTTTGATCAGGTCGGCGGTTGCAGCGGCCTGGCCTTGTGAATTGCCAGCCAGGCTGGCTGTTTTAAAAAGGCTTGCCGCCGCCGTCGCTTGCGCTTGAGCGTTTGCAGCCAATCCCACCAGCTTGGTCAAGTCGGCGGATGCAACCGCCTGGCTTAGCGCATTGGCTGCCAGGTTGGTCGCATTGATAAATGTTGCGGTTGCAGCTGCTTGTGCCTGCGCATTGGCCACCAGGTTGACCAGCTTGGCCAGGTCAGCGGTTGCAGCTGCTTGCCCCAACGCATTGCCAGTCAGCCCGACTGTCTTCATCAAGTCAGCGCCAGCAGCAGCCTGCGCCTGGGCGGTAGCCACCAGGCTGACAACTTTGGTGACATCAGCCGCACCAGCAGCTTGCCCGAGCGCATTGGCTGCCAGGCTAGCAACTTTCAACACATCAGCTGTGGCAATGGCTTGTGCTTGGGCATTGGCCAACAGACTGGCCAGCTTGGTCAAATCAGCGGTGGCAAAGGCCTGGCCTTGGGCATTTGCCGCCAGGTTGGCCGCTTTCAACAAGTCAGCAGCAGTGCTAGCTTGCGCTTGGGCGCTAGCCACCAGCGCCACAAGTTTGGCTACATCTGCGGTTGCAGCGGCTTGGCCCTGGGCATTGGCAGCCAAGTTAACGGCTACGCCGCCAGCAGTTACCCGCAACCCAGCCGTGGCCGCCGCTTGACCCAACGCATTTGCTTGTAGGTTTTTAAATATTTGCAGCGCCGCGCTGACGCTGGCCGTAGCTGCTGCGTTGGCTGCCAGGCTTGCAAGGTTGCTCCAAAAAGCATTTTTAACGATGCTTGTGTAAGCGCTGCCACGGCTAACGCGCAGCACATACGCCTGCGCAATATTACGTTTGCTACGCTGGGGGTAGCGCCAAAAGAGTGACATGGTTTTGCGCCTTTGCCGGGTTAGCCGTTGGCAATCTCAAGCCAGACCTCGGGTACGCCCGTTGACGTGCTGTCAGCATTAACCAGCAGCATCAGTGCGCTGGCACCGGCTGCCGCGCTGTTGTCAAACACCTGCGGCAGGCCTGTGCGGTCAAGGCCATGCACGTCGCCATCGTTGGCCAGGCGCGCACGCCCAGTCCACAACGGGCGCAACACCAGCACATTAAAGGTGCCCACTGTCGCCACAGTAGCGGTAACTGATTCAATTTTTTGCACGCCGGTGTCGCCAGCTTGCAGGGGCAGCTGCATCATGCGGCCCACCGTCAAGGCGTTGCCGGTAGCAAACACGCCTGTGCTGCGGCCCGCAACGCCTGCCTGGTTGGTGTAGTTCACAGCTACTGATGGGTTACCTGTGAAGGCGGTCACGGCCTCTATCCAGATCTGCGTGCCGGTGTAGTCAGCCACTGCGTTTTGCAGCGGTATGCGGCTGGCGTAGCTGGGCTGCGCGGCCAAGGCCTGGGCGGCATTAAAGGCATAGGCCCCGGCTTTAAACAAACAGTCAGCCACCACCATACGTGCAGCTACCGCATTGCCAAAATCAACCAGCGACAGGTAGCCCTGCGCACTTGCGCCAAAGTTATTGATGACCGGAACACCCGCCGTCAGCGTACCGGCACTGCCTGAAGGCACCACCCCTGCTGCCGTGCTGATGCCAGCCAGCACACCAGCGCCAGGGTTGCCCGCCAGGTCAAAC
>JANYED010000005.1 GCA_025363315.1 Polaromonas sp.
AGTAAAACCAGCCCTGTGCTGTGGCTGTGGTTTGTGCCTTATGTGAATCTGGTGGCTCAAACAGTAGACACACTGGACGGTCAGTCGAGTGAGATAGGCCTGATGGCCAAGCATTTAAACCTGGCCAAAAACGAGCCGCCAGAGGCAGGTCATGTGTTGGTGTCTACCGTGCAGGGCGTGGCCAGTGCCAAGTCGCGCAAGCTGGGCTATGCCGACAAACTGGACGACGAAACCCGCAGCCTGGCCAGCTACTTTGAACTTGCCAGAGCCCGTGGGCTAGAGATTGGCCTGGTGGTAGACGAAGCCCACATTGCGCTGGACAGCGCCACAGAATTTGGCCATTTTGCAAAGTGGCTCAAAGCCGACTATTTGCTGATGGCCAGCGCCACGCCCAAAGACGCACGGCTGAATGAATTTATTGCCAGTGCGGGCAATATTGCGTTCAAGGCTTTCAGCGTCAGCCGGGGCGATGTGGTGGCGGAGCGCCTGAACAAGCCGTGGCTAGAAACCGTGGTGTATGACCTGCGCGAGTCGATGCAAGGCATTACCGACTTAAAGCTGACGGTGCTGCGCCGTGCTTGGCGGCGTAATCAGCATATTGCGCAAATGCTCAAAGCGCGTGGTTTAAGTACGGTACCGCTGCTGCTGGTGCAGGTGGCCAACGGCGACAGTGCGATTACAGAGGCCTATGACTTTTTAACCAAAGAGCTGGGCATTGCACCTAACGCGGTGGGCATGCATTCAGCCAGCGAGCCTGATCCGGTGATGATGGCCGCCATTGCCGTCAACACCATGATTGAGGTGCTGATTTTCAAGCAGTCCGCAGGTACAGGCTTTGACGCGCCGCGCGCTTTTGTGCTGGCATCAACCAAGTCAGTCAATGACGAAGACTTTGCGATGCAGTTTATTGGCCGGGTCATGCGCGTACCGGGTGAGTTGCAACAAGCCTTCCCAGAGCCGTACAGCGCCCCGCCAGAGCTGGACACGGCCTATATTTTCTTGGCCAACGAGCAGTCGCAAGCTGGTTTTGCAGATGCGGCCAAGGCGACTCAGGCCGTGATGTCGCAACTTGAAGGGCAAATTGAAGAGCTGGTAGCGCGACGCACTGCCTATGGCGGCATGGCGCTAACCAACCGCGTGTCTGACCAATCGCCTTTAGGTTACGACATTGGCCTGCTGCCTACGCGTGCGCCAGACGGCACGCTGCGCCAGCCCTCCCTTGCGTCAGCGCCAGATACCGACGGCTTCAACGGAACACCGACGGAGCCGGATATCGAACGAGGTGTGACGCCTGAATTGTTTGGCTCTCTAGGTCAGGAGGTAGGTCAGGAGGGTGAGCTTGATGCGCTGGACTATCTTGCACAGGTCAGCGGCAACCTGCCAAAAATCAAACGCAACGCGCCCGCCAACCGGGCCGAGTTAATTGCCGCATTGGACACCCACGGGCTACGCGCTTACCCAAGGCTGCAAGCCATTGCAGCGCGGGCTACGCCTGAGCAATTCACAACAGAAGTCAAGCCTGTTTTTGACGTGCTGGAACTTGATATTCGGCAGGCAGCGCAAGCATTACACCTGTCAGATGAGCTCAAAAGCGTTGCCACCCGTGCAGCACTTAACCTGCTGACAGAAACTGAAATTCGCAAAGAACTGTTCGGCGGCGAGCTAACCATCGAGAGCGTGCAAGTAGTGACTGACCGCACGGCGCTGATGGAGCGCACACAAGAAGCACTCAGTACGATTGGCCTGGAAGAGCAAGATCTGATTGAAGTGATTGACGAGCTGGCCAAGCGCCTTTTACCTGAAATTGAACGTGCCCACGCTTACCGCGAAGGCGACGCTCGACCACAGCCTGGCACGCTGCGCACGCAAGCGCGAGACGCAGCCTGCTGGGTGGTACACAAGCAATTGCCTGAGCTGCAAGAAGCACTGCAAGCCCAGTGGGCCAGCAAGGCACGCGAAGCACAGGCCAAGCCACTGCCTGATGTTTTGTTAATGCCTGCCAGCAAAACACTGGCCCCCTCGCGCAAAAATATTTACGGTGTTTTATTTCCGGAAACGGACGGTGTTGCTATTGCAGCCAGCACGCTGCCATTGGCTGCGCAGCCTTATTTCAAAAATGAAGAGTATGTATTTGCGCTCGATGCCCAAGGCCAGCCAACGGGTGATTTGTTCACCACAGCCCGGTTAGACGCAACTTACGAATTCAACACCCAGGAGCTGGCGTTTGCCAAAGCGCTGGACAGAGCCGACTTTGTCGCCTGGTGGCATCGCAACCCGCAAGGCAAACCGCACAGCATTGCGCTGATGCGCGCTGACAGTCGCAACATGTTTTACCCTGACTTTGTGGTTTGCCTGCACCACGAGTTGGACGACGAACCGCTCACCCGGCTGGTTGAGACCAAACACGATGTTAAAGATGCGCTGCGCAAAAGCAGGCACCAGTCAAAAACCTACGGCAAGGTGCTGTTTCTAACCAAAGATGCGACCCGCTTCAAAATTGTCGATGACGATGGCAAAGTAGGTGACGTGGTGGACTTTGACGACCTGAGCCGCTTAAAGACTTGGATGCGTGCTACGCAGCCAACAGGGCAAAAATAGCTTAAAAAACCTATTAAATCAGCCTCCAGCCCAATAAATACATGCGCAAGCAGCTATCAAAATAATAGTAAATAAAACCTATGAGTTTCACTGAAATATCGCCCGGCTTGCTTATTCAAGGCTTCACACCACCGCTGAAGCTCGTAAACTTCAAACTGATCGCCTTCGACATGGACTCGACGCTCATCAATATTGAGTGCATTGATGAGATTGCCGATGCTGTTGGGCTGAAGGCTGAGGTGGCCGCCATTACCGAAGCCACCATGCGAGGTGAGATTGCCGACTTTAAAACCAGCTTGCGTCGCCGGGTAGCACTGCTCAAAGGCGTTAGTTTGACTAGCGTGGAAAGCGTATATGCCGAGCGCCTACAGCTGAACCCCGGCGCCGCCGAGCTGGTAGCAGCCTGCAAAAAAGCTGGCATGAAGGTGTTGCTGGTGTCTGGCGGATTTACGTTTTTTGCAGATCGCGTGGCGGCGCGTCTTGGCATCGACTACGCCAAGTCGAACCAGCTTGAAGCAGCCGA
>JANYED010000096.1 GCA_025363315.1 Polaromonas sp.
GGCTCAGGCCCGCCAGTTCGGTCAGCCAGGCCAGGGCCAGCGTGACCAGCAGCAGGTTTAAAACAAACAGCTCTTCGCTTTTGCGCCGGGCCACAATCGTTAGCCACCAGCGCATCACGCGTTGGCCCCCGGTCAGCAGCAGGCCCACCAGCACGGCAGCTTTTAAGGCCGCTACGGCCAGCTCCGTTAGCAATTTGTCGGGCGATGAACCCAGGGCGGGTATCAGCACCAGCAGCGGCACCACGGCCAGGTCCTGAAACAGCAGCACACCCATGATGCGCTTGCCGTGCTCGGACTCCAGCTCCAGCCTTTCAGACAGCAGCTTGACCACAATGGCGGTGCTGCTCATTGCAATCGCGCCTGACAGGGCCAGCGCGGTTTGCCACGGCATGGCCCACAGCGTGGGCGCCAGGCTGGCCAAAAACAGCGAGGCCAGCGTGGCCAGCACAACGGTCAGTGCGACTTGCAGCGCGCCTAAGCCAAACACGTGGCGGCGCATGGAGCGCAGTTTGGGCAGGTTAAATTCAAGCCCGATCACAAACATCAAAAACACCACCCCAAACTCGCCCAGGTGGCTCACGCCCTCGGCGTTGTTGGACAGCGCCAGCGCATGGGGACCAATCGCCACGCCAACGGCCAGGTAGCCCAGCATGGGCGGCAGCTTCAGCCAGCGGAACAGCGTCACCCCCAGCACGGCGGCCAGCAGGTACAGCAAGGTCAGTTCGAGTCCGCTCATCAAGGGATGTTACTTGGATGTCGCCACCGCGTGCAGGGGCCGCAGCACCAGGCGCGTCGATAGAATGCAGGCATGCCTTTTGATGTCACCCATTTCAACGCCGACCAGGCGCTGGCGCTGGCGCGCAAAACTTTTGAGATTGAAGCGGCCGCCGTGTCAACGCTAATCAGCCGCGTGGGGCCAGAGTTTGCTCAGGCGGTGCGCATCATGCTGGGCTGCCAGGGCCGGGTGGTGGTGATGGGCATGGGTAAAAGTGGCCACATTGGCCGCAAGATTGCTGCCACGCTGGCATCCACTGGCACCGCCGCCATGTTTGTGCACCCCGGCGAGGCCAGCCACGGCGACCTGGGCATGATCAAAAGCGTGGACGTGGTGCTGGCGGTGTCCAACAGCGGCGAAAGCGCCGAGTTTGCAGTGATCTTGCCGGTGCTCAGTCGCCAGGGCGTGCCGCTGGTAGCCATCACAGGCGGCCTGCAATCCACGCTTGCCCAGCACGCGCAGGTCACGCTGGACAGCAGCGTGGCTGTCGAGGCTTGCCCTTTGAATCTGGCGCCCACAGCCAGCACCACCGCGCAGCTGGCCATTGGCGATGCGCTGGCGGTGGCGCTGCTCGACGCACGCGGCTTCAAACAAGATGATTTTGCGCGGTCGCACCCGGGCGGCGCGCTGGGCCGCAAGCTGCTCACACACGTGAGCGACGTGATGCGAAGCGGAACCCAAGTGCCCTCAGTTGGGCTGCACGCCAGCTTCAGCGAGCTGATGCGCGAGATGAGCATCAAAGGCCTGGGCGCCTCTGCGGTGGTCGACAGCCATGGCCAGGTTTCGGGCATTTTTACTGACGGCGATTTGCGCCGCCTGGTTGAAACCGGTGTCGACCTGCGCAGCCTAAAGGCCAGTGACGTGATGTACCCCAACCCGCGCACCGTGGCGGCTGATGCGTTGGCCGTGGTTGCCGTGGCGCTGATGGAGCAGCACAGCATCACCAGCGTGCTGGTGGTGGACGCAGCGGGCAAACTGTGCGGCGCGCTGAACAGCAATGACCTGCTGCGGGCGAAAGTCATTTAGTGGCCCATTTAAATTTCGCACCAGAGTTGTTGCTGCAAGCCCAAGGCATCAAGGTCGCTTTTTTTGATGTCGACGGCGTGCTCACAGATGGCGGTTTGTACATGTCTGAGCAGGGCGAAACGCTCAAACGGTTCAACACGCTGGACGGCCATGGCCTGAAGTTGCTGCAGCTAGCGGGCATCACGCCTGCCGTGATCACCGGGCGTGACGGCGCCGCGCTGCGCAACCGGCTGGCGGCGCTGGGGATTATCCACGCGCATTACGGCACCGAGGACAAGCATCCGGCTGCCGAAGTTACCTTAAAAGCGTTGGGCCTGGGCTGGCAACAAGCCGCCGCCATGGGCGACGACTGGCCCGATTTGCCCATGATGCGCCGCGCCGCTTTTGCCTGCGCGCCCGCTAATGCGCATGCCGAGGCCAAAGCCGCAGCCCACCACGTCACCGCGCTGAAAGGCGGCCATGGCGCAGCGCGCGAGTTTTGTGACGTGCTGCTGGTCGCCAGTGGGCGCTACGCTGATCTGCTGGCGAGATACGCCGCATGAACGCACGGCTGGCACCGCTGTACGAACCTTTGCGCAGCGCATTGCGCGTCTGGGACCGGGTGTCGATTTACCTGCCCATCGCGCTGATGGGCCTGCTGGCGTTGAGCACCTACTGGCTGGTCCGCAACTCCCCTGTTTTTACAGCGCAAGAAGCCGCCGCAGCGGTTAAACATGATGTGGACTACTACATGCGCAAGTTCACCATCAAATCGTTTGATGAACTTGGCACCATGCGAAGCGAAATCAAAGGCGTTGAAGGCCGCCATTACGCAGACACCGACACGCTGGAGATCGACCAGCCGCGCATTCGCAGCATCAGCAACATGGGGCGACACATCACGTCGTCCGGCAACCGCGCCTTGAGCAATGGCGATGGCTCTGAAGTGCAGCTGTTTGGCGACGCACGGGTGGTGCGGGAGGCGGTGGCGGGCAGCGGCGGCAAAACCACGCCGCGCATGGAATTCAGCGGCGAGTTTTTGCATGCCTATGTCAATGAAGAGCGGGTCAAGTCCCACCTGCCAGTAGTGTTGACGCGCGGCAGTGACCAGTTTTCAGGCGACACGTTCAGCTACGACAACGTCAGCGGTGTTGCTGTGCTCAAAGGCCGGGTCAAAGGCCTGCTACTTCCCCAAACTGCCACCAAAGCCACCACTGCGTCCGCCAGCGGCGCCAAAAAGCCATGACGCAGCGCGCACCCCTGGTGGTCATAACCGGCGCGTCCAGCGGCATCGGTCAGGCACTGGCGCTGCGGTTTCACCAGGCTGGTTACCGGCTGGGTTTGATGGCGCGCCGCGTGCAAGAGGTTCAGTCGTGGGCTGAGGCAATCAAAATGGGCGCGGCAAGCTATGAAATATATAGCGCTGACGTGGCAGATATTGACAGCATCGTCGCGGCTGGCCAGGCCTGCCTGGCCAGGCAGGGCGTGCCTGATGTCGTGATTGCCAATGCCGGCATCAGCATCGGCATGGACAGCGCCATAGTGCAAGACCTGGGCGTGATGGCCAAAACGTTTGCCACCAACAACATCGGCGTAGCGGCCACCTTTCAGCCGTTCATCGCCAGCATGACGCAGCGCGGTTCGGGCACGCTGGTGGGTATTGGCAGCGTGGCGGGCATACGCGGACTGCCGGGGCACGGCGCGTACTGCGCCAGCAAGGCCGCCGTGATTGCTTACTGCGAAAGTCTGCGTGGCGAGTTAAAGCCATCGGGCGTGAAAGTCGTGACCATCTGCCCGGGCTACATTGACACGCCGCTGACGAAAAAAAACCGCTACGCCATGCCGTTTTTGATGCCGCCCGAAGCGTTTGCAACCGAAGCTTTTGCAGCCATTGAGGCCGGCGCCAGTTACCGGGTGATTCCGTGGCAAATGGGCGTGGTGGCCAAGCTGCTGCGCCTGTTACCCAACGCGCTGTTTGACAAAGCACTTGCAGGGCGCGCACGCAAACCGCGTCAGGTTGACAAACCTGACACACCTGACAAACCTGATAAGCCTGACAAAACTGATAAACCTAACTAAGAGACGCTATTAAATGAGGAGCTGTTCGCGCCCGTAATCATTGGCCTGTAGCCTGTTTAAGGCATAAAAAAGGCTTCAAAACCGGGTTTGCCGATGTTTGAAGCCTGTTTGGTCAACCCGAAGTGATTCAGGTTGGCAAAGTCTGCAGGGGCTTAGTAGCCGCCGCGTCCGCCGCCGCTACCGCCGCCGCCGCCAGAACGGCCACCACCACCACCGCCGCCGTACGGGCTGCGAAAGCCGCCATCACCGCCACCGCCGCCGCCACCGCCGTAACCGCCGCCACCTGAGCGGTCGCCGCCACCGCCACCGTAGCCGCCGCCACCCGAACGATCACCGCCGCCGCCGCCGCCGCCGCCGTAGCCGCCGCCACCGCCAAAGCCGCCGGTACGCGGAGGACGTGCCTCCATCGGACGGGCTTCATTGACCACAACACTGCGGCCGCCAAGCGGCTGGCCGTTCATGCCGTTGATCGCTGCTTGCGCTTCAGCATCGCTGCCCATTTCTACAAAGCCAAAGCCTTTGGAGCGACCGGTGTCGCGTTCCATCATGACCTTTGCGCTAGTGACAGCGCCAAACTGGCCGAAAGATTGTTGCAGGTCTTCGTCGCGGACCGAGTACGGCAGATTACCGACGTAAAGTTTGTTGCCCATTGAGGGACTCCTCTAAACACAAATCAAAAGCAATTAACAAAAGCGATGGGGCCCCGTTAGCACAACAACTCATCAAACGTACCGCTGTAGCGTCCGAAACTGACCAATCACCAAGCCCGTGCAAACTTTAAGCGTCACCAAAATGACTCCAAAAGTTGCACATTAATATTATGCGCGAGTTGCCCAGACAGTGCGCAGCTATCGTTACTACGTACAAAAGCTGTAAAAAGCTGTAAAAAGCGGTAATTTCAGGGTTTTTGGTAATCTTCTGCGTCGTGACCAGCCGCATCGCGCCATTTGGCCATGGCAGAACGCATGGTCAGCACCTGGTTTTCAAATTGTGGGCAGGCCTTGCAAGCCATCATGTGCAGCTTCAGCGCCACGGCGTCGCTCAGCTTGAGCTGGCGGTCCTCCCGCGCGATGACCAGGGCTGCCGCTTCCTGGCAGGTTCGCCTGAGCAAAGTAAATTTTGTCATGTTGGAAAAGTCAGCGAAAAATTGGAAGTAAAGAGCGATTAACGGGCGATTAACGAATGATTAACGAATGATTAACGGGTGACTGATCTGTCGGTCAGAGCAGCAATTTCTTACAGCTCGGTCATCACGTCACTGAAGCTTAAACCAGCGTCATGCTTTTAGCCGGCCAAACCAGCTGACGTTCAAGCATTCTTGCAAACGCAGGCGAGCGCGGTGCAGCTGCACGTAAAGGTTGGTCGGCGTGACGGACAACTCCTTGCAGACCTCATCGCACGACAGCTCAAGCCATTCGCGCATCAGGAAAACGCGGCCCAGCGCAGGCGGTAGTTTCTCCATGCAGATGTCCAGCACCTGAAAAAACTGGTTTTGTTGCAGCGTCTGCTGCGGGTCGCCCCAGTCGTTTGGCGCATTGACAAAATGCCCGTCGGCCTGAAAAGCGAGCTTGTCCAACTCGTCGCTGTCATTGCCCATGCCCGAGTCCGGAATGGCCATCTCCCGGCAGTTCAGCCGGATCATGTCGATCACCTTGTGCTTCAAAATGCCGACCAACCAGGTTTTTAGCTGCGACCGATTGCTGAAGGTTTGCGGCTTGGACAAAGCCGCCAGCACGGTTTCAGACACTGCGTCTTCGGCCCAGGCGTCGTTGCGCAACTGCAGGCGCGCAAAGCGCATCAGGTAGACACGATGCTCAACAAGTTGCTCTTCGAAGGTGGCCATAAACAGTAATGCAGATTTGTGATCAACGCGAGTTTATCCCCGCCAGTTTCGCGGCGGCTGCAATGCGGCGACGCCAAGGTTTGGTATCGTGAAAATAGTTTGTAAGAAAAAAACGCCGGCAAAGACTAAACAGCAACCGGACAGAAATGGCCTGCAGTGTGCTGCTTCTGGTCCGGTTGATTTTCAACTTCAACTTTAACTTCTTTTTTAACTGGAGATTCATATGAACCAACGTGCCCTTATCGCCGCAGCCGCTGCTTCCCTGCTGTCAACCCTGCTTATTTCAGCGCCCGCTGCAGCGCAGGAAAAAGAAAAGTGCTACGGCATTTCTGTTGCCGGCCAAAACGATTGCGCCAACCTGAGCGGCACGCACTCGTGCGCAGGCCAGGCCAAAGTTGGCACGGATGTCAACGAGTGGAAGTACGTTGCCAAAGGCACTTGCGCCAGCATGAAAGGCATGACCGCTGAAGCCGCCAAGGAAAAGGCCAAAATGATGATGGACAAAAAAGGCTGATCGGCTTTTTAACATCATGTTGCGCGCCAGGCGATACATTCCAGCCGATCAATCGCTTGGCCCAACATGACCCGCTTTAATTCCCAAACTGTTGCCGCCCCCGTTGGGATTGGCTGGCGACACGCACACTACGGCGAACTGCTCGAATCCTTGCCGCCGCTCGACTTCATCGAGGTGCATTCAGAAAATTTCTTTGCCGACGGCGGCGCAGCGCTGGCCTTGCTGCACCAAGCGCGAGAGCACTATCCGGTCAGCTTGCACGGCGTTGGTCTTGGGTTGGGGTCGGCCTGCGGCGTAGACGCCTGGCATCTTGACCGGCTGGCACGCCTGGTGGCACAGATTGATCCGGTCCGCGTGTCTGACCATGCTTGCTTTGCGCGTGGTGTGGCGGCGGGCAAACCGGTTCATGCAGCCGACCTGCTGCCGATTCCATTCAACGACGCTGCGCTTTCTGCACTTTGTGCCAACGTTCAGCAAGTGCAAGAACGCATCCAGCGCCCCTTGCTGGTTGAAAACCTCTCGGCCTACATCGCCTTTAAGAGCTCTGACCGGCCCGAGACAGAGTTTTTAAATGAGTTGGCACAGCGCACTGGCTGCTATTTGCTGGTGGATGTGAACAATATTTACGTCAATGCCCGCAATCAGCAAATAGCAGGCAACTGCTGCGACCCGGTTGCTGCATGCATTGCCTGGCTGGACCAGATCGCACCCCACGCGGTGCGCGAGCTGCACCTGGCTGGCCATCAGGATTGCGGCGACATCGTGATCGACGACCATGGCAGTCTGGTGCAAGCCGACGTGTGGCGTGTCTACCGCCACGCCCAGCAGCGCTTTGGCAATGTGCAAGCGCTGGTGGAATGGGACACAGACGTTCCGTCGCTGGGTGTGTTGCTGGGTGAGGCCGAACGTGCCCGCAGCCTGCCCCACCTACCGACACCATCATCAACACCAACACAGATGGGGTTGGCATGAACAGCGCTTTGGCGCATGAGCAGTCGCTGCTGTTGAGCGCGCTGCTGGGTGGCGGCCAGACGCCGGACTTGCAAGCGTGTCTGCACGATGCGCAGCAAACGCGCGGCTTGCAGGCCTATCAGGCCAATGGCGTTGCTCTGGCAGAGCGGGCTTTGAGCGCCGCGTATCCGGTGGTGACGCAAATGATGGGCGCGGAGAGTTTTGGCCCTTTGGCTCACCACTTTTGGCGGCAGCACCCGCCCGCCCGTGGCGACATGGCCGAATGGGGTAGTGAGCTAGCTGAATTTTTAGAGGCCGCAAAGCAGCTGGCTGACGAGCCTTTTCTGGGCGATGTGGCGCGCATTGAATGGGCCCTGCACCGGGCGGGGCTGGCGGCCGATGCCGAGCCAGACATGCCGTCGTTTGGATTGCTGGGGCAGTCCGACAGCGCTACGCTGGTGTTGAGCGCTGGTGCGGTCGTGCTGCAAAGCCGCTACCCGGTCGCCAGCCTGGTCAACGCACACATCGGTGGGCATCCCAGCCTGGGGCAGGCCGCCGCACTGTTGCAAAGCGGCGCAGCAGAGTTTGCGCTGGTCTGGCGCCAAGGCTTCAAGCCGCGCGTGCGCACAAGCAGTGCGGCCGAACACGCGCTGGTGCTGGCGCTCAAAAGCGGGCTGGCACTTGAGCTGGCACTTGAACAGGCCCTTGAACACGCCCTTGGTGCAGCGCTGGAACGCGCAGCAGACGAGCCGTTTGACTTCAACCAGTGGTTGATCCAGTCGGTGCAGGACGGTTTGGTCATTGCCGCCAGCGCAGGCGCTTAACACTGCTTCGAATGAATAAAAAAACAAGTACAAGCCCCATGAGAACAACCCAAAACGTAAAGATGAACCAATGAACAACATCACATCGACCCCCACCCACTCACCCGGCCTGATCAGCAATGCACTGACCGGCTGGGCGCTGCTGACCCGTCTGCTTGACATGCTGCAACCGCTGGCGGCGCTGCTGGCCAGGGCCTATATTGCGCAGGTTTTCTTTTTGTCCGGCCTGACCAAAATCCGCGACTGGGGCACCACCGTGGCGCTGTTTACGGATGAGTACAAAGTGCCAGTGCTGTCGCCCGCCGTTGCAGCGGCCATGGGCACTGCTGGTGAACTGGTGCTGCCGGTGCTGCTGCTGCTGGGCCTCGGCGGCCGATTTTCTGCACTGGGCTTGTTTGTGGTCAACGCCGTTGCGGTCATCTCGCTCAGCGAGATCGCTCCCGCCGCCATGCAGCAGCATGTGTTCTGGGGTGCACTGCTGGCGGGTTTGAGCAACTATGGTTTGGGCCCCTGGACTGTTGACCGCCTCATCAAACACTGAGAACAGCCGTCTTCGCCGTTTCGGGTACGTTTTAATGCTGCAAGCCAATCAATTCGGGCGCGAGCAGCTATTGATTAAATAGCGAATTTACTCTGTTATCACGCTGTACCATGAGTCACGACCAACACTAGCCATCAGGCTGCCCAACATCGTACCCACCCAAGCTATGCGCCACTCATGTGTCTCGTGATTTTGAACTGGCAGCCCGGTTGCCCGACGTCTTTGATCATCGCGGCCAACCGCGACGAGTTTTATGCGCGGCCCGCCCTGGCGCTTCACCGCTGGCCTGAACAGCGCATCCTTGCGGGCCAAGACGTCCAGGCGGGCGGCACCTGGTTTGGCATCGGTTGGGGTTCGGCCCTATCAGTGCACGGCATTCGCGTGGCGGTGCTGACCAACTACCGGGACACAAAGCGCAACAACGCAAATGCGCCGTCGCGCGGACAGATCACAACGGCTTTTCTGGGCGGGTCGATGAGTGCCACGGCCTATCTGCGTGAGCTGGCCCAAGCTGCATCAATGTACAACCCATTTAATCTGATCGTATTTGACGGGCGCAACCTGATGGGTTTTGAAAGCCGTCGCTTGCGGCAATTCGTGATGCCGCCGGGCCTGACGGCCGTTTCAAACGCCGACTTCAACACGCCCTGGCCCAAGTTGCTACGCCTGCAAAAAGGCGTGCAACATGCCCTGGCTGGCCAAAGCGCCACGCTCGAACCCAGGCTTTTCAATTTGTTGGCGGACAACCATGTCGCCAGCGACGAGGACCTGCCGCAAACTGGCGTGCCGATGGACTGGGAGCGCACACTGTCAGCCCCGTTTATCCGCACACCTGATTACGGCACCCGGGCCAGCAGTGTTTTGCGCGTGGGGGCCAAAGCCGCTACTTTTACAGAGCGCAGTTTCGATGCTGATGGCTTCAAAGGTGAGGTCTGCCAGCATCTTCAATGGGACGATCTCTCGACAGAATAAGCGGTATAGCCCGACGTTGATATACTACAAAAGCGCCGATTTGCTACAACTTGCGGGCGCGTAATAAGTTCAGCTAAAGACGCCAGCCAACCCGGCCTCGCCTTTAGCGATGTCGGGTTTTTTCATGTTGAGTGACCAAAAGATGTTGATCGCCATACCGCAGTTTATGCATTTTGAAGACGCTTTGCCGCTGCAAAGCGGCGCATCTCTTCGTGCCTACGACTTGAGCTTCGAGACTTACGGCGCGCTGAACGCCGACAAATCGAACGCGGTGCTCATTTGCCATGCGCTGAATGCATCGCACCATGTTGCAGGGGTGTATGCGGGCCAGCCAAAATCCGAGGGCTGGTGGAACACCATGATTGGCCCCAGAAAGCCAGTCGACACGGATCAGTTTTTTGTGATCGGCGTGAACAACCTGGGCTCGTGTTTCGGCTCGACCGGACCGATGCAAACCAACCCTGACAGCGGCACCATTTACGGCGCGGATTTTCCGGTTGTCACGGTAGAGGATTGGGTGAACGCACAGGCGCGGCTGATGGATGCGCTAGGGATTCAAACGCTGGCCGCCGTGATGGGTGGCAGTCTGGGCGGCATGCAGGCATTGAGCTGGACGCTGCAGTACCCGAGCCGCGTACGCCATGCGGTTGTCGTGGCGAGCGCGCCAAATTTAACAGCCGAAAACATCGCATTCAACGAAGTCGCGCGCCGCGCCATTGTGACTGACCCCGACTTTTGCCAAGGCCACTATGCTGAGCACGGCGTGCTGCCCAAGCGCGGCTTGAGAATTGCGCGAATGATTGGTCATATTACTTATCTCAGCGATGACGTGATGAACGAGAAGTTTGGACGAAAACAGGCCCCC
>JANYED010000104.1 GCA_025363315.1 Polaromonas sp.
CCCCTGCGACTGGATGATTTGCGGAATACCCGCCGCCAGCGCTTGGGCGCTGGTGCCAATGCCGCCATGGTGCACGATACCGGCGCTGCGCGGCAGCAACAGGGAGAAAGGGGCGTAGTCGCAGTAAAAAAACGGGGCCTGGCCACCCGCTTGGGCACTGAGCTGGTGGGGTTGCTGGCTTAAAAAGACGGCCCGCAGGCTAGCCTGGCCCAATGCGCTTTGCAAAACTGCAAACTGGCTGGCGGCATGCGCCATACCGGTGCCCAACGTCACCACCACGGGCGGGCTGCCCTGGGCTAAAAATGCAAGCAGCTGTGGGCTTAGGTCGCCCTGCGCATCAAGCTGATAGCGCGGAAAGCCGCCATATTGCATGCCCGCGGGGTAGTCGGCTTTGCGCGGCGCAAACCATTCAGGAAACAAAGCCAGCCCGGACGGGCTGTGCATCCACGCATCAAAAATCGGAGCTGCGGGCGGCAGTGCCCACCTCGCAACATCCAGTTGTGTGCAGATTTGCGTCAGCTTTGGGCGAGCCATGGGCTCCAGCTTGTAGTGGTCTAGGGCCTTCCACACGGCGCGCAGTACAAACCCGGGCGTGTAAGCGGGCCAGCGGGTATGCGCAACGCAAACCGGCGCTACCAGCGTGCGCAGCATGCTGGGCGCGGTGTAGGCGCTGGTCACGCGGGTGCCCAGCTGCAGCTGGGCCAGCCTGGCGCCCAGCATGAACGGCCCGGCCAGCACATGGGGGCGTTTGCCCAGCTCGTGCTCGGCTTTCAGGTGTTGGTATAAGGGCGCAATACTGGGCGCGAGCATGCTGCGCCAATACACGCCCATCCCCTTGATGGGATGCCAAAAATTGGGGTTGGCAATGCAGCCCAGGTAGTCAATGGCGGCGTCGGTCTGAATAAAGCGGATGCCGGCCGATTCAATCGCCGCGCGGTGCTCGGCGTTGCTGAACATGGAAACGCTGTGCCCGCGCTGGGCCATGGCGTGGCCGATGGCGATAAAGGGGTGGGCGTCCCCAGAAGTCCCCACATTCGCCAAAATTAGGTCACTTGTGGCGGGTATGGGCAAAGACATGGTTGATGAGCTTAGCAGAAGCAACCGGAGGGGAAGGGCTCAATCAGGCCGTTCAATCCACCGCTTTGGATAAGCTACAATACACGGCTTAGCGGCTGTAGCTCAGTTGGATAGAGTACTTGGCTACGAACCAAGGGGTCGTGGGTTCAATTCCTGCCAGCCGCACCATAACAATAGCGTTATAGAACAACAGCTTAGAGATCAAAAGTCTCTAGGCTGTTTTTCTTTGTGCGTTCGGTTTATTGACCTGTGTCCGAATCGTGTCCGAAAGAGCGACGCTTTCATTCGGACGGATTTGGTCGGTGTTGGACAATCTGAAAACGGATGTCGTAAACGATCACTCAATCACGGACGAAAAAATGGCAACACGCAACCCAACTCCTCACACTTCTACAACTGGCGAGCCCGTGTGGGAAAACGAAACCACTCTCAGCTTGCAGCACAGTCCTGAAGGGTCCGAATTGGTGGCGGAGCTTGATACAACGCAGTCACCTACAGGAGTAGTCGATGGCGCATCACCCCCTGATCTATCGTCAATCAAGACTCCTAGATGGGATCACTGGTATCAGCGCAAGTTAGCCAGACCTTGGCAGGCAACGCTTCTCGGTATGAATATTGAACCCACCATAAAAGCCCGTCTTGCTCTCAAAACATATGACCCGGAGCGGTATCAGCTATACACCGACAGACTGGACATTACGAAAACTCTCATCGGTTATGAAATTTCATTTCTGGAAGACCATTTGCGAGAAGGTGAAGGCGCTGGGGCGAAATATTTAGAGTTGGCTGAGTACTGTGAATACACAGCCAAACTGAACTGGAGCGGGCTGGAGCCAATGCGGTTAGGTTTAAAGCTTGACAACTCACCCCCCACGTTGAATCTAAGTCAGCGGCAAGTGAACAACTATCTCACTATGCTCGACACCATTTTCCAAAACTGGGTTGGTGACTATTTAAACGCCAAAGGCGATAGAAGTCCGGCTGCGGTTCTTAAATGGTTCGCAGCAAAAGAGGCGGATTGTCCAATCGAGGAGCCGACGCTTCGTAATTGGCTGAACGAAATGGCGGGGCTGGAAAAGAAGCGCAAAAAATAGTCACAACGCCTAGGGCGGATGAACAGTAGGTCAACCGCAATTGACCCAGAGAGCACCGCAATTGCGGTGTTTTTTTATGCCTGAAAGATTTCAAATTCATCCATCGCGATACAGATGGATGCAAGCAGGGACGCCTGGCTTCCATCGCAAGTTCAATAAACTTTTCCTGGAGGCCGACATGGCTGAAGTTATTAAAGAGGCGCTGCTCCGCAAGCGCGAGGTCTTGAAGCTGATTGGGTTGTCCAACAGTAGTTTCTACGCTCGAATCCAAGCGGGAGTTATCAAACGCGGCGTGCCGATGGGCCCCCGTCTTAAGGGCTGGCCTGCAAGCGAAATTCAGGCATATATCCAGTCCTGCATTGATGCGCGTGACTCTAAGGGGGACGCAGCATGAAAAAGCTCGCTAAATCAGTCAAACCTGTGAAAGTTGTGGATGGTGACGAAGAAGAGTCCAGCATCGGCACTACAAAAAAGCTGATGTTGCAGACATTGGAGTTGGTTCAACCCGGCTTGATAGTTTTCATGATTCCACCGGACTTGATCTTGTCTCACGTTCGATCCGCAGTCGAGCATCAGGCTCGATCCGGCGGACAAAAAATGGGTTTGCGCTTCCCCAAGAAGATGCCAGTGAAGAGTCTTTATGCCGGAAATGGACGTAAGGTTTCAGAGGCGAAAGCACTTGCCCTGGCACAGACGCCACTCGATGGCGCATCACATGAGTTTGTACCGATTGGAACTCGGGAAAGCTTTAACCTTGTTTGCGATGAGGGGTTGTGCGTCGTGCATCCAATCATCGAAAAGGCGAAGGGTTCTTTGGTGACATTTGCCCAAACTATTGATGCTCCGTCAGGACCACTTGCTGAAGCATTGATTCGACTGCGTCAAACCGCAAAGCAGGCTGGCAGTTTTGTGTTGTTATTTCTGAAGACCGACCGCAGGCCAAACGAACTTCAACTTACTGACTATTGCGATGATGTCGTCGTCATTGCGAAGTGCAGCCCCGACCCTAGCGTCCTGTCTGCGTTTTCGACCGATGTCATTGGTCTGCGTGACCTGAACGAAGTGGGAATCGGAAAAATGATGTGTTCGGTCCGCTTTCGTAACGGGCAGTACACCTGGACCTGGAGTAGCTTCATCGCGGCTGACATTCTCAATCGCGTGATCTGGAAGCTTCGAGGCTCAGGCAAAACGTTCAACGAGATCGGAAAGATCGTTAAGTGCGACAAATCTACTGTTCACCGGCACATGGCGGACCTACCGCCACTCGTCGAGCGCAAACAAAAGGAAGGTTGGCTTAAGCCTTACGCGGACTTGATCGATATCGCAATCGATTCGGACGATGACTCCGACCCCGAATCCAAAGAAGAGTAAGCAGAAAAGGTGTTGCACGGTTTTTGTGAAAAGCTTGCAACTCGCGCAACTCGTGCAACACCAAAATCCTCAGCCCATTAGTGCGTGGCGGTTTAAATCATGTAAAGCTTGAGCACCAGTAAGTGCCGGCTCAAATTTGGACGGTTCGTCAAAACCGGACCAACGTCGATGGCGTTTTCCACTTTTTTGTGCGGTTGCTAGTTTTAGTAGCCAGCACTGTTAAGTGCCGGAATAACCAGTGGCGTTTTTGTTAGTTAGGGGACGTGCAAGTGGGAATGCGTAAAAGACCGTGAAATTTGCGTGTTTTCCAGATGCAGCGGGAATCTGATGCGCGACTCTAACCACGTAGTGATACCCAACCACAGCCACCTATCTAGACCCCACCGATAGGGTTGTAAGTCGAGGACTGGTACTTAGTCCACCCACCTACCGTATTCAGGGGAGCCTATCCCCATTGATGATTGGAAACTGTTATGAAATTACCACCGACAAACCGTGCGGTCGCCGATAAGCTGAAGATCGTATTTGCGTCGGATGATCTGCTGGGCGATACCGCCGATGCGATCACGAGCACGCTCGACGATCTTGTGACTGCTCGCCGCGTGACCAAACTATCCACGCAACAGAAGGGCTATCGCAACCGTTATCGCGTACCGATCACCGACGACGATGCCCTGATTGTCGAGATCAACCCTAACCGCCCAGATCACACGGAATGGGCGATGGCTTGGGAGTACAACCCTGCCCACCTCCGTAAAAAAACTCACCGTCAAACCATGCGGGACTTGGCAAAGGAAATACTCGGTACTGACGCGAAACGCCTGCTGTCCAACGTCAGCATCTATCTCATTCACATCGCTGTGGACTTTCCGGGGAAGCTGGACGACATTGCCATTGAGTCCCGTGACAAGTCCAGTTGCGGTTCGTGGGGCAAGCGGTTCTACGCCAACGGCCGCCTGCAGACGCTCTACTTTGGATCGTCGGAGTCAGACCATCAGCAAACGGCATATTCCAAGACCGACGAAATACTGGCTGCGCTGGCCCGCAAGCCCCAGGCTACTCTTCGTCAGGTAACCGCTGCTACTAAAGAACTTGGTCCCCAGTTCCGTCTTGAGGACCGCCAACGTCTTTCTCGCTGCCCAGTACCGCTGCATCGGCTGGACGACTTGCGCGAGCCGTTCGCGGGCTTCCACCTCTACAGCTTTGAAGAAGCTGATGAAAAGATCACTGACACACTGGGCCGCATGACGTTGGCTTTGGCAAAGTCAGAGGGGTTGCAGCGGGCACTTCAACTGCTTTCCAAATCAGAGCGTGAAACACTTCGCAAAAAGCTTACTCGCTGCCAAGTCGAGTGGTGGGACGCTTCTCTGTACCTTGATGCAGTGCGCAAGACGTTAATGGCCACGGGCTTGTTTCCGGCTTCTGCTTTTGATCCTGACACCATCACTGACCAGCAGGTTGAAAACCGATACCAAATTCGCAAAAATCGTGCATCTAAAAAGCGTGATGAGTCAGACGCCTTTCTCGGGTTAGACGATGAAGAAAATGATGATTGAGATTTGGCGGTTTGGTCAACTTCTGATTGCGCCTACGGATAAATATATGTGACTGGGAAGCGAGGGTTTTGACGGGAAAAACGTCAAACCCTTGTGTTCACCAGGTCGCTAAAACGACGTGTCAAAGGGAGCCACGGATTGACCTACGGGACACACCAACGGGGTGTTTTAAACAGGCAGCGTTTGCTGGTTCTTTAATGCTGAGAATTCATTCATCCTGCTTCACCAACCGGAAAGCGCCCAAAAGCGCCAGGTCGTAGGCGATCTTCAATACACCGCACGCTACCAGCGGGGCTGCACTCCACCCCGACTGAAAGAGCCACCCTGCAAGCAACGGACTGGCCGCTGATGCCAGGCTGCGCGGCACGGCTGTAAAGCTGGCAGCCGCCGCTCGTTCATGTGGCTGAACCACCGACATCACAAAGGCGCTTCGAGCCGGAACATCCATGGATGACACCAGCGCGCGTACCAGCAGCAATCCCAAAGCAACCCACACATTACTTGAGAACGCTGCTGCAATCAGGCACATGCTTGCCGGGATGTGCGTGAACACCATGGTGTTGACCAGTCCAATACGCTTGGCTAACTTGGGCGCAGCCAATTGAGATACCGCTCCTAACAAGCTCGATGCGAAGAAAAATACACCTGCTGCTGCCAGCGACAGTCCGAATTTCTGAAATAGCCAAAGTGCCAGCAGCGAATTCACCACCAGCCCGCCAGCAAACGAATCCACAGAAAACAGCGCAGCCAGCTTAACCACTATCGCCCTCGACGGCCCCAGGGGTGCCGGTTTCACTTGGTTGTGTTCATCTGCGGCGGGTAGCTCGCGATACGTGAACCAGGCTGCCGCTCCAATTAGCCCGTAGAGAACGAACATCAGCCGTAATGCGTCCAGGCGTTGAATATCAAACAGGGTCACAACCCGATCCGGAAGACCGGATGCCAACGCCCCAAGCGCAGCACACAGCGCACCTGTCAGTGCGTATCGAGCAAAGAGGTCTGTTCTGGAGGCAGCGTCGGAAGCAGCAGCCAACCTGGCGTGCTCCAGCGGTAAAAACACGCTGACGTCCCCTGAGCTTGGATTGATCGTCCCCACAAAGGCAATCACCAGCAACGGCCAGAACGAGGTCAGGTAAGAAAAGCCCAGCCCGGTGACCGCCATCAGCATGGCGGCGTACAGCATCAAGTTACGCCCAGTC
>JANYED010000112.1 GCA_025363315.1 Polaromonas sp.
AAAAGGCGCAGAACGCGCCGCCATCAACGCGCCCATGCAAGGCACCGCAGCGGACCTCATCAAGCTCAGCATGAATGCGGTGTTGGGCGTGCTGGACGCTGAAAAACGCCAAACCAGAATGATCATGCAGGTGCATGACGAGCTGGTGTTTGAAGTGCCGACGCACGAGGCCGATTGGGTGCGACTGGAGATCCCGCGTCTGATGGCAAGCGTCGCGCAACTCAAGGTGCCGTTGCTGGCCGAGATCGGGTTTGGGGAAAACTGGGAAAAAGCGCATTAAGGGCGTGTGTGCGTATTGAGCCAGCCTGCGCCCAATGACAAACACTAGAAACTTATGAGGAACTTCGCAGATGGATTGAATAAATGGGGTGGCCTGGTTATTTAGTTTGTCTCTGGTAAGGCGTCAGGCGCAGTTCGCGCAAAGCAATCAACAGGCGTTATGCTTTGGCCAGTACCGGTGTCGACCCACGGGGCTCCGGTGTGGTTCATCAGGGGCAAAGCGCCCGCAACTTCTGTTGTATGTCAGATTCCTTTGATCTTGTAATTCTGGGCGGTGGCTGTGCCGGGCTGAGCCTTACAACGCGGCTGGCCGAGCTTGGCAGCACATGCCCCCGAGTGGCTGTGGTGGAAAGTCGCGACGCTTACCAGCACGACAGAGCCTGGTGTTTCTTCAAAGATCCTCACGCTCTGGGTCCCCTTGCGGCCTCAGTACCGCAGCACAGCTGGCAATCCATGCGCGTCACCACGGCGACGGGTGGCGTGGCATTTGACTGCGGCGCAACGCCGTATCAAATGGTGCATTCGGGGCAGTTTTATCAAAACGCGCAAGAAGTTATTGCCCGAGCTGGTCAGGCCAGGCTGTTGTTGGGCACGTCAGTTGTCAACACGGCTGAAAAGCAGAACGGCCTGTGGCAGATTCACACAAGCGGTGGCGTGCTGCGGTCACGCTATATCGTTGACACCCGCCCGGCCAAACGGCCTGAACGCGGCGGCGCGGCACTCTGGCAGTCGTTTTACGGCCAGGAAATCGAATGCGAGGCCGATGTTTTTGACGCGGCGTGCGGTGATCTGATGGATTTTTCTGCAGCACGCCATTGCGGCGCGCTGCTGTCGTTTCCTGATGCTGTGTCTTTTGTCTATGTTTTGCCGACGTCGTCGAAACGGGCATTGATCGAGTTCACCTTTTTTGGGCCAGAACCACTTAGCCCGGAGGCGCTTTATGACCTGCAAGCCAAGGCGGTGGCGCAGCGTGTTGGCGGCAAAGCGTTCTCGGTTGTGCGGACCGAGAATGGTATTTTGCCGATGGGAGCCACGCCCGTGGCTGCCGGCCATGACCCGAGCTATGTCTTGGCTGGACTGACCGCTGGCGGCGCCAGGCCGAGTTCGGGTTACGCGTTTGCCCGCATTCAGCGCTGGGCACAGGCCTGTGCTGATGCCATCGCCAGCGGTCATCCGCCAGTTGGCCATGCCGCCGATGGCCTGGTTTTGCGCGCGATGGATGCGCTGTTCCTGAAGGTGGTGCGTACGCATCCACAGGTTGCGCCGGATTTGTTTTTGGCGCTGTTTGCGGGGGCTGACACTCGCCGTGTGATCCGGTTTCTCAGCGACAGGGGCACGCTGGCAGATTACGCTGCTGTGGTTGCAACGTTGCTGCCTGGTCCGCTGCTGCGGGCACTGGCTGCGCCAAAGCCGCTTAAACCAGACCGCACGGTAGCGTTTGAAGCGCCCTGAAAAGGGCACTGAACAGCTTTGAGGTTCAGTGATCGCTAAACCTTGGTGCCGATTTACCCGCACCGGGTAAAGTCACAACCTGACCATCAAAAAACAGGAGACAAACGTGACTCAAACCAACCCACTCATGAATTTGAAAAAACGCGGGCTGCTGCAATCCGGCGTACTCATGACTGCTGGTGCCGTGATGGGCTGCGCAACGTCCAGCACGGCCAATAACGCCCCCGCCACACCTTTTTCGGTGCCCAACACCTACGTGCCGATTGCCGGCAGCAGCGAGATGTTTCCGGTGCGCCGCATCTACTGCATTGGCCGTAACTACGCTGCGCATGCGATTGAAATGGGCTCAGACCCGACGCGTGAGCCGCCGTTTTTCTTTCAAAAACCGACCGATGCCATTCAACTGGTGCTGCCTGGCAAGGTGGTCAACCACACCTATCCCAGCCTGACCAAAAACTACCATTACGAGGTGGAGCTCGTGGCTGCCTTGCACAAAGGCGGGCGCAACATACCGATGGACAAAGCGCTTGAACTGGTTTACGGCTACGCGCTGGGGCTGGACATGACGCGGCGCGACCTGCAGCGCGGCATGGGCGACCAGAAAAAGCCTTGGGAAATCGGCAAAAGCTTTGACCAGTCTGCGCCGATTGGCCCGATTCATAAAGTAGCGCAAACGGGTCATTTTGGTCAAGCCAACACCCAGGGCAATATCTGGCTCAAGGTGAACGGGCAAGTCAAGCAGCAGGCCACTTTGAGTCACATGATCTGGTCGGTGGCCGAGCAGATATCGAAACTGTCCGACGCCTTTGAACTGTTCCCCGGCGACATCATTTACTCAGGCACGCCTGAAAATGTCGGGCCAGTGGTCAAGGGCGATGTGATTGACTGCCATATTGATGGTTTGCCTGATCTCAGTATCAGGATTGTTTGAGGCAAATCACCCAATCGCATGAATCACCTTGGTGTACGGGTGCGCCTCGCCTTCAGCCCACCAATTGGCCCAGTAGCGTTTGGCCGGGTTGCCCGGCGAGTCCGGTTGCAAGGTTAAAAAGTTTCTGGCGCCGATCATGCGGTGGCTGGTGGTGGGGAACTCATACATCGTGCCGGTAATGCCGCGGTCAATCTGGTCGATGCGCTGGCAGGCTTGCTCCAGAAAAAACAGCGCCACCCCCGGTGGCGGCGGATGCACAATACCGCTTGACGTCAGCTGGTTGATGACCCGCGCACTCATCGCAGCGTTGCTTCGGTCAGACTCGATCACGCCGATCGCTGCCACATGCACGTCGCCTGACAGCAGCGTGATACGAATGCCTCTGGCGCTAGCGGCCAGCAAACGATGGATCAGCCGCAACCGCTCGGCTTTGTGTGGTGGGCTGGTCCAGTGGTCGCGCAAGTCGTCTTCCAGCTCTTGCTGACCGGGGAAGATGCCCAGCATTTTCTCCAGCAGCTCAAAGCTGGGGTGAACTACCGGGATGCTGCTCATCACGAACAGATGTGTCATGTCCCCGGCGGCTTCCTGCGTGTCCAGCCACTGGTACACCGCGCGCCAACTGGTGTCGCTCATGACCTGCTCGGCAGTTAGCAGCCCGCCAGTGGCATCCATGTCGCCTGCGCGTGGCGCGCGTTCTGATCGCATGTCCAGCGCCAGCAAACCTGCGCCGCCCATACGGTAGCCGCTGTTGTGCGCCGTTTGCCCTGCAAGCGTGGCGGGTGCATGCGCGCCGGGCTGCATGACCTGGCGCTGGAACAATTCAAACGCAGCTTTGGCGACGCTGAAGATGCCCTGAAACACTGGGCAGCTGTGCATGTCCGTCGGGTACGAACCCCAGCCGTCCATGATGTCGTGGTCGTCCCACATCATCACGCTGGGGATGCGGGCCAGCGCAGCCGCCACATCAGGCTGCGACCAGCGCTGCAGGTACATGCCCGAATAATATGCGGTCAGCGCGGATTGCATGGCGGCACTAAAGGGCGCGGCAATGCGTAAAGGCCGGTCAAGCTGGCTCCAGGCGTGCAAGTCAGGCAGCACATCCCACATAGCGTCGCTGTAAATCTGGTCGCCGCCCAGCAGCAGCAGGTGGTACGGCCCGAAAGTTTGCGCATCGACGCGGTCCTCGAGCGTGTGCAAACGCCCCAGTCGGGCCCACAGGGCGTTCGGTTGCGGCGTGGCCTTCATCAAGCTGGCGCTTGAAAATCCGTTGCACGATGCGTAAGCCATGCTCGGCATGGCGTTTACTGGCGGCACGCTGAACCCAAACGACTGGCTGCCGATGCGGTAGCCGACAGCTTGTGATACCGCTGTTTGAGGCACTGCCACATCAAACCGCCAGGCAGTGCATGGCTGACCGGGCACGGCCGCCGAACTGCGGCTAACGCTCAGGCCTGGGCTGCTCAAGGTCAGCGAAGGCGGTGCATCGGCTGCATCCGCGACGACCAGAACGCTCACCCCCCACGCACCGTTTTGGCAGCCCAAAAACTGCACCACCGGCCCTAGTCTTTGCATGTTGACTCCTTTTTATTTGTCAGAAATTGTGGCACCAGCGCGGCTTGAGTGGCATGAAAAAGTGTTACCCCGCGTTTAAAACTTTTGCTGCATGACAAAGTCACGGTAGTTGGTGTTTAATTTGGCCCACACTGTCCAGTGTTCTTCATCATCACAAACCCTTCAATACTTTCAAAACCACCATGCTCGACAACAACCTAAAAACCGAATTTGACGCTTTGCTACCCGGCCAAAGCACTGAACTAGGCAGCACTCGCCGCACCGCTTTAAAAGCCGCGCTGGGCGTGGGCTATGCAGCTACCGCCATGCCCATCATGGCGCAAACGGCAATCAAAACCTCGTCGGATGGTCTGAAAACCGGTGAGACCATGTTTGAGGTCAACGGCTTCAAGGTGCCCGCTTTTTATGCGGCACCCGCTGGCAAGACTGACCTGCCCGTGATTTTGGTGATTCAGGAAATCTTTGGCGTTCACGAATACATCGCCGATACCGCCCGCCGCTTTGCCAAAGCCGGTTACCTGGCAATTGCACCGGATTTGTATGCGCGCCAGGGCGATGCCAGCAAGTACGGCGAAATGGCCAAACTGATGGCCGAAGTCGTGTCGAAAGTACCCGATGGTCAGGTGATGGCCGACCTGGATGGTGCCGTGAAATGGGCCGGTGCCAACGGCGGCGATTTGAGGAAAGTCGGCATCACCGGATTTTGCTGGGGCGGCCGTATCACCTGGCTGTATGCCGAGCAAAGCAAAAACGTCAAAGCCGGTGTGGCCTGGTATGGTCGCCTTGTCGGCACGCCTTCGGCGTTGTCGCCCACCCACCCGCTGGACCTGGCCGCCGGCCTGAACGCGCCGGTGCTGGGCCTGTATGGCGGGCAGGACGGCGGCATTCCGGTGGCAACGGTTGATCAGATGAAGGCGGCTTTACTTGACGCGGGCGCCAAAGGCAACGCCGCGGCCAAGGCGTCAGAGTTTGTCATTTACCCGGACGCCCCCCACGCGTTTCATGCCGACTACCGTCCCAGCTTCCGCAAAGAAGCCGCAGAAGACGGCTTCAAGCGTGCTTTGGCATGGTTCAAAACCCACGGTGTCGCATAAATTGAGCAACCGCCAGGCTTGGGGCAAGCGCTGACCCGTAGATTAAAATCAGGGTTCACATCAAAAAGCCGCCCACGGCAACGTGCGGTGGCTTTTTTACTGCTTTTTACCAATCATACAGGGCGCTAGCCCAATCAATTCGGGCGCGAGCAGCTATGACTTTGATAGCGATTCTCTTGGGTACCCTGACCGCTGGCATTGGCAGCGTGTGGCTGGCGGCGGCCTTGAGCTTTGGCGTTTTGGCGCGTTATACGCAGCACATGCTTAGCCTGGCTGCGGGCGCTTTGCTGGCCACCGCCTTTATGCATTTGCTGCCCGAAGCGTTTGAAAGCTTGGTCAGTCCGCAGCAGCTGTTTGCCGCGCTGTTGGTGGGTTTGGTGTTTTTCTTTTTGCTCGACAAGGCCGAGCTGTGGCACCACGGCCACGAGCACGGGGCGGGGCATGGGCACCCGCACAATGACTTGCACGGTCACACGCACGATCACCATCATGCAGAAGAATCCAAATCTGGAGGCTGGGCGGTGCTGGCAGGTGACAGTGTGCATTGCTTTGGCGACGGGATTTTGATTGCCTCGGCTTTCATGGCGGATATGCGGCTGGGCATCGTCGCCTCCCTGGCTGTGCTGGCGCATGAGGTCCCGCACCACATGGGCGATTTGGTGGTGCTGCGCCAGTCGTCCAACAACAACCGCCGCACGGCGCTGATCAAGGTCACGCTGGCAGGCGCGGTGACGGCGCTGGGCGGTGTATTGGGCTACGCGCTGGTCGACCAGCTGTATAACTTTTTGCCGTTTTTTTTGGTGATTGCGGCCAGCAGCTTTGTGTACGTGGCGCTGGCTGACTTGATTCCGCAACTGCAAAAGCGCGCCGCTGCAGGGGAAACCGCCGCGCAAATTGCGTGGTTGCTGGCTGGCATTGGCTTGGTTACGCTGATCAGTGGATTGGCGCACGGAAGCTAGGCGCACAAACCGCCGTCACCATACGCGCCAAACGCCTACAAGCGCAAAGGGTGCCGTCTGATGGGGAAAACATGGGGTTTCGGTAAGTTCGGGGTGGTGTATTGGCGTTTGAGAGCAAAGCGACTGTGCCCCGCCTGAAACCCGTCACTGCTTGCGTCACCGTTAACACCGTTAACACCATCAACACCATCAACACCATCATTCATCAATTTACGGAAACTGCATGTTCACATCGACACACAAAACCGTTGCCGTCACGTCAGTCGCGTTGGCGGCCTTACTGGCCCTCGGTGCCTGCAGCAAAAAAGAAGAAACCAACAGCACGACGATAACGCCAGCGCCAATGAGCTCACCTTCCACCCCCTCAGCTGACACTTCAAGCTCTAGCGGCTCCATGCCTGCCAGCAGCGCACCGATGGGCTCTAGCGGCATGAGCACGCCAACGATGGGTTCGGACACCGCAGCGCCCATGACGCCAGCCAGCGGCGCCAAGTAATTCTCCCGAGCTTCAGCCCTGCGCCATCGGGCGGCTGGTGTCACCGCACCAGTCGCTCCAGCTACCAGCGTACAGGCCCGTCATACCCAGTCCGGCGATTTGCATCGCCAAAATATTCGGCACTGCGCTGACGCCGCTGCCGCAGTGGTGCACAACCGTTGTCGGGTCGCGTCCTGCCAGCATCGCTTCAAACTCTTCTTTCAATGTTGCCGCAGGTTTGAACCTGCCATCAGGCTGCATGTTTTGGCCAAACGGCCGGTTCAGCGCACCAGGGATGTGGCCCGCCACCGGGTCAAGCGGTTCGACCTCGCCGCGAAAGCGTGGCCCGCCTCTGGCGTCAATCAACGTCTGGATCGGGCGGCCCAGGTTGTCTGCTACGGTTTTGGTAGCTACCAGCGCAGCCAATTCGGGCGCCAGCGCAAAGCTGGACTGAAAATGGGCAGCTTCTCTACCGCTGGCCAGCGCGCCGCCTGCGCCTGCCCACGCCTGCAAGCCGCCGTCGAGGACGGCAACATTGGTATGACCTGCCCACTTCAGCATCCACCACAGGCGGCCACAGTAGTTGGCACCGTTGCGGTCATACACCACCGCTTGCATGTTGTTGGCAAAGCCCACGTTAGACAGCCACTCGGCAAATTTTTCCCGGTTGGGCAGCGGGTGGCGGCCGCCAGATGCGGGTGCGTCCTCGCCGTGAGCTGTAATAACTCCATGAGCGCCGGGTGCGCCGTGTTTGGCGCTCAGGTTAGTGTCCAGATTGGCGTACACCGCCCCAGGGATGTGCGACGCCAAATATTGCTGAACACCTGCATGAGCCTGGGCCAAATCAAAGGTGCAGTCGAAAATCATCATTGCTTGCTTGCTGGCCATCAGCGCCAGCAGTTGGTCGGCTGAGATCAACAACTCGTGGTTCATGTCAAATTCCTTGGGTGTTAATGCTTGATTAGCTGTTTATCAATGCTCTTCAGCTGGCGCATTAGGCGCAGCCCGTGCTCTTAAAATCGTAGCTGTCACCGCGCTCAAAATGATCAGCCCCATGCCCGCCCAGCCCAGCAGCGGTATCTGGTCGCCAAACAACACCAGGCCGTAAAGCGCTGAAAAGATGATGCCAGAATATTGCAAGTTGGCCACCATCAGCGTGCCGCCGTGATTGGTGGACGTCGAGTACGCCTTGGTCATGCACAGCTGCCCCAGGCTGGCCAGCAGGCCAATTGGCAGCAGCCACAGCGCATGCCGCCAGTCCCACGGCGATGCGCCCAGCAGCACCATGCCAATGGCCCCGGCAATCATCGTGCCTACCGCAAAGTAAAACACCGTTCGGGCCTCAGGTTCGCCCATGCGCGCCAGCACCATCACCTGCATGTAGGCAAACGCAGCGCCCAGGCCCGACAGCAGGCCAATCAAGCCCGCAAAGGACTGGTTTTGCGCAATCGTGGGGCGCAGCAACATCACCACGCCTGCAAAACTGGCAAGGATGGCCATCACCAGTGGGCCTTGCGATTGAACGCGCTCGCCAGCCTTGGCAAACATCAATGTGCCGCCGACCAAAAACGCCGCAATCCAGACGCTGCTCATGTAGTTCAGCGTCATGGCGGTGGCCAGCGGCAGGTGGGCGATGGCATAAAACCAGGCTGACAGCGCCACCACGCCCACAAAGCCGCGCCAGATGTGCATGGGCAACACAAGCGTTGTCAGCGACGTACGGCGCATGCGCGCAAACACCGCCATGAACACCACGCCAATCACACCGCGGTAAAACACCAGCTCGGCGTTGTTAAAGTACACCGCAGCAAATTTGACGCAGACCGCCATCGTTGAAAAAATAAAGGCAGACAAAACCATCCAGACGGCTTGCATAGTGCGTTCTAGTGCGTTCAGGTATATTTTAGGGCTGTAGCCCAATAGATACGGGCGCAAGCAGCTATTAAATAAATAGCGATCAACACAATATCAAATCATTTGCGTGGTTTTGCTGGCGCCCATTTCGCGCCGGTACCACTCGTGAAAGTGCTGCATGCCGTCTTCCATCGGGCTTTGGTAAGGGCCAAATTCGTTGTCGCCCCGGTCTAGCAGCGCTTTGCGGCCCGCGTCCATGCGCAAGGCGATTTCGTCGTCTTCCACACAGGTTTCCATGTAGGCGGCTTGCTGCGCTTCGATAAATTCACGCTCAAAAGCGCAAATTTCTTCAGGGTAAAAAAACTCGACCACATTGAGTGTTTTGTCGGGCCCGCGCGGGTGCAGCGTGCTGACAACCAGCACGTGCGGGTACCACTCGACCATCACATGCGGGTAGTAGGTGAGCCAAATCGCGCCGTACTTGGGCGCCACGCCCTTCCTGTATTGCAGCACCACGTCGTGCCATTTTTTATACGTGTCGGTGCCGGGCTTGCCCAGTTTGTCTGACACGCCGACCGTTTGCACCGAGTAATCGGGTTGCAGCTGCCAGAGCAGGTCATGGGTGGTGACAAAACTGCCCAGGCCGGGGTGAAACGGCCCTACGTGGTAGTCCTCCAGGTACACCTCAATGAAGGTTTTCCAGTTGTAGTTGCATTCATGCAGGTGCACTTTATCGAGTTGGTAACCTGAAAAATCGAGGTCTTTGGCCACACCCAGATTGGTCATTTCTTTGGCAACGTCGCGACCCGTGTCTTCAAACACCAGGCCGTTCCAGGTGGTGGTTTTGTAGCGGTTCAGGTTCAGGCAGGGGTCAATTTCAAAGTGCGGTGCGCCTATTAATTCGCCCGATGTGTTGTACGTCCACCGGTGCAGCGGGCAAACGATGTTGCTGCCGGCTCCTTCACCCAGTGAGCCCCGCCCTTGCAGCATGGTTGACTGGCGGTGGCGGCAGACGTTGGAGATCAGTTCAATGCCGCCAGCGTTACGCACCAGCGCCCGGCCTTCGCCTTCGTGCGGCAGGGCGTAAAAGTCGCCCATGTTGGGCACCGCCAGCTCATGGCCCAGGTAGCGCGGGCCGCGCGCAAACAGCTTTTGCTGCTCTCTTTGATACAGGGCCGCATCAAAGTAGCTTGAAATCGGTAGTTGGCTGGTGGCCTGCAGTAGGCGAAGGCTTAAATCGGACATCGGTGCGTGGCGGTGGGCGGCCATAGAGAGGAGATTTTCAATTTTACCCGTCCGCCTCACGCCGGCCGCGTGACAACTTAAAATCAAGCGTTAACCGAAAACACCATGGCTAAATCCACCTTAACAAAAATAACAGAACCTGCCCTGCCAGAGACCTATGAGCTGGCGCTGCAAGAGCTTGAACGACTGATCTCTGAACTGGAATCCGGACAGCTGCCGCTCGACCAGCTGCTCACCAGCTACCAGCGGGGCGCACAACTGATGGCTTTTTGCAAATCCAGGCTTGAAGCTGTGGAAAACCAGATCAAGGTGCTTGATGGCAACGAGCTCAAAAACTGGAGTGGCGCGAAGTGAGCGCGGTGCTGGGCTTCGATCTGGAAACTTGGGCGCAAGCGCAAGCCGGGCAGGTTGAGCAGGCCTTGTCTAACTGGGTGGCCAACATGGGTAGTTCCCAGGCGTCAGCAGGTTTGTTGAAACTCAATGAGGCGATGCGCTATGCGGTACTTGGCGGCGGCAAGCGGCTACGGCCACTGTTGGCGCTGGCCGCCAGCCAAGCGGTGGGTGGAAAGCCGGCCGCCGCTCTGCGCGCAGCGTGCGCAGCAGAGCTGATTCATGCGTATTCACTGGTGCACGACGACATGCCGTGTATGGACAACGATGTGCTGCGCCGCGGCAAGCCGACCGTGCATGTCCAGTTTGGGCAAGCGCAGGCATTGCTGGCAGGCGACGCGCTGCAGGCCCTGGCGTTTGAATTGTTGACACCCGACGATGGCTCCGTCGACAGCACGACTCAGGCCCGGCTATGCCGTATGCTGGCTCAGGCTGCAGGCGGCCTGGGCATGGCAGGCGGGCAGGCGATTGACCTGGCCAGTGTCGGGCTGCCCCTGACGTCTGAGCAACTGCATGAAATGCATCGCCTGAAAACCGGTGCGCTGCTCAGAGCCAGCGTTTTGATGGGCGCGCATTGCGGCAGCCCGAGCGCTGCCGTCTTGCAGGCGCTGGGCGACTACGGCGCGGCCATTGGCCTGGCGTTTCAGGTGGTCGACGATATTTTGGACGTTACGGCCGATTCAGCCACGCTCGGCAAAACCGCAGGCAAGGACGCTGAACAAGACAAGCCCACCTTCGTGTCGCTCATGGGGCTTCAAGGCTCCAAAGACTACGCCCGGCAGTTGCTGGCGCGCGCCTTGACAAGCCTGGACACCGTTGAAGTCACCCGTCCACACGGCACTGAGGCCCTTCGTGCGCTAGCTGATATGCTGGTTAATCGGCAGTTTTAAATCTGAAAACCACGACCGCTCCAACATGACCCCTTTGCTTGACACCATTCACAGCCCTGCCGATCTGCGCGAGCTTGCGCGCGGCCAGCTTAAAACACTCAGCGATGAGTTGCGGGCGTATCTGCTCGACAGCGTGTCTAAAACCGGCGGGCATTTAAGCTCCAACCTTGGCACGGTGGAACTCACCGTCGCGCTGCACTACGTTTTCAACACGCCCGAAGACCGTTTGGTGTGGGATGTGGGCCACCAGACGTATCCGCACAAAATTTTGACCGGCAGAAAAGACCGCATGGGCAGCTTGAGGCAACTTGGCGGCCTGTCAGGTTTTCCGCGCCGGGACGAAAGCCCTTACGACACTTTTGGCACCGCGCATTCGTCGACGTCAATCTCCGCTGCGCTCGGCATGGCCATGGCGGCCAAACAAAAAGGCGAAGACCGTTACTCGGTGGCCATCATTGGCGATGGCGCCATGAGCGCGGGCATGGCGTTTGAGGCGCTGAACAACGCTGGCATTCAAGACAACTGCAAGATGCTGGTCATCCTGAACGACAACGACATGAGCATCAGCCCGCCGGTCGGCGCATTGAACCGCTATTTGGCGCAATTGATGAGTGGGCGTTTTTACGCATCGGCGCGCAATGTGGGCAGGCAGGTGCTAAGTGTTGCGCCACCGCTGCTGGAGCTCGCCAAGCGGCTGGAAACCCACGCCAAAGGCATGGTGGTGCCCGCCACGCTTTTTGAAAATTTCGGTTTCAACTATATCGGCCCGATCGACGGGCATGACCTTGAGTCGCTGGTGCCGACGCTTGAGAATATCAAGCAGCTGATGAAAAATGGCTCTGGCCCACAGTTTTTGCATGTGGTGACCAAAAAAGGCCAGGGCTACAAGCTGGCCGAAGCTGATCCGATTGCCTACCACGGCCCAGGCAAGTTTGACCCTGCCATGGGCCTGCAAAAAGCGCTGGTGCCTGCCAAACAAACCTTCACCCAGGTATTTGGCACCTGGCTGTGCGACATGGCGGCTATTGACAAGCGGCTGGTGGGCATCACACCTGCGATGCGCGAGGGATCGGGCATGGTGGAGTTTCACAAACGCTTTCCTGAGCGCTATCACGATGTCGGCATTGCCGAGCAGCATGCCATTACTTTTGCAGCAGGCATGGCGTGTGAAGGGCTCAAACCGGTGGTGGCGATTTACTCTACCTTTTTGCAGCGCGGTTATGACCAGCTGGTGCACGACGTTGCACTGCAAAATCTGCCGGTGGTGTTTGCCCTTGACAGGGCTGGCCTGGTCGGTGCTGACGGCGCAACGCATGCAGGCGCATACGACATTCCTTTTTTGCGCTGCATCCCCAACATGAGCATTGCCTGTCCCGCAGACGAACGCGAATGCCGCATGCTGCTAAGCAGCGCGTACGAGCAAAATCACCCTGTGGCTGTGCGCTACCCGCGCGGCGCAGGCGCTGGCGTTACCCCCGAGGCTGGGTTGCAGTCGCTGCCGTTTGGCAAGGGCGAAGTGCGTGTCCAAGGCAAGCGCATTGCCATTTTGGCATTTGGCACACTGCTTTACCCGGCTATGCAAGCGGCTGACAAGCTGGGCGCAACCGTGGTGAATATGCGATGGGCCAAACCCCTGGATGTCGCACTGCTGTTGCAAGTTGCAGCAACACACGAGGCACTGGTGACAGTGGAAGAGGGCGCGATCATGGGCGGTGCAGGCAGTGCCGTCAGCGAAGCGCTGCACGCGGCACGTGTGGTCAAGCCTGTGCTGCATCTGGGGCTGCAAGATCAATTCATCGAGCACGGCGACCCCGCAAAACTCATGTCGATGCAGGGGCTGGATGCAGTGGGCATGGAGGCCGCTATCAGGCAGCGTTTTGTCGACCTTTTTGACTCGCCAGTTGTCGCCAAAGTCATTCTCAAGTCAGTCGCTTGACAGCTATTTGTCAGGTGTAAGAGGGTAAACCCCGGCGCCTGTGGTGCCGAGCTTTTTTACAATTCGGGGCGTGAACATCGCCCCACATCCAACTTCAGTTTTGCAGCGCCGGGCGCTCGTCAAGCACGCAGGCATCGCGGGTGTTTTGGCAACGGGCGTGGCCCCGGTAGTCCACGCCCAGCCGCTGGTGCGTTGGCGGCTGGCATCGAGTTTTCCCAAGTCACTGGACACCATTTATGGCGGTGCCGAGATCTTTGCGCGGCACCTCAAAGTTGTCTCGGGTGGCAGGTTTGAAGTGTCGGTTCACGCGGCTGGCGAGTTGATGCCTGCCTTTGCTGTCGTCGATGCGGTGCAACAAGGCGCGATAGAAGCGGTGCACACAGCGCCTTACTATTTTTATGGCAAGAACGAAACCTTTGCCATTGGCGGCGCGATTCCTTTTGGTTTGAACAGCCGCCAGATGAGCGCGTGGACGTTTCATGGCAACGGCCTGAAGCTCATGCGCGAGTTTTATGCAGGCTACAACATCATCAACTTTGCCTGTGGCAACACCGGCGCACAAATGGGCGGCTGGTTTCGCAAAGAGATCAAATCGTTGGCCGACATGAAGGGCCTGAAAATGCGCATTGGTGGCTTTGGCGGCAAGGTGCTTGAGCGCCTAGGTTCTGTGCCGCAAAACCTGCCTGGCGGAGAGATTTACCAGGCGCTGGAAAAAGGCACGATTGACGCTGCTGAGTGGATCGGACCGTACGACGATCAAAAGCTGGGTTTTAACAAAGTCGCGCCTAACTACTACTACCCCGGCTGGTGGGAGGGCGGTTTGCAGCTGGACTTATACGTCAATCAAAAAGCTTACGACGCCTTGAACACCGAGTTCAAGAGCATGGTGGACATTGCCAGTGCAGCGGCGCACGTTGACATGCAGGCCAAGTACGACGCCCGAAACCCGGTCGCGCTCAAGCAGTTGGTGGGTAGCGGGGCCAGGCTGCGGCCTTTCCCGGCGGACGTGATGAACGCCGCTTTCAAAGAGTCTATGTTGCTTTACGCTGCGCTGTCAGACAACAACCCTGCGTGGGCCAAGGTGTATGCAGACTACGCCAGATTTCGGGGTGACCAGAACCTGTGGTTTCGCTTTGCCAAGGCAACATTCGACCGTTTCATGCAGGGCCAAAAACTCTAAGCTAATTTGTAAAAACTACGGGTAAAAACCGGGTCAGTGTTTTGGCCAACACTGACAAAATAAGCAATTCAGCCGGGTAGCTAGCAGTCTCTGAGGAGAGTCTGTCTGGCTACCCGGCAGATCAATGCAGTGTGAATTTCAAACTCAAAAACTTCTCAGGAGATAACCATGGATCGTCGTTCCCTCATTAAAAATGCCGGCATTGCCGGCGTGCTGGCTGCGGGCGTTGCGCCTGCTGTGCATGCACAAGCCACTGTACGCTGGCGCCTTGCGTCCAGCTTTCCCAAGTCGCTCGACACCATTTTTGGCGCGGCTGATACGTTCTCAAAAGCCGTCAAGGCCATGTCTGGTGGCAAGTTTGAAATTTCGATTCATGCAGCTGGCGAGTTGATGCCCGCCTTTGGCGTGGTGGACGGCGTGCAGCAAGGCTCGATCGAGTGCGCCCACACAGCTCCGTATTACTTCTTTGGCAAGGACGAAACCTTTGCACTCGGCTGCGCTATTCCGTTTGGCCTGAACAGCCGCCAAATGACCGCCTGGATGTACGAAGGCAACGGCATGAAGCTGATGCGCGAGTTCTATGCCAAGTACAACATCATCAATTTTGCGGGTGGCAACACCGGCGCGCAAATGGGCGGCTGGTATCGCAAAGAAATCAAAACCCTAGCCGACATGAAGGGCCTGAAAATGCGCATCGGCGGCTTTGGCGGCAAGGTGCTGGAAAAACTCGGATCTGTCCCACAAAACATTCCCGGTGGCGAGATTTATCAAGCCCTTGAAAAAGGCACGATCGACGCAGCTGAATGGGTCGGTCCGTACGACGACCAAAAATTGGGCTTTAACAAAGTGGCTCCGTTTTATTACTACCCTGGCTGGTGGGAGGGCGGCCCAGAGCTGGACTTCTACATCAACAACAAAGCCTTTGAAGCCCTGTCACCCGAGTACAAAGCGATTGTTGAAGCGGCTGCATCACAAGCGCATGTGGTCATGCAGGCCAAATATGACGCTGTCAATCCGATGGCGCTCAAACAACTGGTGGGTGCCGGCACCAAGCTGCGTCCGTTCCCTAAGGACGTGATGAATGCAGCGTTCAAAGCCGCCATGGATTTGTACGCAGAACTTTCCGAGAAGAACCCAGCCTGGAAAAAAGTCTACGCCGATTATTCCAAGTTCCGTGCCGACCAAAACCTGTGGTTCCGCTTCACTGAAGCATCTTTCGACAAGTTTATGCAAGAGCAAAAACTGTAATTCAGTTTTTTCTTGCCTACGTAAAAAGCCGCATCTTGATGCGGCTTTTTTATTCTCACGGACCGTTTTTAGCGCATTTCGCGAAACGCCTTGAGCTCTTTTACCAAGCGCTCAAACTCTGCAATCATTTCGGGTGAGGTGGCATAAAATACTGCAAACTTGCCCATCAGCGTGCGCACATAAAGTCGCGGCGCTATCAGCCATTCAAGGCCGCGCACGCGAATCAGTTTGCCAAAAGCGAGCTCGCGAAGTTCCATGTGCTTGTTCCACATCCAGCTTTGGTGCAAACCTTGTTCGTCAATGCGCGTGGTGCTGCGCAAAATGTTGACCCAGGTGTAAAGCAGCAACAGCACCCCGCCCAAAAACCAGCCGCCGCCAGCCGCTCCGCCAGCGACGCGGCCTGCCGACCAGTTTTGTAAAAATGCGGCTGACAAAGCAGCCACGATGACGGTTGCCAGCAACTTAAAAACGATTGAATAGGCCGGGCCGCTTGAACCGTTGGGTTTGGGCACAAACCTGAACGGTGGCGGGCCCATCGAGGGCAGTGTGTTGTTAAACATGGTGGGTAGAAATAGCTGACAGGTATCAAACCCAAAAAAATACCCCTCAAGCAGGGGCATTTTGCATTAAGTCAAAAAGGCGATGTTCGTTATTTGCCCTTGAACAAATCGTCCATTTTCTTTTGCTCGTCCTCTGCGCCAGTGGCTGCTTTCGGTGCCAGCGGATCACTGCCTGGCGCACCGGGCGCTGCCACCGGGTCGGGTGTCTCAACCGGGATCTCAATTTTCACCTTGTCAATGTCAATTTTGACTTCTTTGTCCAGAAACACAGTCACGGTTTGCGGAATGAAGATCACGATCAGCACCAAAATCATTTGCATGGCGACCCACGGAATCGCACCGAGGTAAATATCGTTGGACTTGATCGCCGCGGGAATTCGTTTTTCCTTGAACAGCGTGTCAGCAATGCCGCGTAAGTAAAACAGCGCAAAACCAAACGGTGGATGCATGAAGCTGGTTTGCATGTTGACGCATAGCAGCACGCCAAACCAGATTGGGTTGATGCCCAGCTTTACAGCCACAGGGCCCAGCATTGGCAAAATAATGAAGGCAATTTCAAAGAAGTCCAGGAAGAAAGCCAGGAAGAAAATGAAGATGTTGACGACGATCAAAAAGCCGGTTTGACCGCCTGGCAAGCCGGTGAGCAAATGCTCGACCCACTTGGCACCGTCCACGCCCTGGAACACCATAGAAAACACGCGCGCACCAATCAAGATGAACACCACCATGGCGGTCAGGCGCATGGTGCCGCTCATGGCCTCCCAGATCAGCCCGATCGTCAGGCGCCGGTGAATGGCCGCCAGCACCAGCGCACCGACCACACCCATCGCACCGGCTTCTGTCGGCGTCGCAATGGCTGTATTAATACCCGGTAAACCGCCCATAGAGCCCAGCACCGCAAAAATCAAAATTGCTGAAGGAATGATGCCGCGCAGGCATTTGGCCCAAAGCGCCCAGCCCTGCAGGGTGCGCGCTTCTTTGGGTACACCGGGGACATGATGTGGCTTGAAAACGCCCAAAAAATACGTGTAGCCCGCAAAAATCAGCACTTGCAGAATCGATGGGCCCCATGCCCCTTTGTACATGTCCCCCACTGATTGCCCTAATTGATCGGCCATCACGATCAACACCAGCGACGGCGGTACCAGCTGCGTGATGGTGCCTGATGCAGCCAACACGCCGGTGGCGTAGCGCATGTTGTAGCCGTAGCGGATCATCACGGGCAGTGAAATCATTGCCATCGCAATCACCTGGCCCGCCACCGTACCTGTGATAGCACCCAGAATAAAGCCGACGATGATGACCGAATAACCTAGGCCTCCTTTGGCGGGGCCAAACAGTTGACCCATGGAATCGAGCATGTCTTCAGCCAAGCCGCATTTTTCAAGAATCGCGCCCATGAAGGTGAAAAACGGGATGGCCAGCAGCAGGTCGTTCGACAAAATACCGAACATGTTGAGCGGCAGGTTGGACATGAAACTGGCCGGAAACCAACCCATTTCAATCGCAAAAAAGCCAGAACCTAAACCCAGCGCAGCCAGCGAGAAAGCTACCGGAAAACCGATCAGCATGATCAGCACGAGGCCCGCGAACATCATCGGGGCGAAATTTTCCATTTGCATTTTTTAGGGTCCTGAAGCGACTTGAAAGGGTGAAAGCGGTTGCCTCAAGGCCAATTACTGAACCGGTTTTTCGTAGTGCGTGTCCATCTCGAACTTGCCTGACAAGTAGCCAACGCGCTTGATGATCTCGGAAATGCCCTGTAAAAACATCATGCCAAAGCCGATCGGCAACAGCAGCATGGCGGGCCAGCGAATCAAGCCGCCCGCATTCGGCGACATTTCACCGGACTTGTACATGCTGATAAAGAGCGGCCAGCTGAGGTAAGCCAGCAAGGCCATCACAGGCAACAAGAAAAAGATCAATCCAAAAATATCAACATACACCGGTCCGTTGCCCTTGAGCTTGCCGTAAATGATGTCTACCCGAACGTGCTCATTGAGCTTGAGCACCAGCGGCGCGCCCAGCATGACCATTGCCGCAAACATGTACCACTGAATTTCTAACCAGCCGTTTGAGCTGATGTCGAACCCGTAGCGTACAAAAGCGTTACCGGACGAAATCAGTGCGGCTAGCAGCACAGCCCACGAGGCGAGCTTGCCGGTTTGCGCGGCCAGCCAGTCGTAGGCCAAAGCGAGTTTGATTAATGCAGCCAAGGTCACTGTCTCCGAAAGTGTCGAGCGGGTTTTGCGGCTGCTGACGCTCTCAAGCCGCACAGCCTAAGATATTACACGGGAAGCCGGCCGGTCAACTTAAAAAAGGCTGACGATAGCCGGTGAAAGTTGGCCGGGAAAACCCTGACTTGCCGCTTGAATCTCAAAAGACGCTGACGCCTTTCCCCAAGCGCACCTCACCCACGACAGCTGCTTCTGGAAACCCTTGAGTGTGGAAAATTTCCAGGACTTGGGCAGCAACTTCAGGGCTGCAAGACACCAGCAGGCCCCCCGAGGTTTGCGGGTCACTGAGCAGCGCTTTGTCGGCCTCGGCAAACGCATCAGGAAGCGTCACCTCGTTGCTGTAGCTTTCCCAGTTGCGGCCTGATGCACCCGTCACGCAGCCCTGCGCAGCCAGCTCGCGCACGCCAGCGATTAGCGGCATGCGCGACCAGTCCAGGCGAATTTGCACTTGCGCACCGCGTGCCAGCTCCAGCGTATGCCCTGCCAGGCCAAAGCCAGTGATGTCTGTCAGCGCATGCACGCCGTCAAGCGCCGCCAGCGCTATCCCGGGTTTGTTCAGCTGCGTCGTCACTTCAATCATCTTTGCGTAACCTTCAGGCGGCAGCATTTCTTTTTTCAGCGCAGCCGACAAAATGCCCACGCCCAGCGGCTTGCTCATCACCAGCACATCGCCCACTTTGGCGCCAGAATTCTTTTTAACCCGTGACGGATGCACCAGGCCCAGCACCACCAGCCCGTAAATCGGTTCAACCGAATCAATCGTGTGGCCGCCCGCAATCGGGATACCCGCATCGCGGCACACGTCCTGCCCGCCGCGCAAAATCGCGCCAATGACGTCCAGCGGCAGCACATTGATAGGCATGCCCACCAAACCCAGCGCCATGATGGGTGTACCGCCCATGGCATACACGTCGCTGATGGCATTCGTGGCGGCAATGCGGCCAAAGTCATACGGGTCATCAACGATGGGCATGAAAAAGTCCGTCGTTGCGATCAGCGCCTGGTTTTCGTTCAGCAGATACACGGCGGCATCGTCAGCCGTTTCAATACCGACCAACAGCTCCGGGGGGATCGGCAGGTTGCTTGAGTTTTTTAAAATCTCGCTCAGCACGCCGGGGGCAATTTTGCAGCCGCAACCTCCGCCATGGGACAGGCTGGTCAGGCGGGGCGATTGCAACGGGGTAGCAAGGCTGGTGAGATTTTCGGGGGCGTTCATAGGTTGACTTTCAAAGCAGATGAGGTCAAGTTTAAAACAAGGCGCTTTTCGACAGCGGGTTCAAACAATTCGGCCCGCTGGGCGCATTGGCTTTGGAGATGCGCCAAAAAAGATGGTTCCGCAGCGCAGCGCTTGATCAATGCTGCCAGGCTTGCTGCATCACCCACGTCAAAGTAACCCGCATAGCTAACGCCCAGCATGCCCACATTGCCACTGATGCGCGATGCCAGCACGGGCGTGCCCGACTGCACTGCTTCCAACACCACATGCGCGCCGCCTTCCATCAACGAGCAATTGACCAGCACATGGGCGCGCTTGATGCGCTGGCGGGTAATCGCTCTGGGCAGGCCGCCCAGCCATCTAAAGTACGGATTGTGCGCTTCGGCGTCCCGGGCTTGATCGCCCTGCGTTTCTTCCAGGGCATCGCCGATCAACTCAAAACGGATCGTGCTTTCGTTGCAAAGCTGGGCTGCTCGCATAAACGTCGACGGGTCTTTCTCGCCGCGTAGGTGACCCACCATCACTGCCTTGAAACGCGCATCAGACTTGACAGCCGCTTTCAGGCGCGGTGCCGATTGAAAAATCACTCGCGTTTTGTGCCGCAGATCTTGCGGCAGCGCTGCCAGGCCAGCGTCTTGTAGCACCACCAGATGCGTGGCCAGCTCAAGCGAGCGCTGCGCATCAGCGTCGCTTTGAATGTCGCGGTACAAATCGGTGCCTGTCAGGACAACGATCAACGGTTTGCTGGGATGGCGCGCTGCCCAGGCTTGCACGGAGGGCGCAGAACGCCTGGCATGCAGCGCAATCATGGCACTGAAAGCCTTATTTTGGGTGCCCCAACTCTGGCATATTGAAGTGTCACAATCACGAGAGAGAAATTTTGACCATCGATGCGCGGTGTGCCAATTCCCGTTATTGGCGCCTTGGGCAGCCGGGCTGACCAGGACTATTTTTGACTTCAAACAAAGCACCTTTTTCAACAGCAACCAGTACTGCCGGGCAAATCGATTCGCCTGTGATGCGAAGCAGCGGCAAAGAGCTGTTGTCGCTGGCACTGATGGATGCGCGCAATCATACGCTGCACCTTTTCGCGCAATACCAAAACGCGCTTGAAAGTGCGAACTATGTCGTACCACAACTGGCCACCGTCAACCCCCCGCTTTGGGAACTAGGCCACGTCGGCTGGTTTCAGGAGTGGTGGATTGCCCGCAACACGCAGCGTAGCCTGGGTGCGCGGTGCGAGCCAGCACACACCCGGCTAGCCAGCGTTGAGCCGAACGCTGACCGTTGGTGGGACAGCGCCAACGTGCTGCACAGCACGCGCTGGCAACTTAACTTGCCCAACGCGAACAACATTCGCGCCTACCTGCTTGACACGCTGGAGAGCACGCTGGATCTGCTGGACAAGGCCGGCAGTGATGACCACGCGCTGTACTTTTACCGCCTGGCGTTGTTCCACGAAGACATGCATGCTGAGGCTATGGTGCATACCGCCCAAACGCTGGGTTTGACACTTGACAAGGCCATGCAGCAAGCCTTTACACCCGCGGCCATGACGCTGCGGGAACCCCTTTTGATCCCTGCTTGTACATGGCAGCTGGGCAGCACTGCCGATGGCTTTTCTTTCGACAACGAAAGGCCACAACACGGCGCACAAGTGCCTGAATTTGAAATTGATGCCCAGCCGGTCACCTGGTCTCAATACGTCGAGTTTGTCGATGACGGCGGCTATGACCGCGCGGAACTGTGGAGTGCAGAAGGCTGGCGTTGGCTGCAAAGTCTGGCCAACGGCGAAGGCAGACGAGGCCCACGCTACGTCGACCAGATTGGCGTGGCCAGCGGCGCGGTGATGCAAACCCGCTTTGGTGCAGCGCACCGCATGCACGGCAACCAGCCCGCGATGCACATGACCTGGTACGAGGCCGATGCCTGGTGCCGCTGGGCCGGCAGGCGCTTGCCGTTTGAAGTCGAATGGGAAGTGGCAGCGCATACGGCCGCCCGGCGAGGATTTTTGTGGGGCAATGTGTGGGAGTGGACAAGCACCACGTTCAGGGGCTATTTAAGCGAAACAGGGGGTTTTAAGCCTGACCCGTATGTTGAGTATTCGCAGCCCTGGTTTGGCAGCCACAAGGTGCTGCGTGGCGCGTCGTTTGCCACGCGCGCCCGGATGAAAAGCCCGAAGTACCGTAATTTTTATTTGCCTGAGCGGGATGACGTGTTCTGTGGGTTCAGGTCTTGCTCGGTGTGATTTTACTTGCTGTGTTTGCTTGTTGATTGTTGTTTTTGGCTGTAGCCCTTTAGATACGGGTGCTAGCAGCTATTTAATTTATAGCATTCAGCATTTCCTGGTTGAGCATGCCGGGGTTGCCCGGCACTCCACGTGAAAGCAATTCGCTATAAATTCAATAGCTGCTCCCGCCCGAATTCAGACGGCCACCGGTCGATTTGATGGGTAAAATTAACGCTCGTCTACCGTTGCCAAACGTTTCCCAACATGAATTCCATCTCAAGCGGCTTGACCGCTGCTTTCTCGCTGCTTGCAGGCGGCAATGCTTTGCTGCTCGACGTGGTGGCGCGATCGCTTGCAGTTAGCGGCCTGGCTTGCGTGACGGCGTCTTTCGTGGGGCTGCTGTTTGGCGCCCGGCTGGCTGTGTCGAGGTTCAAGGGGCGGAGTGCGGTGCTGGCACTGCTTAACACCTCGCTGGCTTTGCCTTCGGTTGTTGTCGGGCTCGTGGTGTACTTACTGCTGTCGCAAAGCGGGCCGCTGGGGTTTTTGGGCTGGCTGTTTTCATTCAAGGCCATGGTGCTGGCGCAAACTGTGCTGGTGCTGCCGGTGGTGATGGCGCTGGTGCGGCAGACGATTGAAGATGCTGACGTCAAACACGGCGAGCAGTTTGCGTCGCTGGGTGCAAGCCGCTTGATGCGTAGTTCGATTTTGCTGTGGGACGAACGTTTTGCGTTGCTGACGGTGTTAATAGCCGCTTTTGGTCGCGCTATTTCTGAAGTGGGTGCGGTGATGGTGGTGGGCGGCAATATTGATGGTTTTACCCGGGTGATGACCACATCGATTGCGCTGGAAACCAGCAAGGGCGACCTGCCAATGGCACTGGCCTTGGGCATGGTGCTGCTGGGCGTGGTGCTGCTGCTCAATGTCGCGCTTGGTCTTATCAAGCGCCTGGTATTAAAAGCGTAACAAGCATGACAAGCATGACGTTGCTTTTCGATGTGCAGTCTGTCGGCGTGCAGTTTGGCCACGTTTGCGCCTTGGCCGACTGCGATTTACGCATTCAAATGGGCGAGCGAGTTGCGTTGATTGGCTCAAACGGCAGCGGCAAAAGCACTCTACTGCGCGTGCTGCACGGGCTGCTCAAGCCGTCGACGGGCCGCATGACGGCTGACACATCGGCGCTGCAAGCGATGCTGTTTCAGCGCCCTTACATGCTGCGGGCCAGCGTGCTGAACAATGTCGCTTTGGGTTTGTGGCTGCGCGGCAGGCCCTGGGCAGCGGCCAAGGTTCAGGGCCAGCAAGCACTTCAGCGGGTTGGCCTGGCGGAGCTGGCCATGCGCCAGGCCAAAACACTGTCTGTCGGCCAGCAGCAGCGGGTAGCGCTGGCGCGTGCGTGGGCGCTCAAGCCGCAAGTCATGTTGCTGGACGAGCCAACCGCCAGCCTGGATCCGGCCTCCAAACACGAGGTGGAGCGGTTGATGGCTGAATTTTCCAATAGCGGCATGACGCTTATTTTCAGCAGCCACAACCTTGGCCAGGTCAAGCGCTTGGCCAGCCGGGTGGTGTACCTGGAGCACGGCAAAATCATCGCTGATTTGCCAACACATGACTTTTTCAATGGCCCGCTTCCGCCAGCGGCTGAACACTTTCTCAAAGGTGAAATGACGTGATTAAAAAACGGCGTATATTACTGTCATTTAAGGCTGCAGACCTTGTTTTATGGGTGCAAGCAGCTACGGTTTCAATAGCGCAGTCCCAAACAGCCCATGTGGCCATCGTGATGGCATCAACCACCTCAACAGAGCAGTCGGGGCTGTTCGCCACGCTTTTGCCCGAGTTTAAAAAAGCCACTGGCATTGACGTGAAAGTGGTGGCTGTCGGCACCGGTCAGGCCATCGACATGGGCCGCCGGGGCGATGCTGATGTGCTGTTTGTGCATGAACAGGCGCTTGAGGAAAAAGTCGTGGCCGAGGGCTTTGCCATCAAGCGCTTTCCCGTGATGTACAACGACTTTGTGTTGATTGGCCCGGCAGCCGACCCAGCCAAAACCAAAGGCAAAGACATTGCCGATGCACTTAAAAAACTCAGAACCAGCAACGCCAATTTCATCTCACGCGGCGACAAAAGCGGCACCCACGCGGCTGAGCTGCGCTACTGGAAGACGGCTGGCATTGACACACCAGCAGATAAGCCTGCTTTTGCGAATTACAAAGCCTGCGGTTGCGGCATGGGCCCGGCGCTGAACATTGCTGCCAGCAGCGGTGGTAGCGGTGGAAGTTATGTATTGGCCGACCGGGGTACCTGGCTGTCGTTTAAAAACCGTGCAGACCTGACGATTCTGGTCGAAGGCGACACGCGGCTGTTCAACCAATACGGCGTGATGGTCGTCAACCCCGCCAAGCACCCGCAGACCAAAGTAGCCGAGGCGCAAAAGTTTGTCGATTGGGTCACATCACCCGCAGGGCAGGGCGTGATTGCGGGCTACAAGATTGGCGGCGAGCAGTTGTTTTTTCCGAATGCGGTTAAGTAGTATTTGACTTGTTTCTATAATTTGGTTGTGCCCACTCAGCCGCCGTTTTCACCAACCGTTCCTTTGTGGAAGCACATTGCCGCTTTCCTGAGCTTTGTGGCCATGTTGTCGGCGCTCATTGCACCTGCGTCGATGCTGGCCGAAGAGGTGCGCACTGGCAAACTGGGCGGGGTTTGCCTGGCGAACAAGGCGAACAAAACGGATAAGGTGAATACGGCGATCAATGGCGGTGAGTCTGGCAGTGTCACGCCGTCTGTCACGCACTGCGATTCATGCGGCTCACTGGTTATCGCTCTGCCATTCTTTGCCGCGCAACACCTGCCCAGCGAGCCCAGCCAGCAAGTCGCTGGTGTGGCTTTGCCTTTTGATGCAGCTGCTGCTATTTCTGGCCTCCCGCCCAGTCGCGGCCCCCCTGCACTTTGAACTGAAACGCCTTAAGTCTTTGGCTTGAATTACCGGCGTTCTGGCTTGCCAGCCAAGCGCTGTTCATTTCATTTTTAAATTGCGGACTTCATGAAACCTCAACATCGTTTTGCTTTCTCCTTAAGCACATTGGCTGCGGCTATGCTCACCAGACTGCAAGCGCTGGCCCAGACACCAGTTCCCGCGGCAGGTGATGCTCCTGCCAAATCACTTGGCATGATTACCATCAACAGTGGCCAGCCTACATCACTGCCCACCCAAATCCCCACCACGATTGAGGGGGTGACGAAAGAGCAGATTGAGCAAACCATCAACGCGACAGATGCTGAAGATGCGCTCAAGTACTTCCCCAGTCTGCTGGTACGCAAGCGCTACATCGGCGACTACAACCACGCGGTGCTGTCCAGCCGCGCATCAGGCACCGGTAACTCAGCGCGGTCAATGGTGTATGCCGATGGCATTTTGCTGTCGAACTATTTGGGCAACGGTGCGGCCTACACGCCACGTTGGGGGCTGGTCACGCCCGAAGAAATTGAG
>JANYED010000156.1 GCA_025363315.1 Polaromonas sp.
CATGTTGTTGCCAGCCACTTATGCGCTGCCTCCGGTGTCCGCTCTCATCATGTTGGCTGGTATTTATTACGGTGCGCAATACGGCGGCTCGACCACCGCGATTTTAGTGAACTTGCCGGGCGAGTCATCGTCGGTGGTGACGTGTATTGACGGCTACCAGATGGCGCGAAAAGGTCGAGCCGGGCCGGCTCTGGCAGCGGCCGGTATTGGTTCGTTTTTTGCTGGCTGCGTGGGCACGCTGATCCTGGCCGCGTTTGCACCGCCACTGACTGAATTGGCTTTCAAATTCGGCCCGGCTGAATATTTTGCGCTGATGGTGCTGGGCCTGATTGGCGCTGTGGTGCTGGCATCAGGCTCGCTGCTCAAAGCGATTGCCATGATTGTGTTGGGTCTGCTGCTGGGCCTTGTCGGTACCGACGTCAATTCAGGCGTGGCACGTTTCAGCTTTGACATTCCAGAACTTACCGACGGTATCGGTTTTGTCGTGATTGCGATGGGTGTGTTCGGTTACGGCGAAATCATCAGTAACTTGGCCACGCCGTCAGACGACCGGGAAGTCTTTACCGCCAAAGTCACCGGCCTGATGCCGACCAAACAAGACTTCAAGGACATGGCACCAGCCATGCTGCGCGGCACTTTCCTGGGTTCAGCGCTGGGTATTTTGCCGGGTGGTGGCGCGCTGCTGGCTGCTTTTGCCGCCTATGCGCTGGAAAAGAAAATGAAAATGAAGCCAGGCGAAGTACCGTTTGGCCAGGGCAACATTCGCGGTGTGGCGGGTCCTGAGTCAGCTAACAATGCAGGTGCTCAAACCTCGTTCATCCCGTTGCTCACGCTCGGTATTCCGCCAAATGCCGTGATGGCGCTGATGGTCGGTGCCATGACCATTCACAACATCCAGCCGGGCCCGCAGGTCATGACCAGCAACCCAGAGCTCTTCTGGGGCTTGATTGCCTCGATGTGGATTGGCAACGCGATGTTGATCATTTTGAACTTACCACTGATTGGCATGTGGATCAAGTTGCTGACAGTGCCTTATCGCTACCTTTTCCCGTCGATTGTGCTGTTCTGCGCGATTGGTGTGTATTCAACCAACAACAACACGTTTGACATCTGGACGGTAGGCGCATTTGGTGTGATTGGCTACTTGTTTGTCAAACTTGGTTGCGAGCCAGCGCCGCTGCTGCTGGGCTTTATTTTGGGCCCGATGATGGAGGAAAACCTGCGCCGCGCGCTGCTGCTGTCACGCGGCGACTGGAGTGTTTTTGTCACGCGTCCGCTGTCGGCTGGCTTGCTGGCGGCTGGCTTACTCATGCTGGTAATTGTCTTGTTGCCGGCGGTCAAGAACAAACGAGAAGAAGCCTTCGTCGAAGAATGACAGGGGCGGTTTGTTCAAAAAAGCACCTTCGGGTGCTTTTTGCTTTGTGGCTTGGTTTTTTGCTGCAATATAAGCGCCGGTACGTTTTAAACTTTCACCAGGACCAGAACCAGGACCCTAGCCATGAAACGACACCATCTACTCCTGGCATTTGCCGCCAGTCTTGTATTTACTCCTAACATGGGCTGGGCACAGAACTACCCCGCCAAGCCGATTCGGATGATCGTGCCGTTTCCAGCAGGCGGCGCGACCGATATTTTGGCCAGAGCGCTGTCGCAAAAGCTCGGTGAAAAAATCGGTCAGACTGTCGTCGTGGAGAACCGGCCCGGTGCAGGCGGCACGATTGGTGCTGATGCTGCATCCAGATCAGCAGCAGACGGCTACACGCTGTTGCTGGCTACCAGCAGCACGCACAGCATTGGCCCGGCCATCAATCCGAAAATTCCGTACAACGCTGAGGCCGATTTCACCCCGATTGCCTATGTCGCTTCATCGCCCAACGTGGTCGTTGTACCCAACACGCTACCGGTTAAAACCATGCACGAGTTCATTGACTACGCACGCAAAAACCCGGGCAAGCTCAACTACGCCTCCAGCGGCAACGGCACCATCGTGCATTTGACGACCGAGTACTTCAAGGCGCAATCGGATACTTTTATTTTGCACATACCGTACCGCGGCACGGCTCTGGCAATCCCGGATCTGGTCAGCGGCAAAGTCGATGTGTTGTTTGACTCGTTTGTCACCGGTATGCCGCACGTCAAAGATGGCAAGCTGCGCGCCCTGGCAGTAACCAGCCTGAAACGCACAGCCCTTGCACCTGACATGCCCACTGTGGCTGAGGTGCTGCCTGGTTTTGAGTCGGTCACATGGTTTGGCCTGTACGGCCCAAAAAATTTGCCTGCCGACCTGACTGCCAAAGTCAACCAGGCCGTGAACGCAGCGCTGGCTGACAGCGATGTGAAGGAACGCTTCGCCCGCTTGGGCGCAGAGCCCACAGGCGGCACGCCGCAAGCGTTTGCCGCGATGGTAAAGGCCGACAATACCAAGTGGAAAAAAATCATTGCTGAGCGCAAAATTTCCGTTGAATAATTTTTAAAAACCTTTTTGCCATGAACTTCAATTTCAACAACCCTTACACCACCACGCGCATTCCAGTTTTTGCCCGCAATGTTGTGTCGACTTCGCATCCGCTGGCGTCGACCGCGGGGTTGCGCATGCGCATCTTGGGCGGCAATGCGGTTGATGCGGCCATTGCGGCTGCGGCCGTCATGACGATTGTTGAACCTGTCAGCAATGGTTTGGGCAGCGACGCGTTTGCCCTGATTTGGGACGGCAAGGAATTGCATGGTTTGAATGCATCGGGTCGCGCGCCGCAGGCCTGGACACCCGAGTACTTCAGGCTTAAATACCCAGGCAGCAATGGCTCTGGAGGTAACACGCCGCCCAAGCGCGGCATGGACACCGTCACCGTGCCTGGCGCAGTAGCTGGCTGGGCAGCGATGAGTGAGCGCTTTGGCAAGCTGCCATTTGCTGAGCTGATGCAGCCCGCGATTGAGATTGCAGAGCGCGGCTACTTGCTGACTCCGGTGGTGCAGCAAAAGTGGGAAGCCGCCACGCCAGAGCTGCAAGGTTTGCCGGGTTTTGCGAATGCGTTTTTGCCGTGGGGTCGCGCGCCGAACGTCGGTGATTTATTTCAGTTCAAGGCTGCAGCCAAGGGCCTGCGCGCGCTGGCTGCTACTAAAGGCAGAGCGCTTTATGGCGGAGAGATTGCAGAGGCCATCGTAAAATTCTCTCAAGCCAACGGCGGTAGCCATGTGCTCAAAGACTTTGCCGATTACAAACCGGAGTGGGTCAAACCCCTCAGCAAAAACTACCGGGGCCACACCCTCCATGAGATTCCGCCAAACGGGCAAGGCATCGCGGCGTTGATTGCGGTGGGTATCTTGGACAAGTTTGATGTGGCCAGTTTGGCCGTTGACGGTGTGGACTCACAGCATTTGCAAATTGAAGCCATGAAGCTGGCCTTTGCCGATGCGTACAAATATGTGGCCGAGCCATCGGCTATGGCGGTGACCCCCGAGCAAATGCTGGATGACGCTTATTTGGCCAGCCGTGCCAAACTGATTGACATGAAAAAAGCGCAAGATTTTGGCGCGGGCAATCCTGTGAAGGGCGGCACGATTTACCTGAGCACAGCTGACGAAGACGGCATGATGGTCAGCTTTATCCAAAGCAACTACATGGGCTTTGGCTCGGGGTGCGTCGAGCCTGAATTTGGCATCAGCCTGCAAAACCGGGGCCACGGTTTTAGTCTGGACGAGGGCATCAACCAGGTCGCACCGGGCAAGCGGCCGTTTCATACCATCATTCCGGCGTTTTTGACCAAAGACGGCAAGCCGGTGATGAGCTACGGCGTGATGGGTGCCAACATGCAGCCGCAGGGACACATGCAAACGCTGGTACGCATGCTCGACTACAAGCAAAGCCCGCAGGCCGCTTGTGATGCGCCGCGCTGGCGCTACAACGCAGGGTTTGAGATAAACGTCGAATCCGCCATGAATCAGAACACCGTGCAAGGCTTGGCGGCACGCGGCCACCGCATGGAAGTCATCAACGACTCGTACCAGGATTTTGGCGCGGGCCAGTTCATATGGCTGGCAGGTGACCCAAAAGGTGAAGGCTATGTAGCGGCCAGTGATGCGCGACGTGATGGCCAGGCGGTTGGGTTTTGACCTTAACAGCATCAAAAACTGCGGTGCTGGGCCAAATTTAGGTGGCAAATAAGCCTCTAGCCCAACAAACACGGGCGCGAACAGCTATAAAAGACATAGCGCCCGTCAAACCTATTCTGCCGGGGCTTGCCATGGCGGTTGTTGGCACGCTTGCCTTCAGCGGCAAAGCCATCATCGTCAAGCTGGCGTACCGCTACGGGGTCGATGCGGTCACCCTCATCATGCTGCGAATGCTGTTTGCGCTGCCCGTTTTTGCAGCGATGGCCTGGTGGGCCAGCCGCGGGCAGACGCGTCTGGCTGGCCGCGACTGGTTGGGGATTTTTTTGCTTGGCTTCAGCGGCTATTACCTGGCGAGCTTTCTTGACTTTGCCGGATTGACCTACATCAGCGCATCGCTCGAACGGTTGATTTTGTACCTGAACCCCACCATCGTGATGCTGCTCGGGTTGGTGGTGTTCAAGCGGCGCACCACGCGGATGCAGCTGGCGGCAATGGCCATCAGCTATAGCGGGGTGATGCTCGTGTTTGGGCATGAAATCACGCTGCTTGCTGATGGCAAGAGTTTGAACGCTGTGTTGGGCGCTACCCTGGTATTTGCAAGTGCGGTCAGCTACGCGCTGTACTTGGTGTGCAGCGGTGAGATGGTCAAACGCATCGGTTCACTGCGTCTGGTCGGCCTGGCCAGCACGGTGGCTTGTTTGTGCTGCCTGGTGCAGTTTGTCGTGCTGCGGCCAATCAGCGCAGCGCTGGTTGCGCCTGACGTGATCTGGCTGTCGCTGCTCAATGCATCGGTTTGTACCGTGTTGCCTGTGGTGCTGGTGATGATGGCGATTGAACGCATTGGCGCCAGCATGACCGCCCAAACCGGCATGCTGGGTGCCATGGCCACCATTGCCATGAGTGCGCTCATTTTGGGCGAGCCGTTCACGGTGTGGGTAGCAGCGGGTACAGCCCTGGTCATCGCGGGGATTTATATTTTCAGTCAGTCAAAGCAATAGCTTGAAAAAGCAAAGGATTCAACATGGATTTAGGCATCAAGGGTAAATGGGCGCTGGTCTGCGGTGCCAGCAAAGGGTTAGGGCTGGGCTGCGCACAGGCTCTGGTGGGAGAGGGCGTGAACGTTCTCATCGTGGCCAGGGGTGCTGAGGTGCTGCAGGCTGCCGCTACTCAATTAATAGCTGCTGGCGCCCGAAATACGGGTGTTAGCGTGCTTTTTGTTGCAGCAGATATTACAACGGTTGAAGGCCGGGCCGCCGTATTTGCAGTTCGCAAAGACTTTGACATTATGGTCACCAACGCCGGCGGCCCGCCGCCAGGTGACTTTCGCAACTGGGATCGTGACGCCTGGATCAAAGCGATTGATGCCAATATGCTGACACCAATCGAGCTCATCAAAAGCGTGGTGGACGGCATGGCCGCGCGCGGCTTTGGCCGCATCATCAACATCACCTCCAGTGCTGTCAAAGCGCCGATTGATATTTTGGGTTTGAGCAACGGCGCACGCAGCGGCTTGACGGGTTTTGTGGCGGGCGTGGCGCGCAGCAAGTTAGCTGCGCAAGGCGTGACGATCAACAACCTGCTGCCTGGCGCGTTTGAAACAGACCGCCTGAAAACCACCATGAAGGGCGCGGCTGAAAAGTCTGGCCAGTCAATGGACGCCGTCATGGATGCACGCCGCAAAACCATCCCCGCCCAGCGCTTTGGCAACCCGCAAGAATTTGGCGCGATTTGCGCTTTTTTGTGCAGTACCCATGCGGGCTACATGACGGGGCAAAACGTACTGGCGGACGGCGGTGCGTACACCGGCACCTTCTAAGCCGGCACGTTTTTAAGCCAGCACCGCAACCGCATGAAAGCGCCCAAACGCCTGCAAGCACTGATCGAAGAAGGCCTGATCGACAGCGTGTCGCGCCAGCTGATGAGCGGCAAGGAGGCGACCGTGTATGTGGTGCAGGTCGGCGATGACACCCGCTGCGCCAAGGTCTACAAAGAGGCAACCGAGCGCAGCTTTCGCCAAGCGGTGGACTACACCGAAAACCGCAAGGTCAAGAACACCCGCCAGGCGCGCGCCATGGCCAAGGGCACCAAGTTCGGCCGGCAAGCGCAAGAAGCCGCCTGGCAAAGCGCTGAGGTCGATGCGCTATATCGGCTGGCTGCGGCGGGCGTGCGGGTACCCAAACCGTATAACTTTTGCGACGGCGTGCTGTTGATGGAACTGGTGACCGACTCACATGGCGACGCCGCTCCGCGTTTGAATGACGTGGTGTTCACTGCCGTCGACGCCCGCAAGCACCACGCCACGCTTGTGCTGGAAGTGGTGCGCATGCTGTGCGCCGGAGTGGTGCACGGCGACTTGTCAGAGTTCAATATCTTGCTGGGCCATGAGGATTCTGCTGATGGCGCACCCGGCGGTGTGGATGGTGGTGTGGATGTGCCGGTCATCATCGACCTGCCGCAGGCCATTGATGCTGCAGGCAACAACCACGCGGCGCGCATGCTGCTGCGTGACGTGGCTAACTTGCGCAACTTCTTTGGCCAGTTTGCGCCCGAACTGCTGCAAACCAGCTACGGCCTGGAAATGTGGGACCTGTACCAGCGCGGCGTGCTCGATCCTGATATTCAATTGACAGGGCGATTTGAGCAAAAAGCCGGGGCGATAGACATGCGCGGTGTAATGCGCGAGATTGACGATGCGAGAGATGAAGAATCAGCGCGGCGGGTACGGATGGGGGCGTGATGGCAGTTGCGTAGGTTACCGCCTGCTCGACACCACAATTCCAGCAGCAATCAGTACAAAAGCAACCGCATGGTACATATGCGGCAGCTCACCTAAAAACGCAGCTGACAGCATCGCGGCGATCAGGGGTGTGAGGTTCGAGAAAAACCCCGCCACCGCCGGGCCAACGCGCTGCACGCCCAGACCCCAGCAACGGTATGCCAGCAAAGCGGGCCCCAGCGCGACATAAACCAGGGCAGCGGCCAGTGGCCACCCCCAGGTGATGCTGGCGCTCGCGTCCTTGGCGCTCAGGGCCCATTCGCCGCCGGTCAGCAGGCCCGCCCAGCCCAGCCCAAAGACCATTTGCGCCATCAAAAACGCGGCCCAGTCGCCACGGATTTCTGGCGCATCTTTGGGCTGACTTAGCAGCCAGCTGTAAAAAGCCCAAGCGATACTGGCCAGCACAATGTAAAAGTCGCCCGGCACAAGCTGCACATTCGCCAGCCGGGCCAGATCGCCGCGCGACAGCACCACCAGCACGCCCAAGAGCGAAAGCACCGCGCCGAGCACCTGCACGCGCCTGATGGCCTGGTTGAAAAACAAGGCCCCCGTCGCCAGCATCCACATCGGCATGCTAGCCCCAACCAGCGTCACGTTCAGCGGGGTAGAGGTGTGCAGTGCCAGGTACATCAGCGCGTTGTAGCAGCCCACGCCCAGCAGACCCAGTACCGCATAGCGACGCCAGTTTTTCCACATACTGCTGGCGGGCTTGAGCAGTTGCCAGGCCCACGGCAACAGAATAAAAAACGCCATCATCCAGCGCAAAAAATTTAGCATCATGGGCGGTATCAAGTCAGCCACAGCCCGGCCCACCACCGCGTTGCCCGCCCACATCAGCGGCGGCACGGTTAACAAAAGGGCAGTCGGCAAAGTCAGGCGGTGGTTCATGTGCAGAACTTTAACAAGGCTGCAAACATCATTGATACTTATACTTATTAACCTGCAACACTACAGAGACAAAACATGACAACTCAAACTTCAAAAGCCGTCCATATCAGCCAACACGGTGGCGCTGAAGAACTCAAACTGGTCGACGTTCAGGTCGGTGAGCCCGGCCCAGGGGAAATTCGCATTCGCCACAAGGCTGTCGGCCTGAACTACATCGACATTTACCAGCGCGCAGGTGTGTACAAGCTGCCGATGCCGCTCAGCATGGGCATGGAGGCTTCGGGCGTGATTGAAGCCGTGGGTGAGGGCGTGACGCATCTGCAGGTTGGTGACCGTGCTGCGTACGCCAGCCAGCCACCGGGCAGCTACTGCGAGCTGCGGGTGATGCCTGCCAAATGTGTCTGCAAGCTGCCAGACGCCATCAGTTTTGAAACCGGTGCGGCCATGATGCTCAAGGGCTTAACGGCTCAGTATCTACTGAAAAAGACGCTGCCGCAGTCGGGTGTGAAAGCTGGTGACTTTGTGCTGTTTCATGCCGCTGCTGGCGGTGTAGGCTTGATCGCCTGCCAATGGGCCAAGGCACTGGGTTTGCAGTTGATTGGCACCGCTGGGTCTGATGCCAAATGTGCGTTGGCCCGTGCCAACGGCGCATCGCATGCTATCAATTACGCCACTGAAGATTTTGTGGCGCGGGTCAAGACCATCACCAACGGCAAGGGTGTGAGCGTGGTCTATGACTCAGTCGGCAAAGACACGTTTTTAAAATCACTCGACTGCCTGAGCCCTTTTGGCCTGTTGGCCAATTTTGGTGCGGCATCGGGCAAGGTCGAGCCGCTGGATATTGGCCTGCTGGCCGCCAAAGGCTCGCTCTATGTGTCACGCCCCACGCTGTTCACCCACATCGCCAGCCGCGAATCCACCCAAGCCATGGCTGACGAATTGTTTGCCATCGTGGCCAGCGGCAAGGTCACCATTCCGATTGACCAGACCTTTGCACTTAGAGATGTAGCTGCCGCGCACCGCGCGCTGGAAGCGCGTCAAACAACCGGCTGCACGATTTTGACGCTGTGAACTAGCGCTTAAAAAGATGCTGGACTGGTTGCAAAAGCTACAGGCTGAGGCCAATCAGCCCCCAGCCAGGCCGCGCGGGCTGTTTTACGCAGACAATGCCTGCATTGGCTCCGTTGAGCCTGACCTTATGCGTAAAATAGCGCTGATAGCCAATGAATTTGGGTGCAAGCAGCTATTGATAACAGAGCAAACAACAAACGGCATTTGTACTGGCTGGCGTGTGGCGGCGGGTTACGCAGACACTACCAGTGCCTTGATGCAACTGGCCAGCATGTTGCGAGACGCCGGCCTGACAGGCGCTTGGCGCGACGAGCAACTTGCGGTGCGTGACGAGGCGGGCGCGCAAATCGCCACGATAGAGCGCGCGGCAGTGCGGCCCTTGGGCATCACAACGCTAGCGGTGCACCTGGTGGGGCAGGCGGTGGACGGGCGGTTTTGGGTGCAGCAACGGGCGTTCAATAAACCGAATGATCCCGGCAAATGGGACACGTTGATGGGCGGCATGGTCAGCGCTGGCGACACGGTTGAATCCGCCTTGCAACGCGAAACCTGGGAAGAAGCGGGTCTGCACACCTCCGATTTGCAAAGCCTGCGCTATGGCGCGCGACTAAGCACCCAACGACCCGCAAACGACAGCGGCGGCGCTGGGTATGTGCGTGAGCACATTGACTGGTACACGGCCACCGTGCCCGAGGGCATACTGCCCAATAATCAGGACGGAGAAGTAGCGCAATTCGCGCTTATGGACAAGGCGCAGCTGCTGGCCGCGATGCGCCGAGGTGAGTTCACGCTGGAGGCCGCGCTCATCATGGCGGCGGTTCTGAAGCTGCTTTAGCGGCTTTTTATCTGCTCTTCATCTGCTTTTTCGAACCCTGAGCAGCTCGTCCAGAATCAAACAAACAGCGCCGATGGTGATGGCGCTGTCCGCCACGTTGAAGGCCGGGAAATGCCACCCGGCCACATGAAAATCCAGAAAATCCACCACGTAGCCGTAGAGCGTGCGGTCAATCACGTTGCCGATCGCACCGCCCAAAATGCAGGCGAGCGCAAAGGAAAACAGTTTTTGGCCAGCGTGCGATTTAAGCATCCACACAATGAACAAAGCGGCTGCAATGCCGATGCCCGTGAACAGCCAGCGCTGCCAGCCGCCCGCACTGGCCAAAAAAGAAAACGCAGCGCCCGTGTTGTGGACGCGAACGACATTAAAAAAGCTGGTGACAAGCGTCGCGTCACCCAGCTTGTAGTAACCCAGAATCAGCACCTTGGTGAACTGGTCTGCCATCAGAATCAACAGCGCCAAGCCCAGCCACGGCAACAAAGCGCTGGATGATTTGGTGAAAGTTGTTTTAGCCATTATGCGAACGTCCGGGTTTCACCAGCGCCGTACAAGTTGCTGATGCAGCGGCCGCAAATCGTAGGGTGTGCTGCGTCACTTGCAACGTCTACAACGTAGTGCCAGCAGCGCTCGCATTTGGTGTTTAAACTGGCTATAACCGTTGTTTTACCGGCGCCAGCAGCTATTAATTCAATAGCGGATGTGATGAACATAAACTTCAAATCGTTGCCCAGGCTTGCCAATAGCGCATGGTCGTCAGCGTTGACCTCGAGTGTCACTTCGGCTTGCAGCGACGAGCCAATCTTGCCCTCAGCGCGCAGGGTTTCGATGTCTTTATTAACGGCATCACGGATCTCGCGGATGCGTGTCCATTTGGTCAGCAGCGCGTCATTTTGCGGCTTGAAGTCTGCATAGGTTTCCAGAAAAATCGACTCCGACGCGCCAAACGTTGCCCACGCCTCTTCAGCCGTGAAGCTTAAAAACGGTGCCATCCAGCGCAGCATGGCATGCGTGATCTGGTGCAGCGCAGTTTGCGCGCTGCGGCGCGCGCGTGAGCCAGCAGCGGTGGTGTACAGCCGGTCTTTCAAAATGTCGAGGTAGAACGAGCCCAGGTCTTCGCTGCAATAAATTTGCAGTTTGGACACTACGGGCTGGAATTCATATACCTCGTAGTGCGCCAGGATGTCGGCTTGCAGTTGCGCGGCTCGGCTCAGGGCGTAGCGGTCAATCTCTAGCAGTTCATCAAATGGCACAGCGTGTTTCACGGGGTCAAAGTCGCTGACGTTGGCCATCAAAAAGCGCAGTGTGTTGCGAATGCGACGGTAGCTGTCAACCACGCGTGCCAGGATTTTTTCGTCAATGCCCAGGTCGCCTGAATAGTCGGTTGACGCACACCATAGTCGAATGATTTCTGCGCCGAGCTTGCCTGAGACCTCTTGCGGCACCACCACATTGCCTTCGCTCTTGCTCATTTTGCGGCCCTTGCCGTCAACCGTGAAGCCGTGCGTCAGCAAGCCTTTGTACGGCGCGCGGTCGTACATGGCGCATGACGTGAGCAGGGAAGAATGAAACCAGCCCCGGTGCTGGTCGTGGCCTTCCAAATACAAGTCTGCTGGCCAGGTCGACTGCAATGCGTGGCTGTGTTTGAGCACGTGGTCGTGCGTAGTGCCAGAGTCAAACCACACGTCAAGAATGTCGGTGCTTTTGATGTAGTCGGGCGTATCCGCTCCGATGATGGATTCAGCGGTTGCCTTGCTCCAGGCTTCAACCCCACCTGACTCCACCATGTTGGCAGCCAAGTCCATGATTTCCATGGTGCGCGGGTGCAGCTCGCCCGTGGCGGTGTGAATGAAAAACGGCAGCGGCACGCCCCAGTTGCGCTGGCGGCTGATGCACCAGTCCGGCCGGCCGGCAATCATGTCGCGCAAACGGCCCTTGCCGTTTTCGGGGTAAAACTGCGTCTGTTCAATGGCGTCGAGTGCGAGTTTGCGCAGCGTTGTCGGCGCTTTGTCTTTGGTAAAAACGCCTTCGCCTTCATCCATGCGCACAAACCACTGCGCTGCCGCGCGGTAGATCACCGGCGTTTTATGCCGCCAGCAATGCGGGTAGCTGTGCTCGATGTTGACGGTGGCAAATAGGCGGTCGTGCTCGCGCAGCTTGTCGATCACCAGCGGCGCGGCCTTCCAGATGTTCAAACCGCCAAACAGCGGTAGGTCATCAACATAGCGGCCGTTGCCTTGGACTGGGTTCAGGATGTCGTCAGTCGCAATCCCGTTGGCGACACAGGAGTTGAAGTCTTCTATGCCATACGCAGGTGACGAATGCACGATACCTGTGCCGTCATCGGCAGTCGCGTAATCGGCGAGAAACACGGGGCTAAGGCGCTTGTAGCCCGCATCGACGTCATAAAACGGGTGCATGAAGTTCAGCAGCGCAAGGTTTTTACCTTGTGTGGTGGCAATGACTTGGCCGGCGAGCTGGTAGCGTTCGAGGCACTTTTCAACCAAGGATTCAGCCAGCATCAAAATCCCGCGCTCCGTGTCGACCAGCGCGTAGGTTAGTTCTGGGTTCAGGTTCAGTGCCTGGTTGGCGGGGATGGTCCAGGCGGTGGTGGTCCAGATGACGGCGAACCCGTCTTTGCTCAGGCTCTTCAAGCCAAACGCTGCGGCCAGCTTGTCAGGCTCTGCGCTTTTAAAGCCCACATCCAGCGTTTGCGATTTTTTGTCTGCGTATTCAATCTCAAACTCGGCCAGCGACGAGCCGCAGTCGAAGCACCAGTACACCGGCTTCAAGCCCCGGTACACAAAGCCGCGCTCCATGATGCGTTTGAGCGCGCGGATTTCATTGGCCTCATTGGCGTAGTCCATCGTGCGGTAGGGGTTGTCCCATTCGCCGAGTACGCCCAGGCGTTTGAAGTCCTCAAGCTGGCCTGCTATCTGTTCATTGGCAAAGGCGCGGCTCTTGGCCTGTACTTCGTCGCGACTCAAATTGCGGCCGTGCAATTTTTCAATCGCGTTTTCAATTGGCAGGCCGTGGCAGTCCCAGCCCGGCACATAAATCGCGTCCATGCCTTTAAGTTGGCGCGCCTTGACAATCATGTCTTTCAGGATTTTGTTAACTGCGTGGCCGATGTGGATTTTGCCGTTGGCATACGGTGGGCCGTCGTGCAACACAAACTTGACTGCGCCTGCACGGGCCACACGCAGTTTTTTATAAATGCCTTTGTCGTCCCAGTCTTTGACCCAACCGGCCTCGCGCTTCGGCAAATCGCCGCGCATCGGGAAGAGCGTGTCCGGCAAGTTCAGGGTGCTGCGGTAGTCGGTTTTGGGTGTGTCTAATGTGGTGTCGGTCATGGCGATAGCTCGAGGTGTGATGGCGATGTTGATGCGCAATCCAGAAATCAGGGAAAAGACGAAAAATTACGGGCCGCACCCGCATTGACAGATCGTCTAAATTCGGTCGCGCGTGGTCTGACGCGTTGTCTCAACATGCATGGCAGCAAAAAAAGCTCGCGCATCATCACAGTCTTTGGCTATGCTTTTTTTAAGCGCATCCAGACCGTCGTACTTCAGCTCGTCGTGTAGTTTGTGCAGCAGTTCCACACGCACAATTTTACTGTACCCACCCTCTGCGCCCAGTGCTTCAGGCCAGTCCAGGCAGAAGGTCTCCAGCAGCACGCGACCGCCATTGACGTCATTGGCGGCTACGGACGGGCGAATGCCCAGGTTCGCCACCCCGGTCAGCGGTTTGTCAGTCAGCCCAAACACATGCACCGCAAAGATGCCGCTGGCAGCCGGGTTCCAGTGTGAAAAGCGCTGGTTCAATGTGCGAAACCCCAAGTCACGCCCCAGCTTGCGACCATGCACCACATGGCCTGAAATGCTGTAGGGCCGTCCCAGCAGGCGCGACACCTGCTGCATGTCGCCTGCGCCAAGCGCCTGGCGTACCGCCGAGCTTGAAACCCGCGTGCTCTGGACTTCATAGCTGTTCATGCGGGCCACGTCGAAGCCGAGGCGTCTTCCAGCATCATCGAGCATGGCGTAACCGCCTGCCCGCTTGGCACCAAAGCGGAAATCATCGCCGACCAAAATGTATTTCGCACCCAGGCCTTGCACCAGAACGTCGTCGATAAAAGCTTCGGGGCTTTGGCTGGCCAGGCGCGCATCAAACTGCAGCACCAAGACCTGGTCAATGCCGCAGGCCGCCAATTCGGTCAGCTTGCCGCGCAATGTGGCGATGCGTGGCGGCGCTGTTTCCGGCCTTTTAGCCAGCGCGGCAAAATAATCGCGCGGGTGCGGCTCAAACGTCACCACGCAGCTGGGTACACCCCGGTGTTGCGCCTCACTTTTGAGCAGTGCCAGCATCGCCTGATGGCCACGGTGCACACCGTCAAAATTGCCAATGGTCAGGGCGCAGGCGACTGCAAGCTGGGGATGGCGATAACCGCGAAAGACTTTCATCCCAATATTATCGTTTTAATAGCGGATGGTGCTGTTTAAACAACCCTTAAGACCTGTTTGTCACCATTTGCCTGTATATTTCAATTCATCGTGACAACGTCATTCCATTTTCTCAATGGAGGTCAGATTTGAAGGTTTTAAAGCTATCAGCGCAGGGTTTGCCGCAATCATGGATCAGCCTGGAAGAAGCCGTACTGCATTACGCATCGGATGAGGTGCGCTGGGAAATGGGCGCGCGAGTCGCCACGTTTCACGGCGGCCACAATGCCATCACCGGCAACCAGTCGATCATCACGATCAACAGCATCATTGGCACCAAGGGTGTGCCCAAGATTAATCCGTTCGAGCTCAAACCCGGCCTGACGAATGGCAAACTTTTTGTGCGCGACCGTAACGTGTGTGCCTACTGCGGTCAGCATTTTCACGAAGAAGAGCTGACGCGTGAGCACATCATTCCGTTTGCGCAAAAGGGCATTGACACCTGGATGAATGTTGTCACGGCCTGCCGCGCCTGCAACCACCGCAAGAGCAGCCGTACGCCCGAACAAGCTGGCATGCCGCTGCTGTATACGCCGTATGTGCCCAGCTTGTGGGAGGACTTCATTTTGCGCAACCGCCGGATTTTGGCGGATCAGATGGAGTTTTTGATGGCGCACATTCCAAAAACGTCCCGCTTGTATGCGTGACGATTCGAGTTTTCACGACGCTTACAGGCGCGAATGAAATGTGGCGTTTTGCCGTCACAAAGCATTAAATCTGGCTGCAGCCCAATAGATACGGGCGCGTGCAGCTATTAAAAAACTAGCGTTTGTGCGCAGCGCGTTATTGACCGGTAGCGGTCACCCCACAATTGACGGTCAAAACCACGCTGCTGGCCGCGGGGAAATTCGCAATGGTGATGCCGGTGTTGTTAAACAAATTAGGCACGGCGCTGGACGCGGTCGTTGTTCCTAACGTCAAGCCAGTGGGGCAGCTGGCACCCCCTGTAGTTGATGAACAGGTGACGGAAGTGCAGACCAGGCCAGCACCCACGTTGTCTCTGATCAAGCTGTTGTTGGCAGCCAGTCCGCCCGTGTTGCTGAACGTCAGCGTGTAAGACGTCGTGCCGCCCGCAGTGACGGTTGACAAGCCGTTGCTTTTGGTGACGCTTAGCGTCGTGGTGCCACCCGTGACCTTGACGTCCTCGTTTGTGGTGGAGCCAGAGGCGTAGTTGCTGCCAGGAACTGTGCCGCCTGGGGCGTAAGTGCCGCCCGGTGACACCTGCGTTGCGGGTGCATTGCGCAGCGGATCCAGGTAGCTGACAGTTGCCGTGTTTTGGTAAGTGTTGCCCAGGGTGGGGCTAACCCCTTCGCCGTTGATGACCACCGTCAGCGTAAAGCTGACAGTCGCATTGTTAGGCAGTAAGAACGCGTTGGCCAGCGAGCTGCTGCCCAGCGTGCCGATGGTCACCGTACGTGTGCCGCTGCCGACGGTCGGCGATGCTGGTCCGGCCGAACCGCCCGCGTATGCGATGCCGATGGCGTTCAGCGGTGCAACGGTTGGGGTGTAGGAAAAAGGCGCTTGCAGGGTGTCCTGGACGGTCACGCCGGCTGCGGCCCCGCCGCTGCCTCCGCTGTTGGCCACAGTGATCACATAAACCGCTGTATTGGATGCAGGAAAAGCAATCAGTGGCGTAGTGGTGAGTTTGGTGGTTTGCAGCTGCGGCAGGCAATTGCCCGCCAGTGCGGATGTGTTGGCTGCAAAAGGCGTGGTGGCCGCCGAGCCGCCACCGGCGCCAGACCCGTAGCGGTTGAAAATGGTGGTGTCCGTTGATGGAAAAGCTGCGCCTGACGCGCCGCCATTGACTTGCACGCCCGTCAACGAGGCGTTAGACGAGCGCACCACAGCGCCGCCGCCACCACCACCACCGGGACCCTGCGTTTCGTTCAGCCTGAGCGCAGTGGTACCTACCACGCCGCCGGTGCCGTTCCAGCCCGTGTTGCCGCCCTCGCCGCCATTGGCCACCACGCTGGCAAAGCCTGGGTTCGTGCTGCCGGTCAGGACAACAATCGTGCCGCCCGCCCCGCCGCCGCCTGCTGCATCTCTGCCCGCGGGCAAGCCGTTCTGGCCGTTGGCCAACAGATTGCCTCCGCCGGTGATGGCGCCCGCCCGAATAAAAATGATGCCGCCGCCATTGCCGCCTGCTGCCTGTGGAATGGTGATGTTATCGCAGGCATTGTTGTTGTCGCCAGCACCGCCGCCGCCGCCCATCAGCAGGCGGGTGATGCCAGGGGCCAACGTACCGCCGCCCAACCCGCCAACCGCCCTCGCACCGTCTCCATCGCAGGCTAAAAATGGGTTAGGGTTACCGCCTGAAAACGATACACAGGTGCCGCCATTGTTGTAAAAAGCGAAAGCGTTACCGCCCAGCCCGCCCTGTCCCACATTGGACCCGCCGCCGCCGCCCGTATTGTGCTGCGTGCCGCCACCACCGGCATTGCCTGGTGCGCCACGGGCCAGATCGGCGTTGGCGGGGTAGCCCGAACCCAGCAAATCAACAAATGCGTAGGCGACCTGCTCAGCCGCGCCGCCGGACTGGCGACGTATGTAGCGCGGCGTTCCCGCGATACCTTCGCCCTTAAAAGCGCCATTATTGGCATTACCGGTGTTGGTACCGCCGCAGGTCTCGCCGTTTGCAGCCAAGCCGCCTGGCGCAATGCTGTAGTCCGTTGCCCCCGTCACGACATTGTTAGGCACTCCGCCCGCACCACGAAAGCCAATACTTGACACATTGATGGTGGTGCCGTTCATGTTCAACGTGCCTGCAACATCGAGCACCGCAACCCCTCCGGTTTCCCCGTTCCAGTCGGGCGGTGAGATGCTCCCACCAGGCAAAGTGACGTTTGAGAACTGCGGCACCCGGATTACCTGAAAGCGGCGGTTGCCATTTTCCAATCCGCCGGTGCCAGCTGAAGGATTGGCACGGGTGTATGCAGCGCCCAGGTTTTGATCCAGCGTGATGCTGGCCCCAGCCACGCTGGCAACCCGCCGAAATTCGTAGATGCCCGCGTTGTTGAGGTTTGACCAACCTCTGCCCGTGCTGCCATCGCCGTAAGCAATCGAGTTCGCGTTGTTGATAAGGGCATCTTGCATTTGAATGACCATGACCAAATCACCGGGTGCCAGCACGGCGGTTCCGGCGTTGGCCCCAGTGCGAATGGCACCCACCTGAACCACTGGCTGACCCGCGCTGGCTGTGGCCGCGCCAGGGTAATAAGACGGCGCACTGTAGGTAGGGCCGTCAAGGCCGGGCGTGCCGCACGAAGACACCTGCGCAACGGCAGATGAGCCTGTCAGCAGGTTGCCGAGCAGTACCGAGCACACTGCCAAACAGCGAATTAAACGTTGGTCTAGTTGCATGAGCAATGCCATTGAGACGAAATGATACCCAGTGTAACCAGCGTAACCCGATGCTGCCAATTTTTGTAGATCAAATGGCGTAATGCGCCGACTGCGCTCAATCAAAAGCAACTGGTGTGCATTGCCTGTGAGCTGACATTTTTTGAGTTGAAAATAAGTAAGAAATCAGGCTGTAGCCCAAGATATACGGGTGCGAGCAGCTATTAATAAAATAGCGTTTTCCCAGTAACGGTATCGGCTAGTGACTGACCAGTTATTGACCGGTGGCAGTCACTCCGCATGTCACCACAAATGACAGCGTTGAGTTCGCATTGAAGGTGGGCGAGATCACCAGCCCCGTGCCCTGGAGCGCGCCAATCGTTAACGGGGAGGGGCAAGACGCGGTACCTGACGTAACTGCGCAAGTCACGCTCGTACACACCAGGCCCGGCTGCGCTGGGTCAGTCAGCACTGTTCCCGGTGCATTGCCAGGCCCAGCGTTGGCCACTGTGACTGTGTAGCTGGTCGTGCTGCCTGCCGTCAGCGTTGCCGCGCCATTGGTTTTGGTGATGCTCAGGCTGGCTGAGGCGCAAGCTGGCGTTGTGGCCGCGGTGCTGGTGTTGTTGCTGGTCAGCGTCTCGCCTTGAGGAGACGAAATCACCACTGTGTTGGTTTGCGTGCCGGGCGCTGCGTTGCAGTTTCCACTGATGGCAGCGGTGGCGGTGATGATGCTAAAGCTGGTGGTTGCAGCCACTGGGTAAGCGGCACCATTGCCGAGTGTGCACACCACAACGCCGGTGCCGCTGCAGACCCAGCCAGCGCCAGAAAATGCAGTGGACACTGTGATGCCTGCAGGCAAGGTGTCGGTAACTGTCACCGGGTTCGAGCCCAGCAATGCAGGCACATTAGCGGTGGTAACGTCAGTGGCCTGCGAGACGCTGAAGGTCTGGCTGCCAATGCCGCGCCCATTGTTGCGCGGGGTCAAGGTGTAGGTAAAGGTGCTGCCAACAGGCGCTGTCAGCGGAGCGGTTTTGGCAATGCTGAAGTCGGGCACCAAGCGCACGTCTTCCGCTGCGGGGCCGGTTTGCAGGCCGTCGTAGTTGCTGCCGCTGACATTGGTGGTGGCCGCACCCACAAAGTTGGCGTAAGCCGTGGGCCCGTAGGCGCTGCCCGTGCGGTTGGCCGCCACGTTGACAAGCGGTGCCACGGTACGGGTTGATGCCGCTGCACGTGTGGGATCTAAAAACGCCACACCCGCACCGTTGTGGTACGTGCCGACGGCCGCCGTGTCGGGTATGTTGACCACAAAAGTCGCCGTGACCGAGCTCGGCACGCCATTGTTGACGGGGGCTATGGCAAAGTTGCTCCAGGTCAGGGTATTGTTGCCAATGGCGGGCACACCGAGTGGCGCAGCGCCGACCGACCAGGTGCTGGAACTGGTCAGGGCAACGGTTTCAGCGCCGCTGGAAAGCACACCCGCGGCCAGCGGCGGTGCGGGGCTGTAGGCATAGGTCGCTGCGCTGGCCAGCGTCCAGCCAGGCGGCAAGGCGGTGTCCAGCACATTGACAAAGCGCGCTGCGCCGCCCGAGTTGCGCACATTGATGGTGTAGCTGGCCGTTGCAGCGACGGCGCTGGTCACCAGCGGTGTGCTGGATGCCTTGGTCACCGCCAGGCTGGGCAGGCATTCATAGCCGACTTGCACCCCAGGGCTGGTAATAGCGTAGCCACTGGCACCTGCCGTATTGCTGCCCGCACGCTGGCCGCAATCTGCACCCGCCGAAGCAGGCGCGCACGCAGTGCTGGCAGTGGCTCCGGCTGCGCCAGCGCCCGCCGCGAAGGTCACGGTGCCGCTAGCGATGTTGTGGATCAGCACGCCGCCACCACCACCGCCACCCGCACCGTCTTGCTCAGGGTTGACGACTGTATAAGCGCCGCCCGCGCCACCGTTTGCATTCACGGCTACAGCGCCAGTCACGCCGCCCGCACCCAATGCTGCAACAACAGTCCCGCCCGAGCCGCCGCCGCCCGCGCCGTCGGTAAATGTGCTCAGGCGGCCGGTCGCACCGTTCACGTTGATGGTGCCGCCACCCGCCAGTTGGCTGGCACGCAAAATCACCATTGCGCCAGCAGCACCGCCTGATGCGTCTGGGGTGTTGTAGGTGTTGCCGCCCACATCCGCCGCTCCGCCGCCACCACCCAGCAGCCAGCGTGCCGCTGCGTTCTGAGACGGTGCGCCGCCAAAGCCGCCAACCACCTGACCGACATACGCCGCATTGCTGGCGTTCCAGCTGTTGCCACCGCTGCCGCCCGCGCCGCCGTTGCCGCCACCGCCGCCGCCCGCGTTGTGCTGGTTGCCGCCGCCGCCGGCATTGCCTGGTGCGCCGCGCTGCAAGTCGCCGTTGATGTAGCCATCCACGCCGGTGCCTACAGTGCCAGCCCCGGTACCTAACGGGTCGCCGGTGTATACCCGACCGGGTGTGCCCGCCAGACCTTCGCCTTTTGAGCCGCCGCGCTGGCCTGCAATCAAACCGCGGTATTCGGGGCAGCCTGCTGGCGTTGGGGCTCCAGCAGTGCACTGTGGGTTGACGACTACGGCGCCGCCGCCTCTGAAGCCGCGGCCGTTACCGTCAATCGTCTGGCCGTTGAGGTTGATGGTGCCCGTGGCGTCCAGGCTCAATATGCCGCCTGTGCTGCCGTCCCATGCTTGCACAGTTAACGCATTGGAAATGGTGACATTTGAAAACTGCGGCACACGAATGACCTGCCAGGCCTGCTTGTTGGTGGTTGCCGTGCCTGGCTGGCTGAAGTAGCCGCGCGTCAGGCCGCGGCTTAAATTGACCGTGCCGCCCGCAGCAAAACTGGAGCCGCCGCCAGTGGCCACTGCCCACTCGTAATTGCCTGCAACAAAGTTGGTGCCCGTCACGCCTCCCGCATAGCCACTGGTGCCAAAAGCCACCGTGTTGGTGACGCCAGCTGCGGTGGTACCAGCACCATAACCATTGGTGTCGGCGGTGTTGATGTCAGCGCCCTGCATTTGAATAATCAACAGCAGGTCGCCCGCTTCAATGTTGCGATTGACACCGCTTCCGGCACCGACAGTGATAGAAATTGCATTAACGCCTGGGCTGCCCGTTCCTGCAAAAAAACTGTTGGGTTGCGCCGCGAGCGACACGTTTCCCGCCTGGCCGGGGACCGAGCAGGTCTGGGCTGAGGCTGCAGTTTGAAAGCCAACCCAAAGCGCAAGAAAACAGGCAAATACTGTCGCTAGGCGTATCAAGCGGTTACTTTGTGTGCGGTATAAGACTTTCCATTTCATAATCACATTATGCTGCGTATGACGTCGGTGGGCTTCCTATCTCAAACGTATCGCGGGTATTTCTTCACGTAATGGAAAGTTGCGTGTGGCTACGCGAACACACCCGCTGTGTCTTGCATCCGGTCTGACACCTGACCAAGATGGTGCAGCGTGTCGCCAAAGGTCATCTCCAGCTGAGTCAGTTTTTTAAAGTAATGGCTGACGATGTACTCGTTCGTCACGCCAATGCCGCCATGCAGCTGCACCGCTTCCTGGCCGACGTAGCGCATTGAAACGCCCAACTGATATTTGGCTCGCGCCATGGCAGCGCTGCGTTCAGCCGCCGGTGCGTTCAGTTTCAGGCTGGCGTAATAGCTCATCGAGCGAGCCAGCTCCAGCTGCATTTTCATGTCCGCCACCCGATGGCGCAGCGCCTGAAAGCTGCTGATCAGCACGCCAAACTGCTTGCGCGTGTTCATGTACTCCACGGTGATAGCGAGGGTTTTGTCCATCACGCCAATCGCCTCTGCGCAGGTGCTCGCGATGCCGATGTCTACCGCATGGGCCAGCGCCGCAGCACCCTCAAGCGTGATCAAGACGCCGGGTGCGTTGTTCAGTTTGACTTCGGCGGCGCGGCTACCGTCTTGCGTGATGTAACCGCCGGTCGTCACGCCAGCGGCGGTGCGCTCGACTAGAAACAGTGCCATGTTTGCGCCAACCATGGCCGGAACGATAAAAGCGTCCGCGTGATCACCGCTGGGTACTATGCTTTTGGTAGCTGTTAGCGCCCATGTTTGCTGGGCTTGCGCCGCTTTTGCTTCACATTTTGCCAGGTGGTAGCGTGCGCCACGCTCCTGATGCGCCAAAACCACCAGGCTTTCGCCCGACGCAATTTTGGGCAGCCATTGCGTTTTGACAGCGTCCGCTGCGTAGTTGCCCAGCACCGCGCCAGCGATCAGCGCTTGCCCCAAAGGCTCCAGCACCATGCCGCGTCCAAGCTCTTCCATCACCACCATGCCCTCGTTCGGGCCCATGCCCATGCCGTCCTGCGGCTCTGGCACGTACAAGCCCGTCAAGCCGAGTTCTGCCAACTCGCGGTAGGCAACAGGTGAAAAACCGCCAGATGCCGTGATTGTTTTACGACGCTCAAAGTCATAGCCTTTGTCGACCCATCTGCGTACCGCGTCGCGCAACTGTTCCTGGTCGTCTGAAAAATTGAAATCCATGTGGTGTCTCCTCAGCCCAGAACCGTCTGCGCGACGATATTGCGTTGCACTTCATTGCTGCCACCGTAAATCGTGGTCTTGCGCATATTGAAGAAAGTGGACGTCAGCGGCGCGATGGCCGGATTACCCCCCGGGAAGTTGCCTTGGTACCCGGCTTCCATCGCTTCGCGAATCAGCGGGAGTGAGTAGGCCCCGCCGGCCAGCATCATCAGTTCGCTGTAACGCTGCTGGATCTCGCTGCCCCGAATCTTGAGCAGGCCGGCAACGTCGAGCGAATTCTTGCCCGCTGTGGCAGCGGAAAGCACGCGCAACACCATCATTTCGAGGGCGACGATGTCAATCTCGAGCTTGGCGATTTCATCGCGGAAACGTGCCGCGTAGGCGTCGCCTGTGGCATCCCAGACGCCTTCGCTCTTCGCTATGCGCTTGACACGCTCCAGTTCGCGCTTGGCACGGTTCACGTCGGCGATGTTGGTGCGCTCGTGGCTGAGCAGGTGCTTGGCGTAAGTCCAGCCCTTGTTCTCTTC
>JANYED010000162.1 GCA_025363315.1 Polaromonas sp.
CGCAAACTGCTTGCTATCAGTTCAGGAGCTGCTTGCGCACGTATCTATTGGCCTAGAGCACGATTTGATACTCTAAAACGGCAGTTTTTCAGGTCTCAAACCACTTTTTGGCTCAGTTTTGACCCGTCTGTTGTCACAAAACGCAGTTTTCAGACCGTTTTCACGTAGGTTTTAGACGTTTTGACCAATGGATATGTGCGCGAGCAGCTATGAAAATAGTAGCGGGTTAATTGGAATTTGACCCCGATTGTTCCCAGCGCAGGCCTATGGTCTAACGTGAAGTTCAGCGGCGCGCGGCACCTGCGCGCGTCCGTTGGAACGGCAAGTTAGAAGCCGTCGCCTCAAGACGCTCGGCCAGCCAGACCTTGATAACAGACTGCCTTGTCACCCCCAGTTTGCTAGCTTCGCGGTCTAGCGAGTCAATCATCCATGTTGGGAAATCGACATTCACTCGCCTCTGCTCTTGCAGCACGCGATTGGCCTTGGACAAGTCCAAAGAAGCCGTTATGTCGACGTCCTCGTCAAACTGTTGCTCGAACTGTTTAGCTTTCATAAAGTGCCACCTCTTCTGTGCGTGCACGACGCACGGATATCAATCGGACATTTATGCCTTACTACGAACATACCCCCCCCAAGCGACGAGGAAAAAGAATACCCCGACTATGCATTCAAAGAGAACGTAACCAAGCCAGGCCGAATTTGGGCTGTATAAACGTCCGAGCCCTGCCCCCGCAACGCAGTAAAGCCGCTGAAATCGACCACTGCATGAAACGCTATCCAAGCTCCCTGAGGCATAGACTGTCCAGGCGTTGGCAAGCGTGTAGAACGACATACCTGCGACTCCCAGACATGCCAAGCGACGCTGTTGCGCAGTAGGAGGCAAGTTCATAAGGCCCAACTTAATGCATGCCGCAGACACGGCAGTATAAAAATGACACTGCAACATAATCTGGGCATCAAAGTCTCCTGAAACTGGCTTGCCTATTGGGTTTCAAAATCATTAAACCCCACAGGCTAATGTTGCTGAGTGAGCTATGAATTCCACTGCATCAGGTGGCTCACCAACATTTTGACTATAGCCCGACTCCTGAAACTGCCACCCATCCAATTCAGCTTTTCAAGCGCTGGGCGCTCTGACTGCTTGGTTTCAGTTGCTGAATTCACTATCAATTCAGGAGCTGCTCGCGCACATATCTATTGGCCTGGAGCATGATTTAATACCCTAAAACGGCTGTTTCAGATAGTTTCTGCGGTTTTTGGCGTTAATTTTGGAGCTGTCTGTGCCAAAAGCCATGCATCGACGATGGCCGGGTTGTTGATGGTTTTGATGGCCTGGTAGGCCACTTCAGCCTCTGGAAAGCGCCGCCGTAAAAAATTCAGCCATTGCTTGAGTCGCCCCGCTTGGGCTTTGTTGTCCAGCCGGGTGGTGACGATGTGCCAGAAGTCCAGGACCAGCGGCAGCAGTTGCGCCCAAGTCACTGGCTCGACGTGTACCTGCTGCATGTCTGCCTTGATCGCCAGGCCCAGCCCTGGGTCAACCACCGCGCCGCGCCCGATCATCAGCATGTTGCAGCCTGACACCTCACGGCAGCGGCGTGCGTCATCGACCGTCCAGATTTCGCCATTGGCTACAACGGGGATGTTGACCGCCGCGCGGATGTCGGCAATGCGCTCCCAGTAAGCGGGTGGGCGGTAGGCCTGGGCTTTGGTGCGGGCGTGCACCACCATCTCGTCAGCGCCACCTTGTGCGATGGCCAGGGCGCATTCCACCGCGCGTGAATCGTCCAGGTAGCCGAGCCGCATCTTGGCCGACACCGGCATGTGCGCTGGCACGGCGCGGCGCACCGCAGTCACGATGGCGTGAATCGTCTCGGGCTCCTTGAGCAGCGCCGCACCGCCACCGTGGCGGTTAACCACATTGGCCGGGCAGCCAAAGTTCAGGTCAATGCCTGCGGGGCCAAGCGATGCCAGCCGCGCGGCGTTATCGGCCATGCAGGCCGGGTCAGAGCCCAGCAGCTGCGCACGCACAGGCACACCTGCAAAGGTGCGGCCACCGCTCAGCAGCTCCGGCACGATGCGGGTAAAAACACGCTCGGGTAGCAGTTGGTCAGTGATGCGGATGAACTCGGACACGCAACGGTCTATGCCGCCCACTCGGGTCAGGATGTCGCGCAAGACAAAATCTAACAGGCCCTCCATCGGGGCTAGAAGTATCATTTTTTAAACCGCAGCCAGTCGCCAAAGAGACGTAACCTCACGCCCACGCGCCTCGGCCAGCGGATTACTAGCATCCAGCGCTTTGGGGTGCTCGGGCTTCACATCCATCTTGCCCAGTACCTTCAAGCCGGCCGCCGCAATTGCCGCCAGCAACTCAGCCCGTGTGCGCAACCCAAGGTGCTCGGCAAAGTCAGACAAAATCAGCCAGCCTTCCCCACCAGGCGCCAGATGCGCGGCCAGCCCTTTGATAAAGCCCAGCAGCATGCGGCTGCCCTCGTCGTACACCGCGCCTTCGAGCGGTGAGCCAGGCCTGGCGGGCAGCCACGGCGGGTTACACACAATGACCGATGCCAAGCCTTCAGGAAACAAATCAGCCTTCATCACCTTGACTGGGTTGGGCAAGCGCAGTTTGTAAATGTTTTCTTTGGCGCAGGCGAGTGCCCGCTCGTCCTGGTCCGTCGCAACCACTTGGTCAATATCACGCAAAGCCAGCACAGCGGCTAATACGCCGGTGCCAGTGCCGATGTCAAAGGCAACGTATTTTGCGGGACGGTTTTTGGCTGTATGTTGGGGTAGAGGAGCTTTGGCGACCAGATCAACATACTCACCCCGCACGGGCGAAAACACACCGTAATGCGGAAAAATACGATTATTGGGCGCAGCTTTGGCAACCGCTGCGCCAGCGGATGTCAACGCCGGAATTTCAACGCCCTTCTTGCGCCACTCATGCGCGCTGATAACGCCCATTAATTCGCGCAGTGAGGCAACGCTGGGGCCGCTGGTCTCATCAACAGGCCCCCAGGCTTCGGTACATGCCTGCTTGGCATCTGGCGAGCGGCGCAGTGCAATGCCGTAATCGCCAGCAAACTCAATCAACACCATGCCCAGCACCCGTGCGCGCTGGGCTTTGGCCTGGCGGTACAGGTGAAAGGCTTCGCCGCTGGGCACGCCGGTCTCAGCTTGGACAAGCGCCTTTTTACGCCCCATCTTGGCGGTTTTTGACGCTTTTGGCGGCTTGTCTATCCGCCGCGTCAACGCTTGCAGCAGCAGCCGCGCATTTTGAAAGTCACCGCGCCATAGCAGCCCTGTGCCCTCACACGCCTGGCGGTAGGCGCTGTCAGCACTCAGCGTGTCGTCAGCCAGCACCACACGCTTGGGCGGCGGCGCACCGCGCTCAGAGCGCCAGCGCGCGGTGCGGGGCTGCTTGTCTTCTGTCCAGTGGAGGATGGGGGCGGCCGGTTCGGGCGGGCAAAGCGTAGCGTTTGGGTTGGTCATCTAGGGCGCGCAGAAAGTGGAATCAACTGTTTTAACAGATGGCAGCATTGCGAGATAAAAACGCATCAGGCTTTGCCGCGAAATCGTTTGACCAACGTGACCGCTAGCAGGACCAGCCCACCCGTGGCCAGACCCACGGCGGCGTCTACCAGCAGCGGCACCACGGTAGCCAATGGGCCGCTCATTTTTGCGGTGAGCTGCCCCATCAGGTGATGCAATGGCGCGATGCCGTGCGTCAAAATACCGCCGCCCACCAAAAACATCGCAATGGTGCCCGCCACTGACAGGCCCTTCATCAGCCATGGGGCTAACCGCAAAATGCCGCGGCCCAGGCTCTGCTCAAAGCGGCGCAGCGCGCTGTTGCCCGGCCGCTGGCTTAAAAACAGGCCCGCGTCGTCCAGCTTGACGATACCGGCCACCAGTCCGTACACGCCGATGGTCATAACGACCGCAATGCCGCTGAGTACCATGACCTGCGTCACAAAAGGGCTGGCCTGCACCGTGCCCAGCGTGATGACGATGATTTCAGCCGACAAAATAAAGTCGGTACGGATCGCGCCTTTGATTTTTTCTTTCTCAACTGCCGCCGCATCCGCCTGAGAATCAACCCCAGAATTGATCGACGCATCAGCCACGGCTGGCGCGCGTGCATCGTGCGCTGCGGTCTGGTCAGACTTGCTGTGCAGGTATTTGTGCGCCAGCTTTTCAAAACCTTCAAAGCAGAGGTAAGCGCCGCCCACCATCAACAGCGGCGTGACCGCCCACGGCGCAAAGCTGCTGATGGCCAAAGCGGAAGGCACCAAAATCGCCTTGTTGATGAACGAGCCCTTGGCCACAGCCCACACCACGGGCAACTCACGATCAGCCTTGACACCGGCCACCTGCTGCGCGTTGAGCGCCAGGTCGTCGCCCAACACGCCGGCCGTCTTCTTGGCCGCCACTTTTGACAGCAAGGCCACATCGTCCAGGACGCTGGCGATGTCATCCACCAATAAAAAGAGACTTGTGGCCATGGCTGGTTTGTTCGGGTTCGGCTGAGCTTGGAGTGGGTTCGAATGGATCGGGCATTGACCAGGCATTAAAAAACCGCCTGTCAGCGGTTTTAAGTTTAAGTCAGCGAGGTCTTACCGCGCTGTTAATCGGCCTAGTAAAAAGCCCACCGCAAGCGCAATGCCGACTGCCTCAAGCGGCCTGTCTGAAATGGTTGATTTTGAATAGTCAACCGCTCTGGCAGGCGCTTCGGTGATGCGGCGTGTCTGGTCAGCCAAACGGGTGGCGGTATAACTCGCGCTGCTGGCCAGCGAGTCAACGGCGCTGTGCGCGCTGCTGGACATACTATCGAGCGCATGGCGCGCGGGGTTTGCCACTTTGTCAATGCCGCTATGCAGCGCGTCGCCAGTTGATTCAACGCCGCGTTGCACGGCACTGGCCGCGTTGGCCGCAGCATCAGCGGCGTGGCCGTCACTGTAAGTAGAGGTTGTTTCCATAAGAGTTCCTTCTAGGTCAATAGGCGCCGGAACTGAAAATTTCCGGCGGACCTTTTACTTTAGAAACAATACCAAGCGCGGCGTGTGCGATGAGGCTCAACATTTCCGTAGGACAAGGCCCGATAAACCTCAGTCTGCCAAGCGCTTCAGGCGAATTTCTTCCAGCCGCACAGAACCAAACGCCGTTGTTCGCAGCGACGGCATGTCACGCTTAAAGCCCGCTGCATGCTCATAAAACTCCAGCGCACGAACATTCGCCAGCAGCACCCATAGCGTGACTTGTGTGCAACCCTCTTCTTTCAGCCCATCACGCGCGCCGTCCCACAAGGCCAGGCCCGCACCCTTGCGCCAGTGCTCCGGTGTCACGTACATGGCCCAAATCTCACCTACGCTGGACTTAGTGCCCGCATCGCGTGAGCGGTCAAACCCGACAAAGCCAATCACCTTGTCGCTGTCCGTGGCCACCAGAATTTGCGGGTCGCTGTATTCAATCGCTTCTTTCCAGTACGCCAGGCGCTTTTCGTAGGTCATGGCTTTCAGAACCTCATCAGGTATCAGGCCATGGTAAGCAGCTTGCCAGGTGGCAACGTGAATTTCAGCGATGACTTTGGCATCGCGGGGGACGGCGGGTCGTACGGAGTAGCTTGACATTAAAAATCGCTTGTAAATTGAGGACAACCCATGATTGTCGCGCATGTTGTAATTTGCGGTGACATGACAACTGCACACCTTTACACAGTCATTTACACAGCCCGCATTGCAGACACGGACATGCGTTTCAACGCGCCAGCAAACTTGTCCCTGCTGCAAGCCGCCGAACTGTCAGGCACACCGGGTTTGAAGCTGGAAAGCTCATGCAGAAACGGCACTTGCCGCACCTGCATGTGCCAGTTGCTTGAAGGCGAGGTGAACTACCGCATCGACTGGCCCGGGCTGAGCCTGGACGAAAAGCGCGAGGGATTTATCTTGCCTTGCGTGGCTTATCCGGTGTCGGATGTGGTAATTTGGTTGGTTTAAGCCAGCCTCCTCCAATTTTTTAACCAGTAAGAACATTTCTTGGCTCTAAAAGCCGCCATTTTTCTGGCAAAACTATTAATTGAAACTCCTTTCGGCCGCAACAATTTAGGATGCCCATGTCTTCTAAGTGCTTTAAATATTTATATATTGCAATCGAGTCGCCATCTTTTATCTTTGCAGTAATTTCAAAACAATACCGTAGCTGTGCAAGACAAACTTCAGCATTAAACGATCTTGGCGAAAAATAATGATGCTTGGTGCCACCCACTTTTTTTGCTATAAAAAGCAAAACAGTTGACTGCCAAACAATTCTGTCAACGCCAAACGAGTCATCCCATGGCACCCAAGCACTGAACAATTGCATCTGTGGCAAGCTGATTTTCAAAACTTGAATGTTTTTTTCGAGTTTAGCTTGAGCCGGAAGTGCTCTGTACTTTTGAAATTTATCTGCTTGTCTTTGAGATTCGCTAAGCTCCCTAGCTTGGCTAGCAGCTAGATTTGATCTCTTCAGTGCCTCCTTGGCTTTTACCGCAATTGAATACACCTCTTCGTCTTTGGCGGCAATATCTTCAATAAGCTTGTTGTAGAGCCAAGTAGCAGGATAAGGCGCCAAAAACAGCAGTCTAGTCAGCGACTCAAATGTAAAAGCTTCCTTAATTGAGTTGAGGTCTATCTCAAATGCTGCAATTCCACGGCGTCGAATTTTTTCTTTTTTTACCTGATCAGTAAAGTGCGTGACTGCAATCTCCACAATACAAATTTCATCACCGAACCTGACGATGATGCCAGGACGCATGTCAACCAACCAAGCTTCTAAAACAACATCGTCTAAAGGCACAACTTTTTCAAACTTAACAGTTTTTGACTGTCCATCAGCATATGGGCTTATGAACTTAATCTTAGAAATACGTATTTCCATTCGATCGGAAATTATTTGTTTTGCAGCTAAGTGAATAGCCGTTTCTAATCCGTGTTCGCAAGCCTCTCCGGGTGCATGCGCAAAGTGCGGTGTTTGGGCTTTTTGCTTTGCAACTAGTGCTCGCTTACACGCAGGACAAATACAACCGCACGCATTTCCATTGGGTACTTGCCAAGGCTCAGATAGTCTTGCACCGATTAAGCCGAATGGAACGCGAAGTTTTGATGTCACAAAATATCTAGCCCATCAAACCGCCACCGAATGCGCTTGAAGACTAACGTGAAGCCGCTCGCGCACCGCACGAAAAATCGCAGCCAGGTTGTCCATGCTCGGGTTGCCTGTGGGTGACAACATCCTGTGCAAGCTCTTGCTTGGTTTTGCTGTAGCCGTTGCAAGTTGTTCAAACCCGATGGTGGCGTTCACCAGGTCACGCAGTATCAGCCGGGCAGTTTCAGGCTCGCCGTTTAAAAACAGTGTCGCTGCTTCGTCGAGCAGTGCCTGCGCAAAAATTGAATCGCTCTGCAGGCGTTGAATAACGGTTTCTTTAAAACTTCTGGTCAGTGCCATTTGCTTTACTCCTTGTGTTTTCTGATGGACTTGGAAGTCAAGGTTTTTTTACGCGTCTTGTATTCGACCAACAGCTCTTTGGCGCGATTGATGTCGCGTTGCTGCCCGCGCTTGGTACCGCCGCCAAACAGCACGATGAACGTGTCACCATCTTTGGCCAGATAGATGCGATAGCCTGGACCCCAATCGATGACGTATTCACCCATGCCATCAAACCACTTGATGCTTGACGTGTTGCCTAACTCCATTCGAAGTTTGGCAACAGTCACTTTGGCTGCAGCCTGTGATGACAAGCTGTCAAACCATTTCTTGTAGGGATTGGACTCATCCTCGCGGATGTACTCTTCGACTTTGATGGTCATGCTTAATGGTAACACATATGTTACCAATACAAATCAAGAAAACTGGATACGAACGTAGTAAGCCGCATCAATCTCAAGACATCAAACCGTCACCCAAGCCTGTCAGGATGGAAGCATGCCGCTTCCGCCGCCCATCCTTCAACCCAGCACCACCAGTATCCTGACCCTCGCAGGCACGCAAGACACCACCGCGACTTTTGGCGAGCATGAAGAACTCAAGACAATTTTGCGAGCCGGTGCCGAGCAATTTGACATTCAAACCATATGTGAAGTGCATACGCGGCGCGCGCCCTTCCCGGTGTTCCCCATCTTCATCGCCAGCATTGGCTCGCGTGACCCGCTGGCGCCTGTTGTTGGCTTTTTTGGCGGCA
>JANYED010000207.1 GCA_025363315.1 Polaromonas sp.
GCGCTGCTATTAAAGCGCGGGGCCCCGCAGGCGTTCAATCAAACCGTTGAGCTCATCCATCGAGCCAAACTGGATCGCCACCTCGCCCATGTCTTCGCGCTTGCCGTGGCGCTTGACGCTTTTTTTAATCCGCACTTCAACGCTGGCCATCAACAGGTCGGCCAGCTCTTCTTCAACGCGGCGGGTGTCGCGGGATTTTTCTTTGCTGGCTTTTTGCGGCTTGAGCGAGAACTCGGCGCTGAGTTTTTTGACCAGGCTTTCAGCCTCGCGCACCGACATTTTTTTGGCCGCGATCTGATTGGCCGCGGTGATTTGCGTGGCGCGGTCCAGACTGAGCAATGACCGCGCATGGCCCATGTCGATGTCACCGGCCATCAGCATGGTTTGCACCGGGTCGGCCAGGTTCAGCAGCCTCAAGAGGTTGCTGGCCGCACTGCGCGAGCGGCCCACCGCCTGCGCCGCCAGCTCATGCGTCATGCCGAATTCTTTGACCAGGCGGCTCAGGCCCTGGGCTTCTTCGAGCGGGTTCAGGTCTTCGCGCTGGATGTTTTCAATCAGCGCCATCGCGGCGGCCGCCTCGTCTGGCACGTCACGCACCAGCACCGGCACGCTGTCCAGCCCGGCCAGTTTGGCGGCTCTGAATCGTCGCTCTCCGGCGATGATTTCGTACTTGCCATCATTCGGCCCGCTGGTCAAACGCCGCACCAAAATCGGCTGCATGATGCCCTGCGCCTTGATGGACTCGGCCAGCTCGTACAGCGCGCCTTCGTCCATGCGGGTGCGCGGCTGGTACTGGCCAGCCACAAGGTCGCTAAGGCGCAATGATGCTGGCAGGCCGGGGCTGCTCAGGCTCGAGTCGACGCTTGCCGCGGCGTCACTGACGGTGGGGCCCAGCAGCGCTTCAAGTCCACGGCCCAGGCCTTTTGGTTTTTTGGTGACCATTTTTTCTTTCTGTTCAAGCGATTTTATTCGGCTTCATCCAGATCAACTGTGTCAGCGCCGCATGGGCTAACGGCCAGTCGTCCAGGCCGCTGTCAGCGTTGACGTGGCCCAACGCGCCCAGATCGTCAAACCTGGCACCCCAGCCGTTGGCTAGATCGCGGGCTCTGGCCAGGCTGCAAAACGGGTCGTCGCTCGATGCCATGACCGCGGCATGAAAGGGCAATGGTTGCAAAACGGGCGCCCAGCCTGGCAGCACCTGTGCAATGTCTTGGCGCGCTGTGTCAGGCGGGGCCACCAGCAAAGCAGCTTTGACGAGATGCGTGTTTTTCGAATGCGCCGCCCACGCCGCCACCGTCAGGCAACCAAGGCTGTGGGCAACCAGCAGCGCGGGTTCGGTGCAGCTGAGCAGCACGTCCTCTAGCCGCGCTATCCAGTCGCCGCGCAGTGGGCGCTGCCAGTCGTGCTGCTCAACGCGCTGGTAGCCAAACTTGCGCTCCCAGCGGCTTTGCCAATGGTCTGGGCCGCTGTTTTTCCAGCCGGGAAGGATCAGGATGTTGTGCGGTTTCATGGACGGTTGAACCTGTACGGTTTTAAATTTGCTCTTATATTAATAGCTACTTACACCCGTAATGATTGGTCTACAGGCACTTTTAGCACCCAAAACGGCCCTGTTTGACTCAAAACGTGTACCCTACCCGCGTCTCGTTTCCTTCAATCGCATCGAGCAGCACCATGAAAGGCCCCAGCGAACGGTACCTAGCCGCCGTGGCCCGCACGTACTTGATAAAGCGCGGCGTGTCCGCCAGGTATCTGGGTTTGCCGTCGCGCAGTGTCAGGCGGGCAAAGATGCCGAGGATTTTCAAGTGGCGCTGCAGGCCCATCCATTCCACTGCCCGGTAAAACTCGCCAAAGTCGTCGCCCATCGGCAGGCCAGCCTTGCGCGCTTGCTGCCAATAGCGGATGGTGATGTCGAGCACGAAGTCTTCCTCCCAGGTTAAAAACGCGTCGCGCATCAGGCTGGCGATGTCGTAGGTGATGGGGCCGTACACCGCATCCTGAAAATCAAGGATACCAAGGGATGCGCTGTGGATATCCCCGATTTCCCCAGCAAGGGCCGCGGAACCGGCTTTGCCGGGCCGCAGGCGCAGCGCCCCCTCGGGGGGAAGCGAAGTACTCGAAGCGACAAGCGTGGGGGCCACACTCACCATCAAATTCCTGGCCATGTAGTCGCGGTGCACAAACACTTGCGCACCCCCTAGCGATTGCAGATTACTTGCCTTGATAAGTTTGAACGCATCGTCCAAAACCGCTTGCTGGGTCGATGTCAGCACAAAGCCGCGATGCTGAAGCGCGTACCAGTCAGGAAACAGTGCCAGCTCCCGCGACAGCAGCGCGTCGTCGTACGGCGGCAGCACGCCGGGCCTGGAAGACATCTGCCAGCGCACCAGCGCATCAACCGCCTGAAGGTACAGCGCATGGTCGGCGGCGCTCGGCTGGGCGATAGCGCTGACGTTGGCCGGTGACGTCAATCCGGTCGCTATGACCTCCATCATGGTTTGCGTGCCCAGATCGCTCAGCAGCATGAAGCCTGACGCTTCGTCCCAAGCCAGCACGCGGGGCGCTGGCAGATCGGCCGCTGCCATCAGGCCCGCTACTTTGGCAAAAGCATGGCAGTCCTCTTTGTCGGGCGGGGCGTCCATGATGATGTAGCTGCCGCCGGCGGCGGTATCGATTCTGAAGTAACGGCGAAAGCTGGCGTCGGCTGAGGCCAGGCGCAGGCTGGCTGCATCAAGTGCGTGTACCGGTGCGGTGTTGGCCAGCCAGCCAGCGAAGGCTTGCGCGCGTACCGGGTCAGCCCACACGATGGGGGATGCCGGCGAATCGAGGATTTTGGTCAGGTCGTTCATGGCGTGGCTGGTTTTTACGCTGGTGAAGGGTCATGGATAATCACATCAGATTTTACAAACGGGTTTATCTCCTACTTTCGATGCACCGCGCATCTTCCAGCTTTTTCATGCTTTCCCCTGTGTCCCGCGCTGTGTACCGCCTGGCGTTGGCTGCTGCGTTAGGCTGGAGCTGCGCCGCAGTCGCCCAGGCGCCAACTGGGGGCGCCCCTGATGTTGACGCGCCGCTCAAGCTAAAGCCAGGAAGCATGCTGGCTGAAAAGCTGCCAATCGGCGAGGCCAACAAACCGCCAACCTTTGTGTTTGGCGACAGCATCAGCGGCCGCACCAGCGTGGAAACCATCGTTGAAGGCAACGCCGAGCTGCGCCGCGGCGGCAAGGCGTTACGGGCCGACCGCATAGAGTTTTATGAGCCTGATGACATGCTCAATGCGCGGGGCAATGTGCGCATCAGCAATGACGGCAACCAGTACCGCGGCCCGGAGCTCAGCATCAAGCTGGACACTTTTGAAGGCTATTTTCAGCAGCCGACGTACCGCTTTTTGTCCAACGGCGGCAACGGCAGCGCGTCGCGCATTGACTTTATCGACGACAAGAACCTGATCGCCCGGAATGCCAGTTTTACGACCTGCGAGCGCGGCAATGAGGCCAGCTGGGAGCCCGCCTGGGTGCTGACCGGCACCAGCTTCAGGTTTGACCAGGAGGCAGAAACCGGCGAGGCCAAAGGCGCGGTGCTGCGCTTTAAAAATGTGCCGATTCTGGCCTTCCCGACAATCAGTTTCCCGCTCAGCGACAAGCGCAAATCAGGCTTGCTGCCGCCGACCTTCAACCTGGACAGCGTCAGCGGCGCGGTGATTGAGCAGCCCTACTACCTGAACATTGCGCCCAACCGTGATGCGACGCTGACGCCGACGCTGATGAGCAAACGCGGCATCGGTCTGGGCGGTGAATACCGGTATCTGGAACGCGACTACACCGGCCGGTTGCGCGCCAGCTTCATGCCCAACGACAAGTTGCGCGGCATTGACCGCTGGTCTTACTCGCTGCAGCAAACGGGGCTGGTCAGAACCGGTGTGCCCGAGGTCGGCAACATTGGTTTGAACCTGAATCTGAACCGCGTCAGTGATGACAACTACTGGCGCGACTTTCCGCGCAGCAGCTCGACGCTGACCCAGCGGCTGCTGGCCAGCGATGCGTCGGCCAGCTGGTCGCGGGGCTATTTTTCAAGCAGCATTCGCGCCTTGACCTACCAGACGCTACAAGACCCGCTGTCGCCCATCGTGCCGCCTTACAGCCGTTTGCCGCAAATCACGGCGGCCTACACCCGCGTGAACGCGCCGATCGCTGGTCTTGGCGGCTTTGACTGGTCGGTGTCCACCGACTTCACCCGGTTTTCAGCCGACCCCAGCCTGACGCTGCAGCCCAACAGTGACCGCGCGGTGGCGATCGCGCAAATCAGCCGCCCGTGGATCAGGCCGGGCTGGTACGTCACGCCAAAACTGCAGCTGCATGCGACCAGCTACAAGTTTGATGCGCCGCTGACCAATGGCGCCACCACCGCATCGCGCGCAGTGCCGACGTTCAGTCTGGACAGTGGCTTGCAGTTTGAACGCCAGGCAAATTACTTTGGCCGGGACTTTAACCAGACGCTGGAGCCACGCGCCTTTTATGTGCATACACCGTTTCGCAACCAGAGCCTGCTGCCCAATTACGATTCCGGCGCAAACGACTTCAACTTTGCCACCATCTTCAGCGAGAACTCCTTTGTTGGCAACGACCGGATATCGGACGCCAATTTGCTGACGCTGGGCGTCACGTCGCGCTTGCTGCGCCCGGACACAGGCGCCGAGGTGGTGCGCTTTGGCGTGGCGCAGCGCCTGCGCTTTGCTGACCAGAACGTGACGCTGCCTGGCGGCTTGCCCGTGACGGACCGCATCAGTGACGTGCTGTTTGGCACGTCCATCAATTGGGTGCCGCAATGGACTTTTGACGGCACGCTGCAGTACAACCCCAAACTGAAAGTGTCAGAACGCTCAAGTTTTGGGGCGCGCTACAGCCCGGGCAACTACCGCGTCATCAGCGCCGCATTGCGCCGCCAGGCCGGCGTCAGCAACTCGGCAGACATCGGCTGGCAGTGGCCCATCAACGACCTGTGGGGCGACAAGGGCCAAGAACTGGGCGCAGGCCGCGGCCAGGGCGGCGGGCGTTACTATGGTGTGGGCCGGCTTAATTACAGCTTTCAGGACAAAAAACTGGTGGATGGCGTGGTGGGCATTGAGTACGATGGCTGCTGCTGGATTGGCCGCGTCGTCTTGCAGCGGTCGCAAAGCGGCACGGCCACATCCAACACCCGCATCCTGTTTCAGCTCGAGCTGGTGGGGTTTTCCAAACTGGGTGTTGACCCGCTTCAGGTTCTCAGGACAAATATCCCGCGCTATCAGCTTTTACGTGATCAAGTTACCGCACCAAGCCGCTTTACCAACTATGACCAATAAACGCATCCAACAAAACATGTTCGCCGTCCGTGCATTGACGGGTTTCTTGCTGACGGCAGGCGCGCTGCAACTGTCTGCGCAAACGCTGCGGCCGTCAAACCAGTTGCGCTTTACACCGCCAGCCTTGTCCTCCAACAATTCGGCCAGCAGCGGCGCCCAGCGGCAGGCAGACTACATCGTGGCGGTGGTCAATTCAGAACCGGTGACCAACAGCGATGTGCGCAGCAAATTGCTGCGCGCTGAACAGCAACTGACCCAGCAAGGTGCGGTGATGCCAAGCCGGGGCGAACTGGTCCGGCAGGTGCTGGAACGCGTGATCAGCGACAAAACGCAGCTGCAGGCGGCGAAAGCCTCCGGCCTGAAGGTTGATGAGAATGCGACCACCGCTGCCGTCGAGTCGGTGGCCCAGCAAAACCAGATTTCAGTCGAAGAGCTGCGCCGCCGCCTGTCTGCAGACGGTATTGCCTACCCGGCGTTTCGCGAACAGCTGCGCGATGAGCTGCTGGTGAACCGTTTCAGGCAGCGCGAAGTTGATGCGCGCGTGTCCGTCACTGACGCCAACATTGACCAGTTTTTGCGCGAGCAGGAAGGCAGCACGGACGCGGGCGCCATCGACATCAACCTGGCACAGATTCTGGTGGCGGTGCCTGAAAACGCCACGCCAGAGCAGGTCAACGCCTTTCAGGCCAAGGCGCAGCAGGCGGCTGACAAAGCGCGTGCTGGCGGTGATTTTGCAGCGCTGGTCAATGAATTTTCTGAGGCGTCTACGCGCGCCGCAGGCGGCCAGATGGGCCTGCGCAGCGCCGACCGCTACCCAACCCTGTTCCTTGACGCGACCAAAAATCTGCGCGCTGGCGGCATCGCCGGGCCGGTGCGCAGCGGCGCGGGCTTTCACGTGCTAAAGGTTATTGAAAAGCGGCAGGCCGGCATGCCCGGCGTCAACATCACCCAAACGCGGGCGCGCCACATTTTGCTACGGCCATCGCCCCAGCTTAACGAAGCGGCTGCGATGCAAAAGCTGGCCAGCATTCGAAAACGGATTGTGGACGGCCAGGACTTTGCTGCGCTGGCACGTGAAAACAGCGACGACGGATCGGCCAAAGACGGTGGCGACCTGGGCTGGACCAACCCCGGCGTGTTTGTGCCGGAATTTGAACAGGTCATGAACGGCTTGGCACCCAGCCAAATTTCTGAGCCCTTGGTATCGCGTTTTGGCCTGCACATCATTCAGGTGCTGGAGCGCCGCGAAGCAAAACTGTCCAACCGTGAACAGCGCGAGCTGGCACGAACCGCCCTGCGCGAGAAAAAGCAGGAAGACGCCTACGCGCTGTGGGCGCAGGAAATCAGGGGCCGGGCTTATGTGGAATACCGCGAGCCTCCTCAATAATCCAAAGGCCATGTGAAGCACATTGCCCGTAAACGCTTTGGTCAGCACTTTCTGACTGACCGGGGCATCATCGACGACATCGTGCAGACAATTGCACCGCAAGCCGGGCAAGCGATGGTTGAAATTGGCCCCGGCCTGGGTGCGATGACGCAGCCGCTGGTCGAGCGCCTGGGCCATTTGACAGTCATTGAGCTGGACCGGGACCTGGCGGTGCTGCTGCGTAAAAAGCCAGAACTCACCGTGATTGAGTCGGATGTGCTGCGGGTTGACTTCCGCGCCCTCGCCGATGCCGCCGAAAGCAGACTGAGGATCGTCGGCAACCTGCCCTACAACATCTCCACGCCGATTTTGTTTCACCTGCTCGATGTGGCGGATGTGGTTAAAGACCAGCATTTCATGCTACAAAAAGAAGTCATTGACCGCATGGTGGCCCAACCGTCCACCAGCGACTACAGCCGCCTGAGCGTGATGCTGCAATGGCGGTACGCGATGGAAAACGTGCTGTTTGTACCGCCGACAAGTTTTGACCCGCCGCCGCGCGTTGACAGCGCTATCGTGCGCATGCTGCCGCATGCCGCCCCTAGCGAGCTGGACGTGAAACTGTTCAGTGAACTGGTTCGGGTGGCCTTCAGCCAGCGCCGCAAGCTGCTGCGCCATTCGCTTGGCAAATGGCTGGAAGCGCGCAACTTTAGCGGGACGTTTAATTTGCAGCGGCGGGCTGAAGAAGTGCCGGTGACGGAATATATTGCGCTG
>JANYED010000244.1 GCA_025363315.1 Polaromonas sp.
TTGGCTGGGTCTACCAACGTGCCGCGTTTGCGGCGGCGGCGCTTTTCGGTGGCGCAGGTTTGATCGTAAATGATGACGGTTGTGCCTTTAATCTCGCGCATTTGTTTTTGCAGCGCGTCCAGTTCGTCACGGTGGTGCACTGTTACACGTTCGGCCAAAGCAACACCGTCGTACTTTTCAGGCTCATCGGTCACTACTATGGTTTTAATAGCACCTTCTGCCCGCATTGACTGGGCTATCTGCACAACAGAGTGCCCCTCAGGCCGCTCGCCTATCTGCTGGCCACCGGTCATGGCTACCGCGTCGTTGTACAAAATCTTGTAGGTGATGTTCACGCCCGCAGCAATCGATTGGCGAATCGCCAGCAAACCGCTGTGAAAGTACGTGCCGTCACCCAAATTGGCAAACATGTGCGTGTCGGTGGTGAAGGGTTGCTGACCCACCCACGGCACGCCCTCGCCACCCATTTGGGTAAATCCCATGGTTGACCGGTCCATCCACAGCGCCATGTAGTGGCAGCCGATACCCGCCATCGCACGTGAGCCTTCAGGCACTTTTGTGGATGTGTTGTGCGGGCAGCCCGAGCAAAACCATGGCGTGCGTTCGCTGTTCACCGTTATGACTGTGAGCGACTGCTCCTTGGCTTGCAGCACAACTAGCCGTGCGTCAATTCGGGCGGTCATGTCAGCATCCAGACCGAGTTTTTTGACCCGCTCTGCAATCGCTTTGGCAATCAAAGCGGGAGACAAATCGGCGTTGGCTCTCAAGAGGGTGTTAGCCGATGGGTTCGGCTGGCTCCACTCGCCACCACCGTGCTGCCCGGCGTCACCAAATTTGCCGACGATATTGGGCCGCACATCGGCCCGCCAGTTGTACAGCTCTTCTTTCAGTTGGTATTCAATGACCTGGCGCTTTTCTTCGACCACCAAAATCTCTTGCAAGCCGGTGGCAAAGTCGCGCGTCAGCTGCGCTTCAAGTGGCCAGACCACGCCGACCTTGTGCAGCCGAATGCCCAGTTGCTGGCAAGTCGCATCGTCCAGACCCAAGTCCATGAGTGCCTGACGTGTGTCGTTATAGGCCTTGCCGCTGGCAATCATGCCGAAGCGGTCTTGTTTGCTTTCAATCGCGTTGTAGTTCAGTTTGTTGGCGCGGATATAAGCCAGTGCCGCGTACCACTTGGTGTCAAACAGCCGCTCTTCTTGCGCCAGCGGCGCGTCCGGCCAGCGTATGTGTACACCACCCGGTGGCATGTCGAAGTCAGTCGGCGTTTTGATCTGCACGCGCTCCGGGTCAATCATCGCGCTGGCCGATGATTCGACGATTTCTTGAATCGTCTTCATGCCCGCCCATACGCCTGCATAGCGGCTCATGGCAATAGCGTGCAAGCCCAGGTCGAGAATTTCTTGCACGCTGGCCGGGAAGAACACCGGCAGCCCGCACGCTTTAAAAATGTGGTCGCTCTGGTGCGCAGCAGTTGAACTCTTAGAAATATGGTCGTCGCCCGCAATAGCGAGTGCGCCGCCCCAGGCCGTGGTGCCCGCCATATTGGCGTGCTTGAAGACATCAGACGTTCGGTCAACCCCTGGCCCCTTGCCGTACCAAATCCCAAACACACCGTCAAATTTGTTAGTGCCCGGCGGCGCGAAACCCAGTTGCTGCGTGCCCCACACGGCAGTAGCAGCCAGCTCTTCGTTCACCCCAGGCTGGAACACGATGTTGCGTTCTTTCAAATACTTTGTGGCCTTCCACAACGCCTGGTCGTATCCGCCAAGTGGCGAGCCCCGGTAGCCCGATATAAAACCCGCCGTGTTCTTGCCCTGCTGCGCATCACGCAAGCGCTGCAGCATCGGCAGCTTGACCAGGGCCTGGACGCCGCTCATGAAGGCATTACCGTAGTCCAGGCTGTACTTGTCATCCAGCGTCACCGTCTCTAGCGACTTGCGGATATGTTCGGGCAGCGGTGCATTCATCGTTTTTGTCTCCTGGCCTGGGACAGCCTTTGTCAGCAAAGTGTATGCCGAACGCCAAGATAAATCATTGCGTTGTTTGCCCTCGTTTGGTGTTCCAACGCAAGAATCGTGCTGCAAAATACGGTTTATGGGAACACTTGACAAGTTTGACATCGCTATCCTGCAACATCTGCAAACCGACGCCCGGCTAACCAACGCCGAACTGGCCTCGCGCGTGGGCCTGTCTGCCGCGCCGTGCTGGCGGCGTGTGCGGTCACTGGAAGAGTCCGGCTACATCACCGGTTACCGGGCCGAGATCAACCGCCACAAAATCGGCCTTGGCGTGTTAGCTTTTGTAAGGCTAGACGCAGACCGCAACAGCGGCGACGCCACCCGCCAGCTTGAAGAGGCAATCAAGAAGCTGCCTGAAATTGTCTCTTGCCACTACATCAGCGGCACCGGCACTTTTGAATTGCAGGTGGTGGCAAAAGACCTGGAATCCTTCAGTAAGTTTGCGCTGAAAAACCTGATCAACTTGCCCAACGTGAAAGACATACACACGAGCTTTTCACTCGGTGAAGTCAAGGCCAGCAGCGCCCTGCCGCTGGGGCATTTGGGGTAATTTCACCAATGCTCGCAGCAAGAGGCATGCAGTAAAAAGAGCGTCGCCCGCGAGGGGCTTGATAGGTGTGGCGTAGTGGAGTCTGCAGCAACAAAAATCACACCGTGGCGATCAATGGCTGCTCAGCTCAGCAGCTACCAATTGCGCATGATGGAACTTTATTGCCACACCCAGTACCTGTTTGCCGCCTGCCAAAACAGGTACGACCAGGCGACATTCAAGACTGTCGCCATCCTCACCGAAGAGATTGGTCTTGCTGCCCTGGATGCAGGTAACGGGCACCGCGTCCAGGGTCAGGTTTATGGATGCCTTCGTATCGTCGTGTACGCCCGAGAAGTCCGCCTTGAAGCGCAAACTCTTTTCCTTGCCGTCGGCCAGGAGCGGGCACCGGTACTCACGCCAGTCCCAGCCAGCCGACTGGATTTCGCAGTTAACTGGACTTGCGGCGTATGCCGATCCGGCCATCGCGGCCAGCAGAACAATCAGGTATGCCCGAGCCAATTTCAACATTTACGACCTCCCAACGCCGAACTCCGGCTGGTTAGTAAAGCAGTGTGGCGCATCGCTGTGACGGCCTTATGACGAAGGCGCGTTCTGTGGGGCTATGGGCTGAATGAAAGGGCGTAGCCCCAGGCATCCAGGCGGTGCGGGACGGCGTTGAACGCAAGCGTGATACGCTCCGGGCCCTTATTGACAGGAACCTCATGTAACAAGTGGCTGGGGAAAAGTATGAGATCACCGGGCTCCGGTGGAGGCGCGACCCATTTCTCGGCATTAAAGGGGCCCGTTGTTGTCCCGGCATGGGTATTACGGAAGGCGAACTCGCCGCCGCCCAGCGAACGTGTGAAGGTCGTGCAGGCCGAGGGG
>JANYED010000030.1 GCA_025363315.1 Polaromonas sp.
CTTTTTTCATGGCTGCCGCGATGCTGGCCGCACCGGCCGCAAGGGCCGCCGACGAATCGCCTGATGTCCTGATCAAGCGTGTTTCGGCTGAAGTGCTGGACAACATCAAGTCCGACAAATCGGTACAAGTAGGTGACATGAGCAAAGTCATGGCCTTGGTAGACAGCCAGATCATGCCAAATGTGAACTTCACCCGCATGACCGCATCAGCCGTAGGCCGCAGCTGGCGTCAGGCCACGCCTGAGCAACAAAAGAAGTTGCAGGACGAGTTCAAAATCCTTTTGATCCGCACCTATTCCGGCGCGCTGGCTCAGGTTAAAGACCAGACCGTCAACGTCAAGCCCTTGCGCGCTGCAACTGCTGACACGGAAGTGGTTGTTCGCACCGAAGTGCTGGGTAAAGGCGAGCCGGTTCAGCTCGACTACCGCATGGAAAAAGCATCCACTGGCTGGAAAATTTATGACCTCAACGTGTTGGGCGTCTGGCTGGTTGAAACTTATCGCACTCAGTTTGCGCAGGAAATCAATGCCAAGGGCATTGACGGTTTGATCACGTCGCTGTCCGAACGCAACAAATCCAATAACGCCAAGAAGTCTTGAGGGTCTGCGTGTGCTAACTCTCCCCGCTGTCGTCACCCACGCACAGGCGCTTCAGACGGCAATCGGCTTGACAGCGCAGGTAGATACACAAGCAGGCAGTGTGGTGCTTGATGCTAGCGCGTTGACACAGTTCGATTCATCCACCTTGGCAGTCCTACTGGCTTGCAGGCGGGGTGCTCTGGCTGCCGGCAAAACTTTTGCTGTGCATGGTTTTCCCGCCAAGCTAAGCCAATTGGCGGGTCTGTACGGTGTCGCCGAGTTGATTCCATCCGCGATTTAAGCTGTTTGGCCACAGACGATCTCCTGCCCAGTCAAGCCGTCGTCGTTTCAGCCGGTAAAATAGTGGTCCATGCCAGCTATTTCATTCCAATCTGTTTCAAAAACCTACCCCACCAAACGCGGTCAATCAGGTGCAGCTGTCAAGGCCCTCGACGACGTCAGTTTTGACATTCGCCAAGGTGAATTTTTCGGCCTGCTGGGACCCAACGGGGCAGGCAAAACCTCTCTCATCAGCATTTTGGCGGGTTTGTCGCGCGCCAGCAGCGGCAGCGTGACCGTTCACGGCCATGATGTGCTGACTGATTACGCCGCCGCGCGACGCGCGCTCGGTGTGGTGCCGCAAGAACTGGTGTTTGACCCGTTTTTCAGCGTGCGTGAGGCACTGCGCATCCAGTCGGGTTATTTCGGTATCAAAAACAACGACGCGTGGATTGATGAGCTTCTGAGTAGCCTGGGCTTGGCTGACAAAGCCAATGCCAACATGCGTCAGCTGTCAGGCGGTATGAAGCGTCGTGTGCTGGTTGCGCAAGCGCTAGTGCACAAACCGCAAGTCATCGTGCTGGACGAGCCGACCGCTGGTGTTGATGTCGAGTTGCGCCAAACGTTGTGGCAGTTCATCGCCAAGCTTAACAAGCAGGGCAGCACAGTGTTGCTGACGACGCATTACCTCGAAGAAGCCGAGGCACTGTGCAGCCGCATTGCCATGCTCAAGCAGGGCAAAGTGGTCGCACTGGCACAAACATCTGAGCTGCTCAAAGCTGCATCGGCAAATGTGTTGAGATTTAAAATAGATAGCGAACTACCCAGAGAATTAAAGGTTCAGGCGCGTATCACGGGCAGAATTGTGCAGTTTCCAGCGCACAACGCCAATGAGATTGAACAATACCTCGCAGCCGTTCGTCAGGCAGGGCTGGTCGCTGAAGACATTGAAATCCGCAAGGCTGATCTGGAAGACGTTTTTCTTGATGTGATGTCTGAGAAGTCTGGAACGGTCAGGGTGGCAGCATGAGCGGTTGGCAAACACTCCTGTACAAAGAAACCCTGCGGTTTTGGAAAGTTGGCTTTCAAACCGTAGGAGCTCCAGTGCTGACGGCTGTGATGTACATGCTGATTTTTGGACATGTGCTTGAGGGTCAAGTCAAGGTTTACGGCACCGTCAACTACACCGCTTTTTTGGTGCCAGGTCTTGTGATGATGAGCGTGTTACAAAACGCTTTTGCCAACAGCTCGTCTTCATTGATTCAAAGCAAAATCATGGGCAGTCTGGTGTTTGTGCTGCTCACGCCGTTATCGCACTGGCACTGGTTTTTTGCCTATGTGGGTGCTGCCATTGCACGCGGTTTGCTCGTGGGTGCGGGCGTATTTATCGTCACGGCGTACTTTGGCAGGCCCGACTATGCCCATCCGCTGTGGATTGTGCTGTTTGCTGTGCTGGGCGCCGCGATGCTGGGAGCGCTGGGTGTGATTGCAGGGCTATGGTCAGACAAATTTGACCAGATGGCAGCTTTTCAAAATTTTGTCATCATGCCGATGACGTTTTTAAGCGGCGTGTTCTATTCCATCCACTCACTTCCGCCATTTTGGCAAACGGTTAGCCATCTGAACCCGTTTTTCTACATGATTGACGGTTTCAGGTATGGCTTTTTCGGTGTCAGTGATGTGTCGCCTTGGCTAAGCCTGGGCATCGTCTGCACAGCGCTGACAGTCGTCAGCGCAATTGCGATCAACATGCTGCGCACCGGTTACAAAATCAGGCACTAACTACATGACCAGCGAAGAACTCCAGTCCATCATTGCCAGCGGCTTGCCGTGCGAGCACATTGAGCTGTCGGGCGACGGCCAGCATTGGTACGCCACGATTGTCTCCAGCAGCTTTGAAGGCCAGCGCCTGATTCAACGGCACCAAAAAGTCTACGCCACGCTGGGTGGCCGTATCCAGACCAACGAGGTGCATGCGCTGTCGATGAAAACCTTTACGCCTGCAGAGTGGGCAACGAACGCCACTAACTAAATCATGGACAAATTACTCGTCAAAGGCGGCAGAACGCTGAACGGCACCGTCACCATTTCAGGCGCTAAAAACGCGGCGTTGCCTGAGCTGTGCGCGGCCCTGCTGACGGCCGACACGGTGACGCTGGAGAACGTTCCCGGCTTGCAAGACGTGTCGACCATGCTCAAGCTGATCCGCAACATGGGTGTGGTCGCAGACCGCAACAAGGACGTACCAAGCACCATTACCATCGATGCGGGTGCTTTGACCTCCCCTGAAGCGCCATACGAGCTGGTTAAAACCATGCGCGCCTCTGTGCTGGCGCTTGGACCTCTGCTGGCGCGCTTTGGCGAGGCCACGGTCTCATTGCCGGGCGGCTGCGCCATTGGCTCGCGCCCAGTGGACCAGCACATCAAAGGCCTGCAAGCCATGGGCGCTGAAATTGTGGTCGAACACGGCTACATGATTGCCAAGTTGCCCAAGGGCACAACGCGCCTCAAGGGCTGCAGCATTACTACCGATATGGTGACGGTCACCGGCACTGAAAACTTCTTGATGGCCGCCACGCTGGCCGAAGGTGAAACCATTCTTGAAAATGCCGCGCAAGAACCCGAGATCGGCGACCTGGCTGAACTGCTCATCAAAATGGGTGCAAAAATTGAAGGCCAGGGCACCCGCCGCATTCGCATTCAGGGTGTGGAGCGTTTGCATGGCTGCACCCACCAGGTGGTGGCTGACCGGATTGAAACCGGCACCTTTTTGTGCGCCGTTGCGGCCACCGGCGGTGACGTGACACTGCTCCATGCCAGGGCCGACCATCAGGACGCGCTGGTCGACAAGCTGCGCGAAGCGGGAGCAACCGTTACTGCCATTGAAGGGGGTATGCGTATCCAGTCGCATGGCCGACTGAAAGCCCAGTCGTTTCGCACCACCGAGTACCCTGGCTTTGCAACCGACATGCAGGCCCAGTTCATGGCGCTCAATGCGGTGTCGCATGGCGCAGCAAGCGTGACTGAAACAATCTTTGAAAACCGTTTCATGCACGTCAATGAAATGGTGCGCCTGGGTGCAAAAATTCAGATTGAGGGCAAAGTAGCGATCATGGAGGGCGTAGAAAAGCTGTCCGGCGCAAGCGTGATGGCAACTGACTTGCGGGCTTCTGCTAGTTTGGTGATTGCGGGCTTGGTGGCCGATGGTGAAACACTGATCGAGCGCATCTACCACCTCGACAGGGGCTATGACCAGATGGAAGCAAAATTGCGCGGGCTTGGTGCAGACATTGAGAGGATCAAGACATGATCACCATTGCGCTGTCCAAAGGCAGGATTTTTGACGACATTCAGCCGCTTTTGAAAAGCGCAGGCATCGTGGTGCTGGACGACCCGGAAAAGTTGCGCAAATTGATCCTCAGCACCGATCAGCCTGATGTGCGCGTGCTGCTGGTGCGCGCCACCGATGTACCGACCTACGTGCAATACGGCGGAGCGGATATGGGCGTGGTCGGTAAAGACACGCTGCTGGAGTCCGACATGCAGGGTCTGTACCAACCGCTTGACTTACAAATTGCCAAATGCCGCATCAGCGTAGCAGTGCGTGCGGGCTTTGACTATGCCGCGGCGATGAAGCAGGGCTCGCGCATGACAGTTGCGACCAAGTATGTCGCCATCGCACGCGACTTTTTTGCATCGAAGGGCGTGCACGTTGACCTGATCAAACTGTACGGCAGCATGGAACTGGCCCCGCTGACCGGGCTGGCTGATGCAATTGTTGATTTGGTATCGACTGGCAATACGCTCAAGGCCAACCATCTGGTTGAAGTCGAACGCATCATGGACATCAGCTCGCACCTGGTGGTAAACCAGACCGCGCTGAAATTAAAGCAAGTGCCGATTCGCAAGATCATCGACGCGTTTGCCTTGGCTGTAAAAAAGTAAATTTAAAAGTAAATTTAAAAGTAAGTTAAATCGCTATGACTTTAGTAGCTGCTCCCGCCCGTATTTCAACAGTTTCAGGCACGTTTGAGGCTGAGTTTGAAGCACGATTGCATTGGTCTGCCGCCACTGACGCTGCGATAGAGCACCGGGTCGCCGACATTCTGGCTGACGTCCAACAGCGCGGCGACGCTGCGGTGCTGGACTACACCGCGCGGTTTGACGGGCTTGAGGCTGCATCCATGGCTGCGCTTGAGTTGACCCAAGCCGAACTCAAAGCCGCGTTTGAAGCCATACCCGCTGCCCAGCGCGACGCGCTTCAAGCTGCGGCCCAACGCGTTCGCACCTATCACGAGGCGCAAAAGAAAGCCAATGGCCAAAGCTGGAGCTATCGCGACGAAGACGGCACGCTTCTCGGCCAAAAAGTCACGCCGCTAGACCGCGTAGGCATTTACGTGCCGGGTGGCAAAGCCGCGTATCCATCGTCAGTGCTGATGAATGCGATTCCAGCGCATGTGGCGGGTGTGGGTGAAATCATCATGGTCGTGCCCACGCCGCGCGGTGAAAAAAACGCACTGGTTTTAGCCGCCGCTTACGTCGCCGGCGTGACCCGCGCCTTCACCATCGGCGGCGCGCAGGCGGTTGCGGCACTGGCCTACGGTACGCAAACCGTGCCCAAGGTCGACAAAATCACCGGCCCCGGCAACGCCTATGTAGCCAGTGCCAAAAAGCGTGTGTTTGGCACCGTTGGCATTGACATGATTGCCGGTCCGTCTGAGATTTTGGTGATTGCCGACGGCAGCACCCCCGCCGACTGGGTGGCGATGGACTTGTTCAGCCAGGCCGAGCACGACGAGCTGGCGCAAAGTATTTTGCTTTGCCCCGACGCAGCCTACATTGATGCGGTTCAAGAAGCCATTAACCGCCTGCTGCCCGCCATGCCGCGCGCCGCCATCATCGCCAAGTCACTGACCGACCGCGGCGCTTTGATCTTGACCCGCAGCATGCAGGAAGCCTGTGACATCAGCAACCGCATTGCGCCCGAGCACCTGGAAGTCTCAAGCCGCGACCCGCATAAGTGGGAACCACTGCTTAAACACGCAGGCGCGATTTTTCTCGGTGCTTACACCAGTGAAAGCCTGGGCGACTACTGCGCCGGCCCTAACCACGTGCTGCCCACCAGCGGCACCGCCCGCTTTTCAAGCCCGCTGGGCGTGTACGACTTTCAAAAACGCAGCAGCATCATTGAAGTCAGCGAGCAGGGCGCGCAGGTGCTGGGGAAGATTGCAGCTGAGCTGGCGTATGGCGAGGGTTTGCAGGCGCATGCACGCGCAGCCGAACTGCGCCTCCGATAGGAACGAGGAAACCATCACATGAACCCAACCACTTCTACCGTCCGCCCTATTCGTATCGGCCAGATGGTGCCTAGCTCCAACACCACCATGGAGACTGAAATACCCGCTATGTTGCGGTTGCGCGAGCAGGCGGCGCCTGAGCGTTTTACCTTTCACTCCGGCCGTATGCGCATGCACAAGGTCACTCCGGAAGAGCTCAAGGCCATGAACAGCCAGACCCAGCGCTGCGCAGCCGAACTGGCAGATGCCCGCGTGGATGTGATTTCCACGGCCTGCCTGGTGGCCATCATGGCGCAGGGACCAGGTTTTCACCGCGAGATGGAGCGCGACATGGCGGTCGCCGTTGCCGAGGCGGGGGCAACATCAAAGGTCATGACGTCGGCAGGCGCGCTTATCCATGGCCTCAAAGCCATGGGTGCCAAAAAGATTTCACTGATGGCGCCTTACATGGTGCCGCTGACACAGATGGTGGTCGATTA
>JANYED010000294.1 GCA_025363315.1 Polaromonas sp.
ACGGCAGGCGGGCTGACCCCCAGCCAAACGGTGTACGGCAACCCGCGCATGCGCGCAGAGTTTGGCCTGGGCGCAACCGGTAACGAAGCCATTTTGCGCTACCTCCTGCAGCCCGTGGCACTGCGCTGTGTGCGTGACTGACGCTCCATTTGCTATTAAATCAGGAGTTGATTGCCTCGGTTTCAAGTGGTTTTGGGCCGATTAGTACTGAAAATTTACTGTTTGGCCGAATTTTTGATGTTCTCAGATTGACAAAGTCGCGCAGATGGATCGCCGCAAACCTGAACCTTGACGCTTTGTCCCCCCCCCCGTCGGAGGGGAGTGCTATTCGTCCTGTAAATCGCTAACATACAGATTGTTACTTAATGATCTTCATAGAGGCTTTATGAAACCACGTCGCTTTAATTTTTGGCTGCCCATGGTGTTGGCAGTTGGTTTGCAGGCAGGTTGCGGCGGCGGCAATAGCACGGCCCCCGTATCGCTCAACATTAGTGGTACAGCTGCCACAGGCGCTGCTATTGCCGGTGGCACAGTTGCGCTGAAATGCACTGCAGGCGCAGCGGGCACCGTGACAACGGACATTAACGGCAATTTTTCAGTCAGCCCCAGCGGTATCACCTTTCCGTGCGTGGGCCGTGTGGACTACAAGGACAGCAGTGGTGCCTCACAAAAACTGCACACTTTTATCAGCAAGCCAGGTGTCGCGAACATTACCCCGATCTCAGAGCTGATTGTCGCCAGCCTGACTGGCACTACAGCCGCCAACGCATTTGACAACTTCGACACCGTTGTCAAACCTAAAAGCTTCGCTGCAACGCAAGTCACCGCTGCGATCGTGACTGTGAAGGCTTATCTGAAGAGCTTGGGGCTGGCAGTTGACGACATACCCAGTGACCCACTTGGGACCGCGGTCGTGGCTACCGGCAATGGCGTCGCTGGCGATAAGTTCGACAAAGTGCTGGACGCACTGGGCGTATTACTGACCAAAAATAAACAAAAACTCAGCGATCTAGTGGCGACCTTCATCACATCCACTAGCCCAAGCCAGGCACTGGCGGGCTATCCCGCAACTGCCGTTTATGTCGGCAAGCTGTCTGATGGCTCTGCTTGCACCATCAACGTAGCGGCAGATCACAGTATCACCGCAAGTGCACCCAACTGGGCATATACCGGTGCCAGCATCAAAGCCAATCTCAGCGGCACCTATTACTCGTCAGATTCAGGAGCAGACATTGGCTTTGGCTTGCTCTACAGTGGCAAATCGAACTTTTATGGCGCGACTGCGGGTGACCCGTTAACTGCAACAAAAACCACTCCGGCATTTCAGGTGGGGCTGAATCTGGATGCCACCAGTGGCAAGTTTATTTCAGCCCAGGGTAATGCCATTACTGACAGCAGCTATTTTTTTGCAAAAGCAAACTTTGACTTTACCTGCGCTGGCGAGGCTTATCCTGCCGGCGGCGCGATACCACCTTCAGAATTTTTCAAGGCACCTGCCAGCGAGTTCAAGGCGACCAGCTTTGTCGGCACCTTCAACGCGCCAGACTTTAGCGGTCAACCGCCTGTGCTGACTTCTTGCACCATCACGGTTGACTCGGTCGGCAACACAACCTTGACGTCACCCAACTTCACGGGCGGCGCACTGGCAGCGCGGTACACCTATCTGAACACGTCCAACGGTGTGGTGAATGACGTGAACAATGCCACCTACGACTTCAAGCTTGGTCCAGACCGGTACACCATCTTTTTACGTAACATCTCAGGTGTGCGCGCCGCGCAAGTAACGATCAACGGCTTGGGTTCGGGCGTGTCGTCAAAAGGCGAAAAAGCGCTGACTTGCTCAACCGCCAACGATCCGGGGCCGGGACTTGCGGCGTACCTTGCCAAAGCCGGCACCTACAAGGGCATCGTGTCAGGCTTCAACTTCTCCAACAATCCAAATTCTCCGGTCTGCAATGTCACTATCAGCGCTGCCGGCGTGACGACGTACACCGATTCGTTGGGCGTCGTGAGGTCGGTAACCAGCAATGCTGCTAATCCGCCACAAGTGACCGTCGATGCGGTCTACGGCACAAACTACGATTTGCAGCCCGATGGCAACTTTGCCATAACGTTCGACACGCCGGCAACGACCAGAGATTCGTCGACCAATCAGCTGCTAGGCGACCGACTGTTTTACGCAAAGCCCGGTGCAAGCGAATCCTGCCTGCAATTGAAAAAGCAATAGACAAAGCAAGCATGCAAACCGCGCAGGCGAAAGCCGTCAGGTCTTTCGGCCTTTACCCGCGCAAATGAACGTCGCCTAACAAGCAGCCGACCGGCGCGCCTTATGAGTGGCGTTGTAGCCGTTCGATAACCGCGCTTTTGGTGTGACCAATCGCACTTTTGCAGGCACAGCAGATTTTTCCCGCCTACACTTTGCCCAACTTCTAAAGGCACTGGCTTATGGATTTCACAGTGGGTATTTTGCTCGGCACATTTTTGTTGTCGATCGTGGCGCTGTTCATTTTTATCTGGTCGATGTCCACCGGCCTGTTTGGTGACGGAACCGCCGCCGCCACCGAAATTTTTGCCCCC
>JANYED010000303.1 GCA_025363315.1 Polaromonas sp.
ACGGCAGGCGGGCTGACCCCCAGCCAAACGGTGTACGGCAACCCGCGCATGCGCGCAGAGTTTGGCCTGGGCGCAACCGGTAACGAAGCCATTTTGCGCTACCTCCTGCAGCCCGTGGCACTGCGCTGTGTGCGTGACTGATGCTTGAACTAACGCTCGGACTTAAACTTAAGCTGACACTTAAACTGACATTTAGTTTGCTATTAAATTAAGAGCTGTTTGCGCCCGTATTTGTTGGGCTACAGCCGTATAGCTAGCAATTTTCGCGAATTTTCAGGCTATGTGGCTCTTTGACTGGCGCGCCTGCGGTCCAGTCAATCTCGGGCCGCCACAACAATTGCCCCGCCATCCAGCAGCCCGATACCCGCGCTTTTGATGTGACCAATCGCGCTTTTGCTGGCAGCGCTGGCGCTTGAAGCCTACACTTTGCTTAACTTCTAAAGGCACTGGCTTATGAATTTCACAGTGGGTATTTTGCTCGGCACATTTTTGTTGTCGATCGTGGCGCTGTTCATTTTTATCTGGTCGATGTCCACCGGCCTGTTTGGTGACGGAACCGCCGCCGCCACCGAAATTTTTGCCCCCAACGAGCTGGGCCAGATTGAAGACCCCGCCGCCACCGCAGCGCAAAAAGGCGGGCTACAGCAAGCCATTGGGCCTCTGAACCTGGCGCAGCCGATTGCCCGGGCCGATGAAGACTCCCGCAGCCGGGCCGACCAGTCGACATCGCTGGTAGTTGGCGTTTGCCTGACGTTGGCCGTGGTTTGGCTGGTGTTGGCTTCTTTTGCGGGGCTGATCTCGTCCATCAAGCTGCATGCACCTGACTGGTGGGTGCAGTATGAGTGGCTGACGTTTGGCCGTATCCGGCCGATTCACTTGAACCTGGTGGCTTATGGCTGGTGTTCGCTGGCGGGCATTGGGGTGGCCATTTGGCTGATTCCGCGTTTGCTGAAAACTGAGCTGGTCGGCGGCAAATATGCGCTGGTGGGCGGCGCGCTGTGGAGCATTGGCGTAACGGCTGGCTCGGTGGCTATTGGCATGGGTTATTCAGACGGGCTGGAGTGGCTGGAATACCCTTGGCAAATTGATATTTTGTTGGTGGTGGCCGGCGCATTGGTGGGTTTTCCACTGTGGCTGACGCTGCTGCAGCGCAAGGTCAAGCACTTGTACGTGTCGGTCTGGTACATCGCTGCGGGCCTCTTGTGGTTTCCGATTTTGTTTTTGATTGCTAACGTGCCTGGGCTGCACTTTGGCGTGCAGCAAGCCACGGTGAACTGGTGGTTTGGTCACAACGTGCTGGGCTTGTGGTTTACGCCGTTGGCACTCGCTGCGTCTTATTACTTCATCCCCAAGGTGCTGGGCAAACCGATTCATTCTTACAACTTGTCACTGCTGGGCTTTTGGTCGCTGGCGTTTTTCTACAGCCAGGTGGGTGGCCACCACTTGATTGGCGGGCCGGTGCCGTCGTGGCTGGTCACGATTTCGATTGTGCAAAGCATGATGATGCTGATCCCGGTGTTTGCGGTGGCGGTAAACCAGCACATGACGGTGCTGGGTAACTTCAGGGCGCTGATTTACTCGCCCACGCTGCGTTTTATTGTGCTGGGCGCCATGATGTACACCGCCGCGTCGGTGCAGGGCTCGCTTGAAGCGCTGCGCTCGGTCAACACCGTGACGCACTTCACTCACTATACGGTGGCGCACGCGCACCTGGGGCTGTACGGGTTTTTCACGATGGTGATGTTCGGCTCGATTTACTTCATCATGCCGCGGGTAATGAATTGGGAATGGCCGTTTCCGCGCCTGATATCGCTGCACTTCTGGCTGGTGCTGGTTGGTTTCGCGATTTACTTTATTGGCCTGTCGATTGGCGGCTGGTTTCAGGGTCTGGCCATGCTGGATGAGAAAACGCCGTTCATGGCGTCGGTCACGCTGATGGCGCCTTACCTGAAGGCCAGATCGATTGGCGGCGGCTTGATGACGCTGGGGCACCTGGTGTTTGCCACCCACTTTTTTGCGATGGGCTGGAAGTTTGGGCCCAAGCGACTGGGCGCAGCGCTGCTAGATTCGTCGGTGTTTGGCCGCCGGATTGGCAAAGGAGTGACGGCATGAGCACAGGCAACACCACCAAAAGCTTCTGGGAAATGGACGAGCTGCGCATCGTGTCAGGCGCGATGGTTATTTTGAGCGCGGCTACGGCGCTGATGGTGGCCGTGCCGTATGTGCTGCTTAAAAACATTGAGCCACCAGCCGGACTCAAGCCCTACACCAGCGTGCAGTTGACGGGCCGACAGGTCTACATTGCCAACGGCTGCGTGTATTGCCATTCGCAGCAGCCGCGCGACATCAAGCAAGCACCTGACGCGCTGCGCGGATGGGGCCGGGCACCTGTTGCGGCGGACTATGCCTACGACACGCCGCACCTGCTGGGCACCATGCGCACCGGGCCTGATTTATTCAACATTGGCGCGCGCCAGCCCAGTAAAGACTGGCACCTGGGCCACCTGTACCAGCCGCGTGCGTACACGCCGGGCTCCATCATGCCGTCGTACCCGTTCATGTTTGAAGTGCGACAGGGCGCGGCTAAGCCCGGCGAGACTGCCATCACGCTGCCGCCCGCTCTGACCAAGCCCGGTGAAGTGGTGATTGCCAAGCCCGAAGTGCTGGCACTGGTTGATTATTTGATTGGGCTGGACCACACCTACACACCGCTGCCTGCCTTGGCAGCTCCCGCGAAGGCCAAGCCATGAGCATTGAGCCGAAAAAACAGGGCACCGCGCAGCGCCAGCGCGAAAAAGGTGAGCCGCTTGAAAGCAACCGTCCGCTGCCCTGGTTTTTGGTGATGTCGCTGGGCGCGCTGGCGATGTGGGGCGCGTTTTATATTGCCAGCACGCCGTCAGGTGACGACTCTGCCTATGGCGATCAGCGCACCGTGGCCAGCTTGCGGCCAGCGGTGGTGCTGGCGGGTGCCGCGCCTGCCGTTGACGGCAAGCAGCTTTTTGGCGCCAAGTGCGCGGCCTGCCACCAAGGCAGCGGGTTGGGCGTGGCCGGCGTGTTCCCGCCGGTGGCTGCATCGGAATGGGTGCTGGGCGATGAGAAAATTCTGGCAAACATTTTGCTGCACGGCATCAATGGCGAAATGGTCGTCAAAGGCAATACCTACAAAGGCGCGATGCCGGCCTGGAATGCCCTCAGTGATGACGAAATTGCAGCGGTGCTGACCTACATCCGATCAGACTGGGGCAATGCAGCGCCGCCCATCAAGCCTGAGACGATCAAAAGCCAGCGTGAGCTGACCAAGGCTAGAACCGAGCCGTACCCCGGTGGCGCTGCTATCAAATCCGACTCCTGACAGCGCCGCGCTCGTCAAAACCTTTGCCGCGACCACGGCGGTATTGATTGCGGGGCTGGCATTGTTGTGGACGGCCACTGGGGGCGGCCAGGCATTCACCACAGAGAACCTTCGCAGGCAGCAAGTCGCCAGCCAGCCGCAGCGCATTGCGACTTTCGATGTCACGCTGGCCGACGGCAAACAAACCAATTTGAATGCCGTTCTCGCGCCCGGCGGCAAGGTGTGGCTGCTGGACTTTGTGTACACCCGCTGCCAAACGGTTTGTTCGTCGCTCGGCTCGATTTACCAGCAACTGCAAACGCAGATTGAAGCGCGTGGGTTGCAGGGCAAAGTGGGGCTGCTGTCGATCAGTTTTGACCCGCAAAACGACACCGCACAGGCGCTGGCAGCCTATGCCAGGCGCATGCAAATGAACCCAGCCGTGTGGCAAGTGGTGACACTGACGGATTGGCACGACCGCCGCCGTTTGCTGGATGCTTTTGGCATCATGGTGTTGCCCGCGCCGCTGGGCGAGTTTGAGCACAACGCCGCGCTGCATGTGGTCAGCAGCAGCGGCGTGCTGCATCAGATCATGGACTATGCCGACTTTGACAACGCGCTGGATGTGGCGGCGCGCATGGCGGACGACGCCAATCCAGGCGTTGCGGGCATTCCAGCCCTTTCACCCCTTTCAGACATTACCGCCAAAGCGCCATGACCAGTGCTGCCATCGGTTTTATGAAAGGCAGGCTGGCTGGCAAATGGATGGCTGGCGTGGCAGGCGGCTGTGCGGTCATCGCCGCCGCGTTGTCGGTGCCGCCGCTGCGCAGCGTGATCGAGCAAAGCATGGCCTGGCACATGGTGTTTCAAATGCCGCTGCTGGTGCTGGCAGGTGCGCTGGCCTATGCAGCATGGCCGCCGCGTTTTGGCGCGCGCCGCACGGCACGCCTGGCGGCGTTTAACCAGTATGGCCTGACCGGTTTCATGGCGGCGCAAGTCATCATTGCCTACTGGATGCTGCCCATGACGATAGACCGCGCCGTGGTCAGCCCATCGTTTGACGCGCTCAAGCTGTCCACGCTCTTCATCAGCGGCGTGTTGCTAGGCGATGCGTTCAAGCGTGCGCCAGGCGTGCTGCGATTGTTCTTCATGGGCTACTGGGTGCCGATGATGTGCTGGCTGGGCATTTACTTTGCCACCACCGACTTGCGGCTGTGCAATGCCTATTCGCTCGACAGCCAGGTTGCGACGGGCTGGCGATTGCTGGCGCTGGGCTTGCTGCTGGGTTTGGCCTGGCTAGCCCAGGCGTGGTGCACGGCTGTTAGAAACCCGAAAACGGATTAGTTTGAAGCGGGCTTGAAAACACGGGTTGGCGCTGCTGATTTGTAACAGTCGATGCTGCATAGAGAACCAGTTGCTATTCATTCAGGAGCTGCTCGCGCCCGTATTTGTTGGGCTAGCGGCTTAAAGACTGCCAATTTAAAGGCGACAACGGGCTGCTGATGCGTCTCGCGTGCTCGCAGCATCGCTCGCAACTTAATACGAATAACTAATTTTTGACAAAAACACTCATTAAGCTAATACTTGAAGGCTAGTCCACATAGAGTGTGGCGGCCAGGTCATTTGTAGAGAAAAATACGTTAGGGCTGGGTCCTTACACCGAACAACCAGGCCTTTTGCAACGGGAGCTGATCTTGTCTTATCGCGTCAACCTGCCAAGCGGTCATGACGATGCTGACCTGCCATGTTTACAGTTTGGCATGAGCGGCTTCGACCACAGCCAGCGCCACCAGATTGAAGGCATTGTGTCTGCGCTGCCGCTGCAAGCTGCTGTGTGGCGGGTTGGACCCATGGCCAATGCCGATGCCTGGCTGGTTTGTGGCGAAAAAACCCGCGCGCTTCCTGCAGCGCCGCAAGCAGCACAGGCCAGCCTGCGGGTATTGGCGGGCCGGCCATCAGAGCGCGCTGTCACGCTGAGCCTGGACCAAATCAGCAGGCCGCTGGCGTTCTCGTTGCCGGTGAATAGCCAGGACGTGGAGCCTCGGTTTACCTTTGAGGCGGCGTCACCGCGCAGCGTGCAGGCGGTGCTGGCGAAGTTTGAGCGGTGTTTGTGGTCGCTTCGCGCAAAATTTACGCTGGGCAAGCAATTGATTGACCGTGAAACAGAGCTCAAACCAGCCGTTTACCACGTAATGAACGACGGCAAGTTATTGGCGGTGATGAACTTCATGTCCTGGAAGATTGGCATGCTGCCCGACACGGATCCGCAGCAGTTCGAAGCGGCAGCTTGGGAAAAGCGCCCCATTGGAGCCAGCGCTGTCCCGTCCAATTTTTTTATCACGAACGTGTCCGAGCTGCGCTGGATTTATGCCCGGCACAGCGCGCGCAACGTGTTGCCGGGGCGCTACCGGCACGAAACAATTTACCTGCGCCAGGCACCCCAGGTTGCGATCACGTGGCTCACCGATTCGCATCTTTTGCTGGTGCGCGAGCTGTCAAAACGGCCTGCAACCTTGACGAGCCTGGCCGAACGCACAGGGCTGCCTTATGAGCAGCTGACGCGAGATTTGACCTGCCTTTACTTTGCCGCCAGCCTAACCACCACCCCTAGCAAAGCCGTCAAGGCCAACGCCAGGCGGACGCAAAAGCCGCTGCAAAAAAGATGGGGCAGTCCGTCGCATATTTTTAACTCGACGCTGCAGGACGATGACGGCGTGTTGCAAGGTGAGGGCACCACCGTAGCCGCACAGCTGCGGGCTGAGTAGGTAGATCACTGCTATTGAATGAATAGCTGGTCACGCCCGTATTGATTGGCCCGCGAGCCAAAAAAGAATCTAGCAGGGCGCTGGGCGGGCATTGTCAATCTGAAAGCTACCTGAAAAACCCGCCGATCGCCGCCGCCGTTGCGTCGGGCAGCTCTTCAGGAATAAAGTGCCCCGCAGGCATGGCCTGGCCACTGACCACGCCGCTGCACTGCGCTTGCCACAGTGCCATTGGGTCAAACAGGCGATTGACCACGCCGCGTGCACCCCACAACACCAGCATGTCACAGGCTACTCTTGTGCCCTGCTCGCGGCCTGTGCGGTCATGGGCCAGGTCAATGCCGGCACTGGCGCGGTAGTCTTCGCAGGCGCTGTGCAGTGCCTCGGCATTGCAAAAGCAGCGCTCGTATTCAGTCAGGGCTTGCGGCTCGATGTAGCCCAGACCCGCACTACCCCAGCCGCCAAGTTTGGCGTGCAGGTAGGCTTTGGCGGTCTCGGGGTGGTTGGCACCCATCATGATTTCAGGCAACGGCGCGGGCTGCAGCATGTGAAACCAGTGGTAGTAAGCACGTGCAAATTCCATGTACGGCGCGGTGAGCGTTGCGCCTTCGTACATGTCCAGCGTGGGCGCAATGTCAATCACGCAGAGCTTTTGCACCCGCCCGGGGTGGTCCAGCGCCAGCCGATGCGCCACCCGGCCGCCCCGGTCGTGGCCGCAGAGGTAAAACTTGTCGATGCTCAGCGCGTCCATGACGAGCGCCATGTCGTGCGCCATGTTGCGCTTGCTGTAGTTACTGTGGTCGGGCAGGCCCGGCGTTTTGGACGAGTCACCGTAACCACGCAAGTCGGGCAGAACCAAAAAATAGTCCTGAGCCAGCAGCTGCGCCACCCGATGCCACATGACATGCGACTGCGGAAAACCGTGCAAAAGCAGCAAGGCCGGCTTTTGCACACTGCCCAACGCCGGCCGCTCGGTTGTGGAAACCCGGGCGGTGATGGTCGCGCCGTTGACTTCAAAACTGCGTTGCTCGAATCGATCAAACCAGGTCATGTGCGTCCCCTTCAAGTTTTTTTGGCGGCCAAGAACTTCTGCAAATTGGCAGCGGCTGTTGCCCTGACTTTTTGCCGCAAAAGCGGCGTCCAGCCCAGCAGCAAGCCCGGTGTGCCCAGCGCCTGGCGCGACCAGTTCCAGAAGTTAAAAGTGTCGCGGTGCCGGGAAATCAAGCCTTGTCCGTCAAAAGCAAACACGCCGTCGATCACGTTGTGCACCAGCCGGCCGGTGGCGCTGAAGCGGTAGTCGGCCTCCCAGTGCGCTTTGCCGATGGCATTGTCCGCTTCAATGCCGCTGTAAACCAGCTTCCAGTCAGCAAGCGCCTTGGCTTGGGTGGTCTCGCACAGCATGCGCCACATGCCGGTGACTTGGGCATGGCCGCGCAGCGAGAACGCCTCGTCGTCAAACTGCGTATCTGCTGCATAGCAAGTCGCCATGGTGCCAGCGTCCAGCAGTTCAAAAGCGTTGTAAAACTTTTCCAGGGTGAGGTGGTTCGGGTGCATGGCGGCTCCAATTTCAAACAGGTTTTGCAAGTGAATGGGCAACAGCTTCGCTAAGGAAATCGTACACCGCCCGGATACGCTTGTTGGTACGTATTTCACGGTGCACGGCCAGCCACACAGGCAGCGGCGGTATCTTCAGCGTAGGCAGCAGCGCCACCACATTGGCATCATTGCGGGCCAGGTAGTCAGAAACAAAACCAATGCCAACGCCGCTGCGAACGGCATGCCACTGCGCCATCAAGTCGTCGCAGCGAAATGAAAATTGCTCACGCTCAACAGGGTAGCCCATGGCAGCAAATCCGCATATGACATCCTGGTTTTTATCACCGCCAATCAGCGCGTGCCCCAGCAATTGGCCCGGGTCGCGCGGCGTACCGGCGTGCTGCAGGTAGTCGCGGTGGGCATACACACCGAGCGTGACTTTGCCGATGCGCTTGGCCACCAGGCTGGACTGGTCAGGCGGCACCATGCGGATGGCGATGTCAGCTTCGCGCCGTAGCAGGTTGCTGACTTCATTGCTCGACACCAGCTCAACCTGAACGCCGGGGAGCACCTGCCGCATCTTTGCCAGCAACGGCGGCAGCAGCACGCAGGCTACTGACTGGCTGGCCGTGATGCGCACGGTACCACTGACAACATCCTCAGCGCCAGACACGTGACGCTGCAACTGGTTGGCCCCTGCCTCCATGGTCCTGGCGGAATCAGCCAGTATGAGCGCCATCGCCAGCGGCTTCAGGCCTCGCCCGGTGCGTTCAAACAGGGCCACACCCAGCTGTGACTCCAGCTCGGCAATGTGCCGGCCAATGGTTGGCTGGCTGGCCTCCAGCGCTCGCGCCGCGCCCAGCAGGCTGCCGTGCTCTAACGCGGCCAAAAAAAAACGCACCAGCGTCCAGTCAAACTTGTTATTCATTTTTGCATTGCTGATATCGACGGTTAGACAATTGTGTAGTGCGCCGGAAATTTTCACAATTGTCGTGGTCACATTTTTAACCCGGGAGTTTTTATGAATCGTCGTCTTTTCATTCGCGTTGTTGGCCAAAGCAGCATTGCCGCCGCGACACTAGGCGTTGGGGCTTGCGCTGCCACCAGTGGTTTCCCGGCCGCAGCCATTGAGGCCTGGCAAGGCCCCAGCGAGACAGAGCCGCGCCGCCGCGCACTGGCTTACGCGATCACCGCGCCCAATCCACACAATTTACAGCCTTGGCTGGTTAGTCTGAGCGAGACTGACGTCATCACCGTGTTGACCGACCCTGAACGCGTGCTGCCCGAGACCGATCCGTTTGGCCGCCAGATTCTGATCGGCCACGGCACGTTTTTGGAGCTGTTGGTGATGTCGCTGGCCGAGCAAGGTTTTTCGTCAAATGTGGCGCTGTGGCCACAAGGGGAATTGCCGCCAAAACTAGGCAACTGGCGCAACGCAGCGGGCTCGCAGCGGCCGGTCGCCCGGATCACGTTGGCTCCTGGCGGGCAAAAAGATCCGTTGTTCGCGCACATCCTCAAACGCCACACGCCCAAGACTGACTACGATCCAGCACGCCCAGTCAGCGCTGGCAGCATCGAAAAACTGTTGTCCGGCCTGAGGGCTGGCAGCGTTGCAGCGGCAGGCACAGTCGACGCTGGCAGGCTACCCGCGCTGCGAGACTTGTGCGAGCAATCGGCTGTCGTCGAAATCAGCACGCCCCGCACCATGCTCGAAAGCATCAAGCTGTTGCGCGTTGGACCAGATGAAATTTTGGCCAGCCGCGACGGCATTGCAGTCAACAGTACGTTTGTGCGCGCCATGAGCGCAATCGGCCTGCTCGACCGCAGCACAGCACCTGCTGTGGGCAGCGCAGGCTACAAAAATGCGCTGGCCCGTTTTGAGGGCCACAGCCGCACTGCGATGGGTTTTGTTTGGCTCAGCACCCTTGGCAACAGCCGCAGCCAACAAATTGAAGCTGGCCGCGCGTATGTGCGCATGCAGCGTCGAGCCACCGAAATAGGGTTGGGCGTCCACCCGATGAGCCAAGCCTTGCAAGAATTTACCGAGATGAAACCGTTTTATGAACAGGCACACCAAGTGTTGCTCGGAAAACCAGCACCGCGGACCTCAGCTGATGAAACCCTGCAAATGTTTTGCAGACTGGGCTACACGCCCGAGGCAGTGCCCGCAACGCCGCGCAGAGCGATTGAGAAATTCATGGTGTCAATCTGAGCCTGTGAATCAAACCATCGATGGCGTACTGCACGGTGGCAGCCCTGACCGCAGTGCGGTCGCCCGCGAACAGCATGCGCTCTGACGTCAACGTGCCGGCCACTGAAAACCCAAACCACACCGTACCCACGGGCTTGGCTGTTGTGCCACCCGTCGGCCCGGCCACGCCTGTCACGGCAACTGACACCTGGGCGGCCGAATGGCGAATCGCGCCAAAGGCCATGGCCCGGGCCACCGGCTCGCTGACCGCGCCGTGCTGCGCAATCAGCATCGCGTCGACACCCAGCATCTGCGTTTTGGCGGCGTTGGAATAGGTGACAAAACCACGCTCAAAGTAGGCGCTGGAGCCGGACAGGTCGGTGCAGGCGGCAGCGATCATGCCGCCTGTGCAACTTTCTGCTGTGGTCAGAAAAAAACCTTTTTCAAGTAGGAAATCAGCCATTAGCCCAATAGATTCGGGCGCAAACAGCTCCTGATTTAATAGCAATTTTCTGGGTGCCTCAGGTGTCACCAGAACCTCCACAGCGCTATCACCAGCAGCGTGCAAAACGCTGCCACGAGATCATCGAACATGATGCCCCAACCACCGCGCGGGCCAAACCCTTTGAGCGCCTGGTCGGCCCAGCCCACAGGCCCGGGCTTGGCCGCGTCAAAAAACCTGAACAGCAAAAATGCGACCAGCTGGCCGGTAAAACCAGCCGGCATGATGAGCCACAGCACCAGCCAGAAGGCCACCACTTCATCCCAGACGATGTTGCCAGGATCCAGCACGGCCATGTTTTTTGCGGTGACGGTGCAAGCCCACCACCCGACCAGGGCGGAACCCACAATCAGCCAGCCCATTTGCGCACTGGACATATTGGGCGCAAGCAGCAAATAAGCCAGCCAAGCCCACAGCGTGCCGGCCGTACCGGGTGCCATCGGGCTCAAGCCCGAGCCAAAACCCAGCGCGATGAAATGCGCCGGGTGCGCCAGTAAAAATTTAGCATTGGCCCGAATTGGGGCGGCCAGCGTGGCTGCATCGGGTGTTGAACTATTGGTCATGGTTGCCAATCGTACACACATCAGCAATTTTTTAAGGAGTCAAGCATGCGGGTCATCGGTTTTAAACAGGGCTGTGCAGGCACGATGCTCGTGGCTGCAACGCTCTTGACGGGTTGTGCTGTGGAACAGGTCAAACTTGGCACCTCGCGCGACCAGGTAACGGCGCAGTACGGCGAGCCTAGCGCGGTGGTGCAGTTGCCTGCTGGGCAGCGACTACAGTACTCACGCCAGCCTGCGGGCCAGTCGGCAGTCATGGTTGATCTTGACGCTAACGGTCAGGTCAGCAGCGTGCGGCAAGTGCTGAACCCGGCTGACTTTTCGCGGGTTGTGGTGGGCAAGTGGACACGTGCTGACGCGCTGGCGGAGTTTGGCCGCCCAGCGTCTGTTGACCATGTTGCCAGCTGGTCGGGCGATATTCTGACCTACCGCTGGCGCGACATTAACGTGCCGATGCAGTTTTATGCGTACCTGGATGCCGCGCAAATCGTGCAACGAACCGGTGTGGGCATGGAATACCGCCGCAACGACCGCCGATAAAGGCGAATCGACCACACGCATCAACTGTTCGCAGCCTTCAGCTGCGGCCAATGTCGGGCCAACGGTAGTGCAGGTACATCCACGCTACCAAGCCAATGCACATCATGCCGAGCGACGCCGCCGCCATGCCAATGGTGGAGTGCATCACCAGCGGTGCCAGCATGCCAGCCACCACGCCGTTGGCGGTCGAACCAATCACCGCCTGAAGCGACGATGCCATGCCGCGCCGCTCGGGGTACAAGTCCAGCACCAGCAGCGTGACCACCGGCACCATCAATGCCCAGCCAAACGCAAACAGCGCGATTGGCAACAAGGCCCAGGCGACATGCGCCTTGAAGAAATAGTTGGCCACGAGATTAACCACCGACACCGTCAGCATGATGACAAAGCCGTGGCGAATCTGCTGCTTGGGCGCGATCTTGCCGGCCAGTCGGCCGCTGAGCCAGGCCCCCGACATGATGCCGCTGATGGTGAGAATAAAAAACCAGAAGAATTCTGTCGGCTGCAAGCCCAGATGCTCGCCCAAAAAAGCAGGCGCTGCCAGCACGTATAAAAACATGCCGTTGAACGGCACGCCGCTGGCCAGCGCCAGCAATAAAAACCTTGGACTTGAACAAAGCTGCCAGTAGCCACGCATCAGGTGCTTGAACTGAAAGCTCTGGCGCTGCTCAATGGCCAGCGTTTCAGGCAGATATTTGACGTTGGCTATCCACAGCAGAAAGCCCACAGCCGTCAAAAACCAGAAGACACTGTGCCAGCCCAGGTGCACAAACAGCCAGCCCCCAACGATGGGCGCTATGGCGGGTGCCGCGCCGAAATAGATCGTGACCTGGCTCATCACCTGCTGGGCCTGCGCGGGCGGAAACATATCGCGGATCACAGCGCGCGACACCACGATGCCCGCGCCCGTTGATAAGCCCTGCAGCGCCCTGAAAAACACCAGCTGCTCACTGCTTTGCGACAACGCGCAGCCTGCCGATGCTAGGGTGAACACGGCAATGCCCCACAGCACCACCGGCCTGCGGCCAAAGCTGTCAGCCAACGCTCCGTGAAACAGGTTCATGAAGGCAAAGCCAAACAGATAGGCCGACAGCGTTTGCTGCATTTCCACTGGCTTGGCACCCAGCGATGCGGCAATGCCCGAGAAAGCTGGAATGTAAGTGTCAATCGAAAAGGGCCCCAACATGCCAAGCAGCGCCAGCAACACCGCCAGCGCCCAGCGCGGGCCGGGCCACAATTTATCGGCGTTGGGGTTCATTGGGTGCCATCATTTTTAAATTTCAAAGCTGCTTCATACAACTCATTGCGAGCCGCACCAGTTATTTCAGCCGCCAGCTTGACAGCGGATTTAAGCGGCAGCTCGGCCAGCAACAACTGCAGCACGCGGCGGCCATCGTCTTTCGGCAGGGCTTTCGGCATGGGGTGCAGCACCAGTACAAACTCACCGCGCGTGCGCTGCGGGCCAGCGGCCAGCCAGCCCACCAATCGATCCGCTGCAACAGTTGCGATTTCTTCAAACTGTTTGGTCAGCTCGCGGCAGACGGTGACCAGCCTTGCGCCCAACGGGCTGAAAGCCTGAGCCAGTGCTTCAATGCGGTGCGGCGCTTCCATGATGACGACAGCCCTTGCGTCAGACTGCAGCGCTGCCACCGCCTGGTCACGCTCGCCCGCCTTGGTGGGCAAAAAACCGGCAAACACGAATCCTGAATCACCCGCAATTCCTGCAGCACTCAAGGCAGTGGTCACGCTGCTGGCGCCCGGCAGCGGCATCACGGTCAAGGCCGCATTGCGCACGGCAGCCACCAGCCGTGCGCCGGGGTCACTTACAGCAGGCGTGCCCGCATCGCTGACGTAAGCCACACGCTCGCCGCGTTGCAGGCGTTCGACCACACCGACAGCTGCTTCGAGCTCGTTGTGTTCGTGCACCGCCAGCAAAGGCTTTTCAATACCAAACTGACGCAGCAGGCCCTGCGTGTGGCGCGTGTCTTCGCAGGCAATCGCGTCAACGAGCTGCAGCACATGCAGCGCCCTTAAGGAGATGTCGGCCAGGTTACCAATCGGCGTGGCCACCACATACAGCATGCCTTGCGGATAATGCTGCATGCCGGCGGCAGCTGTTGCCGCGCTCAAGGCCAGGTCGAAAGAAGCGTTCAATGTGGTTTTCCAAAAAAGAGGGCCCTGCCAGCCCTACAGGTCAGCTTGGTGCAAAGATTAATGTCAAGGTTACCGCCAAGGTGAGCGCTAAGGTGAGCGCCAAGGCTACCACCAAGGGCCGGGGTGACGCGGCCGAGGCGCTGGCGCTGGCGCAGCTTGTGCGGGCGGGCATGGTGCTGCTGGAAAGCAATTATCGAACACCCGGCCGCGGCGGCGGCGAAATTGACCTCATCATGCGTGACGCTGATAGCACGCTGGTGTTCGTAGAGGTACGCCAGCGTGCCAGCGCATCGCACGGCGGCGCTGGCGCCAGCATTGGTGCGGTTAAACAGCGGCGCATCATTTTCGCGGCCCGACACTACTTGATGCGCTTTAAAACGCCGCCGCCGTGCCGCTTTGATGTGGTGCTGATTCAGGGCGGATTGGGCGATGCAGACAAGCCCTTGATTGAGTGGCTGCGTTCGGCATTTGATGCTTTCTAGCCGGCCCAACACTTGTAACCCGATGTGATGACGCGGGCGTATGCCGCTTTTGTGACCCGCTATCATTGATGCATGCTTGAACAACGAATTGAACAGCACTTTATTGACAGCGCCGACCTGAAGTACCAGTCAGCACAGCTTTTGTCCAAGCCCATCGCCGCCGCGGTGCAGGCGATTTTGGCAAGTGTGACCAGTGGCGGCAAAGTGCTGGCCTGTGGCAACGGCGGGTCCGCTGCTGATGCGCAACACTTTGCGGCCGAGTTTGTGGGCCGTTACGAGCGCGAGCGGCCCGAACTGGCCGCCATTGCGCTGACGACAGACAGCTCGATTCTCACAGCGATTGCGAACGACTACGATTTCAACGTGATTTTCTCTAAACAAGTGCGTGCTTTTGGCGGCGCTGGCGACGTGCTGCTGGCACTTAGCACCAGCGGCAACTCTGGCAACGTGCTGGCCGCAATTGAAGCGGCGCATGAGCGCGAGATGACGGTGGTGGCCCTGACCGGCCGCAACGGCGGAAAAATCACCCACGCCTTGCGTGAAACCGATGTCCATATTTGCGTGCCGCATGAGCGCACGGCGCGTATCCAGGAGGTTCACCTTTTGGTGCTGCACTGTATTTGTGACGGTGTGGATGCCCAGTTACTTGGCGATCAGGAGTCCTCAACATGAAATGTATTTTTCTGAAACACATGGCTTTGTCCATGCTCTCTGCCAGCTTGGTAGTGGGCAGCCTGACCGCATGCGTTCCACTGGTGCTGGGCGGAGCGGCGGCAGGCGGCTCGCTGGTGGCCACCGACCGGCGGACGTCAGGTGCGCAACTTGAAGATGAAGGCATCGAGCTGCGCGGTAGCAGCCGCCTGCGCAGCAGCTTGGCTGAGCGTGGCCATGTCAACCTGACAAGCTACAACCGTCAGGTGCTGCTGACCGGCGAAGTGCCGACAGCGCAAGACAAGCAAATGGTTGAACAGCTGATTTCGCGCGTTGAAAACGTCGCCACTGTCGTCAATGAGCTGGCAGTATCGGGCAGTTCGAGCTTGACGCAACGCTCGGCAGACACGCTGGTGACGGGCCGCGTGAAGGCACAACTGATTGATGCGCCGGATCTGTTTTCAAACGCTTTTAAAGTGGTCAGCGAGCGCGGCACCACGTACCTGATGGGGCGGGTGACGCAACGCGAGGCAGACCGCGCAACAAACGTTGTTCGCGGCACTCCCGGGGTTCAGAAGGTCGTCCGCGTTTTGGAAATCATCACCGAAGAAGAGCTGGCGCGGCTGCTGCCGACACCGTCAAAGCCTCAGCCAGCTGCCCCAAAACCAGAAACCAATTGACCTATTTCAGCCGCCTGATCAGGCTGGATGTGTCCCAGCGCTGGCCGCCCATGGCCTGCACGTCAGCATAAAACTGGTCGATAAGTGCGGTGACTGGCAAACGTGCACCATTGCGTTTGGACTCGTCCAGCACCAGCCCCAAATCTTTGCGCATCCAGTCAACGGCAAAGCCAAAATCAAATTTGTCGGCCACCATGGTTTTACCGCGGTTGTCGAGTTGCCAGCTTTGCGCTGCACCCTTGCCAATCACATCCAGCACCTGGTTCACATCGAGCCCGGCTTTTTGGCCAAAGGCTACCGCTTCGCTCAGGCCTTGCACCAGCCCGGCAATGCAGATCTGGTTGACCATTTTGGTCAGCTGGCCGGCGCCGCTCGCACCCATCAGTGTGAAGGCTTTTGAAAACGCCATGCCCGCCGGCTTGACCGCATCAAACGCCGCCGCGTCACCACCGCACATGACTGTCAAAGCACCGTTTTGCGCACCAGCCTGCCCGCCTGAAACTGGCGCATCCATGAAATGAAGGCCAAGGCTTTTGGCCGCCGCATACAGCTCACGCGCAACATCAGCAGACGCAGTGGTGTGGTCGACAAACACCGCACCAGCTTTCATGCCAGCCAGTGCGCCGTCTGGGCCAAGTGCCACACTGCGCAGGTCGCCGTCGTTGCCCACGCAGCAAAACACGATGTCCGCATCTTTGACAGCAGCTTTAGGCGTCAGGCCGTGTGTGCTGCCCGCAAACTCTGCGCAAAACATAGCTGACTTGGCTGACGTGCGGTTGTACACACTGACATGATGACCGGCTGCGGCCAGGTGGCCCGCCATGGAAAAACCCATCACCCCCAAGCCTAAAAAGGCTACTTTTTGTTGTGCGGTGGGTTCGTAGGTGCGGGTGGTGATAGACGGCATGGGGATCTCTTGGCGGGTGTATGAAATGTATGAATGTCAAACTGCATATTGTGCTACACCCAAACCGAAAGACCAGTTCTCCCGGTCGGTTTCCAGCAAATTGATGATCACGTCCCCGCCTTGAAAGCTGCTGGTCAGAGCAATATCTGTCGCTATCTTTGCGTACAGGGCCTTTTTCATCTCCAGGCTGCGGCCGGGTGCGCAGCTGATCTGCACAAAGACCACATGCTGAGAGTGCTGAACGCCCAAAAATTCGGGGGTGCAGACCAGATCTGGCGGGCTGTGTCTGTGAATGGTCTGGAAGCGGTCGGGCTCAGGCACATTGAAAGTAGCGACCAACGCTTGATGCACGGCTGCCGAGACAGCCGCCACGTCTGAAGCTTGGGTATCTTGCGGCACGTTGATGCGAACGAGAGGCATGTGGGTTCCTTTTGTGAAATGGCGCGCCACATCCGGATTGATTTCTGGTTTTGCGAACGCCCGGCAAGTGTGCGTTTTTTGATACCGGAGCGAAACCACTTGCACCGTACAACGCTTGTGCAGAAAATGCACAAGCAACAAAAATAGCGCACCACAAATGACAAATCTCAAAAACCTAAGCCTGGACGATTTTGCGTTGTTTGTTGAAGTTGCGGCGGCGCAGTCACTGTCTAAAGTGGCGCGCGACAGGCAGGTCGCGGCCAGTCACGTGTCCCGGCACTTCGCCCGCATAAAGGCGTAAAGCCAGTTGCTGCTGGCGCATCGCAGCACGCACAGCCTGTCGCTGACAGACGATGGCGAGGTATTTCTTGACTGTGCACAGCGCATCGCCAAGGAACACGCGCAATTGCAAGACAACATGGGCACAAGAAGCCGAACGGTAAATGGCACGGTGCGCATCAGTGTGAGCCAGTTGCTGGCCCAATATGTGGTGATGCCGCGCCTGCCCGAACTGCGGGCTACACACCACAACTTGGGTATTGACCTGCATATTGATGATCGGATGGTCAACATGGCTTACGAGGGCATAGACATCGCCGTGCGCGCTGGCGTGGCGCCTGTCGACACCCATATTGCGAGTCCTTTGGGCAGGCATGGCCGCGCCTTGTATGCGGCACCAAGCTACCTCAAAAAACACGGCACACCGCGCGCGCCTGGTGATCTGCTGTCTCACAGTCTGATCACCAACACCGCTGTTGTTGCACACAACCGCTGGCAGTTTTTATCAAAGGGGCACACCGTGACTCAGGAGGTGCGTGGGCAGGTGCGCGTCAACAGCAGTGCGGCCGTGGTGTCGTTGGCGCAAGCAGGTGCGGGCATTGGCCGCATCAACGACGTGGTGGGTAGGGAATTGGTAGCGCAAGGCCAGCTCAAACAAGTGCTGGCCAGCTACTGCACTACAGAACAGTACCCCGTGTATGCCACCATCCTTGCGGAACGACACCGCGCCCCCAAAATTCGCGCATCGATGGATTTTTTGGCGAACTGCTTTGCAGACTTCAAACCCCAGCACCTTGAACGGCCGCGCAGTTAAACAATCGCAAAATTTTCGGTCCCTGCGGCGAGGTCGACCGATTTGGCGCGTTGCGAGTTGAGCTTGATTTGCAGCCGCAGGTCGTTCACAGAGTCTGCGTTGCGCAGCGCGTCTTCGTAGGTGATGGTGTTGCTTTCGAACGCGTCGAACAGCGCCTGGTCAAATGTTTGCATGCCCAGGTTTCGGCTTTTCTTCATGATTTCCTTGATCTCGGACACATCGCCCTTGAAGATCAAATCTGAAATCAGCGGTGTATTGAGCATCACCTCTACCATCGCCGCCCGGCCCTTGCTGTCTTGCTTGGGGACCAGGCGCTGCGACACCATCGCCCTGAGGTTCAGCGACAAATCCATCAGCAATTGCGCGCGGCGCTCTTCCGGGAAAAAGTTGATGATGCGGTCCAGCGCCTGATTGGCGCTGTTGGCATGCAGGGTGCACATGCACAAATGCCCGGTTTCGGCAAAAGCGATCGCGTGCTCCATCGTTTCGCGGTCGCGCACCTCGCCCATCAATATCACGTCAGGGGCCTGGCGCAGCGTGTTTTTGAGCGCGGCTTCCCAGCTGTCGGTGTCCAGCCCGACTTCACGCTGCGTCACAACACAGTTTTTGTGAGGGTGCACAAACTCGACCGGGTCTTCAATCGTGATGATGTGACCGTACGATTGCTCGTTGCGCCAGTCAATCATGGCGGCCATGGTTGTCGACTTGCCCGAGCCCGTGGCACCGACCAAAATCGTCAGGCCGCGTTTGGCCATGACGACCTCCTTAAGCACCTGCGGCACGCCCAGGCCGTCAATCGTTGGCAGCAGCGCAGGAATCACCCGCATCACCATGCCCACTTTGCCCTGCTGGATGAAGGCATTGACCCGGAACCGCCCCACGCCTGGCGGGCTGATGGCGAAATTACATTCCTTGGTGCGTTCAAATTCAGCCGCCTGTTTGTCGCTCATGATGGCGCGCGCCAAGGCAAGCGTGTGCGCTGCATTCAGGGGCTGCGTGGAGACCTTGGTGATTTTTCCGTCGACCTTGATAGCAGGAGGAAACTCGCCCGTGATGAACAGGTCACTGCCGTTGCGGCTCACCATCAGTTTGAGCAAATCGTTGATGAATTTACTGGCTTGGTCGCGTTCCATTTAGAACTCCTTTATTTTTGACTTTCCCGCATTTCCAAGCAGAGGCCACGGACCTGGCTTTGCCAGGCCGTAAGCGCAGCGGCCCCCTCGGGGGGGGGCAGCGGCCACACGCAGTGGGCAAGCGTGAGGGCCATATCCTTCTAGCTCGGAAAATTGTCAGGAATTTTTGCTTTGCCTCGTGCTTCAGCTGCAGAAATGACATTGCGCTTGACCAGCTCCGTCAGGTTTTGATCCAGCGTTTGCATGCCGACGCTGTTGCCGGTTTGAATCGACGAGTACATCTGCGCGACTTTGGCTTCACGAATCAGATTGCGAATGGCACTGGTGCCAAGCATGATCTCGTGCGCCGCCACACGGCCCTGGCCATCTTTGGTTTTGCACAGGGTTTGCGAGATCACGGCCTGCAGTGATTCAGACAACATGGAACGGATCATTTCTTTTTCCTCTGCCGGAAACACGTCGATGATGCGGTCGATGGTTTTGGCCGCGCTGGACGTGTGCAGCGTGCCAAACACCAGATGACCCGTTTCAGCCGCGGACATGGCCAGGCGAATGGTTTCCAGGTCGCGCATTTCGCCGACCAAAATCGCGTCCGGGTCTTCACGCAGGGCAGACTTCAGTGCGGCGTTAAAGCTCAGGGTGTGCGGGCCGACCTCGCGCTGGTTGATCAGGCATTTTTTGGACTCGTGCACGAACTCAATCGGGTCCTCGACCGTCAGGATGTGGCCATACTCGTTTTCATTGAGGTAATTGACCATGGCGGCCAGCGTGGTGGACTTGCCCGAACCCGTGGGGCCAGTTACCAGCACCATACCGCGCGGCTTCATGGCTAAATCGCCAAAAATTTTCGGCGCATTGAGTTGCTCAAGCGACAATATTTTTGACGGAATCGTTCGCAACACCGCGCCAGCGCCCCGGTTCTGGTTGAACGCGTTGACGCGAAACCGCGCCAGGCCATCAATCTCAAACGAAAAGTCCACCTCTAAAAACTCTTCGTAGTTTTTGCGTTGGGTGTCGTTCATGATGTCGTACACCATCGCGTGTACCTGCTTGTGGTCCAGCGGTTCGACATTGATACGCCGCACATCGCCATGGACCCGAATCATCGGCGGCAAACCTGCCGACAAATGCAGGTCAGATGCCTTGTTTTTGACACTGAAGGCCAGTAACTGGGTAATGTCCATCCCGCAAGTCCTTAAAACGATGGTCGAAATCTAAAGTCAGTTTACATTTGGATTATGACCACGATTACCAGCCGCCTGAAGCAAGTAGGAGACCGCATCGCTGCCGCTTGCCAGGCCAATCGTCGCGATGCTGCATCGGTGCGGTTGCTGGCAGTCTCCAAAACTTTTGGCGTTGATGCGGTTTTGGATGCGCTGGGCGCAGGCCAGATGGCGTTTGGTGAAAACTACATTACCGAGGGCGTTGAAAAAATTGCTGCCCTGCGCCACTCTGCAACGCTTGAATGGCATTGCATTGGCCCGGTACAGAGCAACAAGACCAGGCTGGTGGCCGAGCACTTTGACTGGGTGCAGTCGGTGGACCGCCTGAAGATCGCCCAGCGCCTGAACGAGCAGCGACCACCGCAGGCGCCACCGCTGCAAATATGCCTGCAAGTCAATATCGATGGCGGCACGAACAAATCGGGCGTCATGCCTGGCGAGTTGATGGCATTGATGGAAGAAGTCGTCAAGCTGCCGCGATTGCGCCTGCGCGGCCTGATGACGATACCCGAACCTGCTGCAGATTTTGCAGCGGCCTGCGCCGTACATTCAAAGGCGAAAGCTTTGTTCGACCAAGTCAACAGCGCTGGCGTGTTGGCCGAGCCGATGGACACGCTGTCGATGGGCATGACGGCGGACCTGGAAGCGGCAATTGCTGCAGGCAGCACCATGGTGCGGGTGGGAACGGCTATTTTTGGCGGGCGGTGACTGGTTCGTGAGTGTCATGGCTTTGATATTGAGGTAATAAATCAGCCTGCAGGCCAATAAATACGGGCGCGAGCAGCTCCTGATAACATAGCATACAAGCGAATTGCATTACCCAGCAGCGTTGGCGGCTCTCATCGCCTCAATCTCGCTGGCGGTGTAACCCACTTTCGTCAGCAGCGCATCGGTGTGCTCGCCCAAACGCGGCGGGTTGCTTCGCACACCGAGTCTGTGGCCGTTCAGCGTGATGGGCATCAAGGGCACCTGGGTGTGCGTTCCGTCCGGCGACTGAACCGGAGCAAGCCCGCCCGTCGCCAGCAGGTGCGGGTCATGAAACAAATCTTGCGGTTCGGTAATTGGCGCAAACGGCAGGCCATGTTTTTCGAACACGGCGCTCAACTCGGCCGCGCTGTGCTGCGCCATGCGCAACCGCAGCGCAGGCAGCAGCCAGGCCCGCGCGTGCACACGGTCGTTGTTGGTCACCAGGCGCGGGTCGGCTTGCAGATCGGCCAGGTCAAAGGCTTTGCAAAACACGGCCCATTGCGTGTCGCTGACCACCGCCAGAAAGATTTGCTCACCGCCCTTGACGGTGAAGACGTCATACACCGCCCAGGCGGAGATGCGGCTCGGCATGGGGGCGGCGGCTTGCCCCGTCACTGCAAACTGCATCATGTGCTGGGCAACCAAAAAGACGTTGTTTTCAAACAGGGCCGACTGCACTTCCTGGCCCTTGCCCGTTACGGCCCGCTGCGCCAGCGCCGCCATGGCCCCCATCGCACCAAACATGCCGCCCATGATGTCGTTCACGCTGCTGCCCGCCCGCAACGGGTCGCCGGGCCGCCCTGTCATAAAGGCCAGGCCGCCCATCATTTGCACCACTTCGTCCAGCGCGGTGCGGTGCTCATACGGGCCGGGCAAAAAGCCTTTGTGGCTGACGTATATCAGGCGGTCATTGAGCTTGGCCAGCGCGGCGAAGTCGAGCCCCAGCTTGGCCATGCTGCCAGGCTTGAAGTTTTCAGTGACGATGTCTGCTGTGGCAATCAGCCTGAGCGCGGCCTCTTTGCCAGCCGCAGTGTGCAAATCAAGTGCAATACTTTTTTTATTGCGATTGAACAGGGTGAAGAAACCGGCACCTGCGCCCAACAGTTTGCGGGTGTTGTCACCCGCTAGTGGCTCAATCTTAATGACTTCTGCACCCAGATCGGCCAGCACCATGCCGCACGTCGGACCCATCACCATGTGGGCAAATTCAACAATACGAATGCCTTCATAAGGAAGCTTGGGCGTCGATGTAGATGCAGCCACGCCAGCGCTTTGCATCATGCGTTCATCAGTCTGTGCTTGCTGCATGCTGCATGCGCTCGCTCTTCCAGTAGACGTCATCGCCGCCATTCATGCGGTTCAGGACGCGCGACAGCACAAACAGCAAATCACTTAAACGGTTCAGGTACTGGCGCGGCGCATCTTTCAGCGCTTCAGCCGAACCCAGTGCCACCACGGTGCGCTCTGCCCTGCGCGCCACCGTACGGCACACGTGCGCCAACGATGCAGCGCGCGACCCTGCGGGCAAAATAAATTCTGCCAGTCGCGGCAGCTTGGCATTGTGTCCTTCAAGCGCGGCATCAAGCTGTGCCACCGCTTCGGCCTTGAGCAACTCGTAGCCTGGAATGCTCAGCTCGCCGCCCAGGTTGAACAGCTGGTGCTGTACATCGACCAGCAAGGTGCGCACGCCATCAGGCAGCTCTTCACACAGCAGCACACCAATGTTGGAGTTGAGTTCGTCCACATCGCCCATGGCGTGGACGCGCAAACTGTCTTTGCTGACGCGGGTGTTGTCCCCCAGGCCAGTGGTGCCGTTGTCACCGGTGCGGGTTGCGATTTGTGTGAGTCTGTTGGCCATAAACTTTTAATGTTAATGTGATGATGCTCTCGCCGCAGATGCTGGGCATTAACGTTACGAACGGCAAGAGAATGTGTCGAGCTGAGGCTTGATGTGGTGTGAGGAAACGCATTGCAAAACTGCTGGTCAATGCCGCTTGAGTGCGTTGCAATAAGGGCTTCTTAACTCTACAGGTCTTGCCTGAATACCTTATGAAAACTCGGAAACACCATTTTATTCCCAACTTTGAACTGCGCAGTGTGGTGCTGCTGTCGGCCTTGGTGTTGGGCGCTGCCAGCATAGCCCACGCGCAGTCCACCGCCACACCGATGGCAGCCGGGCCACAGGCCAACGCCAGCGCTAAAGAAATGGACGCAGCGTTTGCTAAGGCCGATACCAATAAGGACGGCAAGCTGGACAAAAAGGAAGCGCAAATGATGCCCGCCATCGCCGACCGCTTTGAACAGCTGGATGCCAATGGCGATGGATTCATTTCGCGTGAAGAGTTCAGCAAGGCTGCCGGTTCATAAACCCAGGTAGCAGACAACGGGCCTGCCGCTTGATTGAGCGGCAGGCCTTTTTGCTTTTAAAAACCGTTACTCAGACAGCTGCCAATCAGCATGTTGTGAGCATAAACTCGCTGCCCCGGGGGTAAGTGTGCGATGTCCGTGAAACGCTTCATAATGTTGATTGAGATCGGTCGCAGTCTGTCAGACCGATCAAGATTTGCATAGTTTTCACATGACACTCTGGAGTTGCCATGAACGCACCGTTGCCAGTTCACCTGCTGCCCGAAATCGCCCAGCGCGAAACGCCTGCCGCTTTCATTGACGCGCTCAAAAACCGCTTTGTCGACCGTTGCTCGACTGCCCTGGTGGTACGCGAGCAGCACGGCCGCGATGAATCGTCGTTCGCCGCGCCGCCGCCGTCCGCGGTGGTGTTTGCTGAAAGCACGCAAGATGTAAGCGATGCCGTCAAACTGGCCGGCCAATTTAATGTGCCCGTCATACCGTTTGGCGTGGGCACATCGCTTGAAGGGCATTTGCTTGCGGTGCAGGGCGGCATCAGCATCGACGTGAGCCGCATGAACCGTGTGCTGCACATCAACGCTGAAGATTTAACGGTGACGGTGCAGCCCGGCGTAACGCGCAAGCAGCTCAATGAAGCGGTCAAAAGCACCGGGCTTTTCTTTCCCATCGACCCCGGCGCAGACGCCACGCTGGGGGGCATGAGCGCCACGCGTGCCAGCGGCACCAACGCCGTGCGCTACGGCACCATGCGTGAAAACGTTCTGGCACTTGAAGTGGTGACGGCTAGCGGCGAGGTGATTCGCACCGGGACGCGGGCTAAAAAATCATCGGCTGGCTACGACCTGACGCGCCTGATGGTGGGCAGTGAAGGCACGCTGGGCGTGATCACGGAAGTGACTGTCAAGCTGTACCCGCTGCCCGAAGCCATCAGCGCTGCGGTGTGCTCCTTCCCTAGCATTGAAGCGGCGGTGCGCACCACGATTGAAGTGATTCAAATGGGCATACCGATTGCGCGGGTCGAGCTGATCGACCACAACACCGTGCGCATGGTCAACAAGCACTCAAAACTTGGCCTGCCTGAAGAGCCCATGCTGCTGATGGAGTTTCATGGCTCGCCCGCAAGCGTGAAGGAGCAGGCCGAGCTGGTGCAAGAGCTCAGCCAAGGCCATGGTGGTGGCTCGTTTGAATGGGCCAGCACACCTGAAGAGCGCACGCGGCTTTGGACAGCGCGGCACAACGCCTACTTTGCCGCCATCCAGTCGCGACCCGGTTGCCGCGCCATTTCAACCGACACCTGCGTGCCCATTTCACGTCTGGCCGACTGCCTGCTGGACTCAATTGCCGAGGTCGACGCGACCAACATCCCCTACTTTTTGGTTGGCCATGTAGGCGACGGTAACTTTCACTTTGGTTACCTGATTGACCCGAACATTCCTGAAGAACGCCGCGTTGCCGAAGAGCTTAACCACAAACTCGTCAGCCGGGCGCTGGCGCTGGAAGGCACCTGCACCGGCGAGCACGGTGTGGGCCTGCACAAGATGGACTTCTTGGTAACCGAGGCGGGTGACGGCGCGGTGAACATGATGCGTACCATCAAGCGTGCGCTGGACCCGCAGAACATCATGAATCCGGGGAAAATTTTTACCATCTGAGTTTGATGGTTTACTATGAATATCGGAGCTGTCTGCGCCCGTGGTTACTGGGCTAAGGGCCAATTTATCCCTCAAAGTCAACCAAAGGCAGCTTGTCACCTGCAACTCAGCAACCTCACACCTCTTGTTTAGCCATGACGGCCATACAGACTTCCTCAAGCGACCACCTCGCTGTTGACTTTTTACCGCGTGTTTGTACCGCGGACACCGTATATTTCATCGGGTAACATTGCAAGGATGTAACGATTGTTTTAAGGATGGTGCGAGATGAAACTGTTTTTCGTAGCGTTGGTGGCCTTGAGCGCGTCCGCATTCGCGCAGACGCCACCAGTTAACATTCCGACGGTGCGAATTTGCGATGACAGCGGGTGTTCAGACCGGCCACGCAACAGCGCGACCTTTGACCCGAATGCCGGCGGCGACGCGGACGCCGAGCGCCGCATCAAATCGCTGGAAGCCATCGCTGCCAAAGACCCGCGTGCGGCCTACGACCTGGGGCTGCGATTTTTCCGTGGCGACGGCGTCAAACAAGACAGTTACCAGGCCCTGAAATGGATGCGCGATGCGGGCGAGCGCGGTGACGCACGCGCGCAACTCGCCGTCGGCAGGTTTTACCTGATGGGCCTGCAGGAAATGGGGTCAGACCCCGCCGAAGCCGAAAAATGGCTGGCTATGGCGGCTAGCCGAGGCGACGGGGAAGCCGCCAAATTATTGGGCCAGGCGCAAACTGCCAAAAAAACCGAACGCGACTACTACAACTGGCGCCAGGCCAACAAGCAGTCGTGGTACGGCTGGTGGTACAGCGGCTACCCGTACTACAGCTACTGGGGCCCGGCAGGCTGGTATTACCGCTAAATTACAAGCGGCCTTTAGCGCTTCTTAAACCGTTGCAGTTCCCCATCCTTGCGTTTTTTGTTTCGTTTAAATCCTAGAAAGTAGCCTTCCATGATGACCTTCTCCTCAGCCCTTCGTCTGACTACCCTTGCAACTGCACTGACCCTGGCGGGCTGCGCTGCACCGGGCGGCGGCATGACGATGCCTTCCATGCCGTCGTTCGGCGGCTCGGTATCTACCGGCACCAGCCCCACGGCTGCCACCGGCTCAGCCGCTGGCAGCACCAGCGCCGGCGCCAACCCGGCCTTTGAGCGCTGCGCTGCGCCGCTGGGCACTCTGGCGGTTGACGATGGCCGCGGCAAGCCGTGGTACGCCAGCTTTGGCGCCGCCACTAAGGTCACCTCGATTGAGCCGCTGATTCGCCTGGCGGTGCAGCAGTCCAACTGCTTTGTCATCACGTCGGTGGGCAACAATCGTACCGACAGCCGGATCACCGAAATCACCGACAAGCAGCGCAATTCGGGCGAATTCCGCGCCGGATCTAACCAGCAAAAAGGCCAGCGCGTTGCGGCTGATTACTACCTGGAGCCATCGATCATCGTTGACAACGAGTCCACCGGCCAGGTGGGCGCCTCACTGGGCGGCCTGCTGGGCCGCGGCAATTCGGTGCTGGGTGCGCTGGCCGGTAACCTTCAAAGCCGTGCGTCGGTGGTCACGCTGACGATGATCGACATTCGCTCGGGCGTGCAGATCGGCATTTCCGAAGGAAATTCAACCGCTACCAACTACGGCGCGGCGCTGGGCGCGTTTGGCGGCAGTGCAGCAGGCGGTTTGTCGGGCTTTTCACGCACGCCCGAAGGCAAGGCCACCGTGGCCGCCTTTATGGACGCCTACAACGGCATGGTGATTTCGCTGCGCAACTACAAAGCCCAGGATGTCAAAGGCGGCATGGGCCGGGGCGGCGTGCTGAAGGTGAACTGACAGCGGTTCTCAGCCCCTTGTAACGCTATAAATTCAGGAGCTGTTTGCGCCCGTATTTATTGGGCTAGCGGCTTATTTCCTACCTAAACTGGATGAAACACCCGGCGAGCTGAAAACGGCTTAAAACCGGGCGTCCAGCCATTTTGCAAGCAGTTCAAACACCGGCGCTGCGTCCAGCTCATTGAACAGCTCATGGTAGTAGCCGTCAAAGCATTTGATCGTCACCGTACCCGCCTTGACGGTTTTTGAAGTGATCGCTAACTTGGCGAAAGCATCACTGCCTGCAGGATTGACCAGCTTGTCCGCACCAGCGTACATGAGCAGCGTAGGCACGCGCCAGTTGGTGGCGGCAGCCACCACAAGGGGTCCCGCGTCTGCGATGAACTGACCCAGCCGCGGTGATATTTTGTTGTGTACCAAACGGTCTGCCGCATACGCCTTGACGGCCTCCTGGTCGTGCGATGTGAAGTTGATGTCCAGGCCGTTGCTGACAGTCAGGTTAGGCGCCAAACGGGGCAGAACCTCGAGCAGCAGCTTTTGAAGGGGGCCGATTCCAGCGTCAAGGGCAGGCGACGCCATGACCAGACCATCGACCGGGCGAATGCGCAGCGACACAAAGCGGCCAACCACCAGGCCGCCCATGCTGTGGCCCAGCAAAATCAGCGGCAGCTTGGGATACTGCTTTCTAACGCTGTCCACCACCTCGGCCAGGTCATCCAGCAGGGCCATATTGCTGGGCAGCGCGCCGCGCTTGCCGCCAGACTCGCCGTGGCCTCGCTGGTCATAGGCGCGCACTTCAAAACCCCAGCTGTGCAAACTGTTGACCACGTGGTCGTAACGGCCGGCATGCTCGCCCAGGCCATGCACGATGAGCACCACGCCGCGCACCATGGTGTCTGGGCGGGTAGGCGGGTCAATCGAGTCCTCAGGCTGCCAGCTGTACAACGCGAGGTTTTCGCCATCGCAGGCGGTGAACGGGGTGAAAACACGCACTA
>JANYED010000318.1 GCA_025363315.1 Polaromonas sp.
TCGCCCATCAAATTGCGGGCAAAGCGGGTGGACAGCTTGGCTTGTTCAAACACCTCGTCGGGCGTCATGCGCAGCTTTTTTTCCATGTGCAATGCACTGGTGGCCAAGAACAAATGCAGGCGGCCAGATGCGGCCGGTTTGAGGGCTTCGGCCGCACGCGCAATATCGCGGTCATTGGCACGAGCCAATGCGCAAACAGTAGAAGTCTTAATGACCTCTGCAATCGCTTTGACGCATTCAAAATCACCATTCGAGCTGGCGGGGAAACCGGCTTCAATCACATCGACCTTCAGTCGCTCCAACTGGCGCGCAATGCGCAGCTTCTCGTCGCGCGTCATGGAGGCGCCGGGCGACTGCTCGCCGTCGCGCAAGGTGGTGTCGAAAATGATGAGTTTGTCAGCCATAAGATTCTCCGCAAAAATAAAATCAGAAATCCAGCAACACAAAAACAAAAACGGCCCGTTGCTGGTGCAAACGGGCCGTTGGAATTGGATAAGTGCGTTAAGTTGTCACGTGCACTACCAGCTCCGCCCGTTGGCAGATAGCAGTAGTGCTAGCAAAATTCGTTTCATGTATATAAATATATCACAGCTTTATGTGCACAAATTATTTGTGCAGCCCGCGCTCGTCTGGCTCATCTGTTGACGTAGAAATCACGCTGGTTTGCTGGCCCTTGGCCTTGCGCCAGCCGTAAACGGCGTAGCCTGAAAAGCCGTAAATCACAAACAGGCCAAACATCACGATCGGTGGGTCGATATTGATGGCGGCGATGGCCAGCGCGATCAACACAATCACGACAAACGGCACGCTCTTTTTCATCTGAATGTCTTTGAAGCTATAAAACGGCACATTGGTGACCATCGTCAGGCCAGCGTAAAGGGTCATGGCAAACGCGTACCAGCGCACGTCTGCGCCGTCGATGCCGGCATCCGTCATCAGCCAGATAAAACCGGCCACCAGCGCGGCTGCGGCGGGTGACGGCAGGCCTTGAAAAAACCGCTTGTCAACAACTGTGGTGTTGACGTTAAAGCGCGCCAGCCGAAGCGCCGCGCAGGCGCAATAAACGAATGCGCCGATCCAGCCCCAGCGACCTAAAGTGTTGAGCGCCCAAACGTAGGCAATCAAGGAGGGCGCTGCGCCAAACGACACCATGTCAGACAGCGAATCCATCTGTTCGCCAAACGCGCTTTGGGTGTTGGTCATGCGGGCGATACGGCCGTCCAGACTGTCAAGCACCATGGCACAAAACACGCCAATCGCGGCTTGCTCAAACCGGCCGTCAATCGCCATCACCATGGCATAAAAGCCACCGAACAAAGCTGCCAGCGTGAAGAGGTTAGGCAGGATGTAAATGCCCTTGCGGCGTTTTCGCACCACAACATCCCGGCCCTGGGCCGAGGGCTCATCGCCATCATGCATAGAAAGTGCTCCTGTAGTGTTGTCGAGGATAACAAAACACTGTGACGTGAAAATTAAAAAGCCGCGCAAGCTGATTGCACGGCTTTTTGCAGGACGAGAACCTGACTTGCGAGCCTAGTTCTTCGTCTGGTCAACCAGCTGGTTGACCAGACGAAGAACTAGGCTCGCAAGTCAGGTTCTCGTCCTGCAAAAAGCCGTGCAATCAGCTTGCGCGGCTTTTTAATTTTCACGTCACAGTGTTTTGTTATCCTCGACAACACTACAGGAGCACTTTCTATGCATGATGGCGATGAGCCCTCGGCCCAGGGCCGGGATGTTGTGGTGCGAAAACGCCGCAAGGGCATTTACATCCTGCCTAACCTCTTCACGCTGGCAGCTTTGTTCGGTGGCTTTTATGCCATGGTGATGGCGATTGACGGCCGGTTTGAGCAAGCCGCGATTGGCGTGTTTTGTGCCATGGTGCTTGACAGTCTGGACGGCCGTATCGCCCGCATGACCAACACCCAAAGCGCGTTTGGCGAACAGATGGATTCGCTGTCTGACATGGTGTCGTTTGGCGCAGCGCCCTCCTTGATTGCCTACGTTTGGGCGCTCAACACTTTAGGTCGCTGGGGCTGGATCGGCGCATTCGTTTATTGCGCCTGCGCGGCGCTTCGGCTGGCGCGCTTTAACGTCAACACCACAGTTGTTGACAAGCGGTTTTTTCAAGGCCTGCCGTCACCCGCCGCAGCCGCGCTGGTGGCCGGTTTTATCTGGCTGATGACGGATGCCGGCATCGACGGCGCAGACGTGCGCTGGTACGCGTTTGCCATGACCCTTTACGCTGGCCTGACGATGGTCACCAATGTGCCGTTTTATAGCTTCAAAGACATTCAGATGAAAAAGAGCGTGCCGTTTGTCGTGATTGTGTTGATCGCGCTGGCCATCGCCGCCATCAATATCGACCCACCGATCGTGATGTTTGGCCTGTTTGTGATTTACGGCTTTTCAGGCTACGCCGTTTACGGCTGGCGCAAGGCCAAGGGCCAGCAAACCAGCGTGATTTCTACGTCAACAGATGAGCCAGACGAGCGCGGGCTGCACAAATAATTTGTGCACATAAAGCTGTGATATATTTATATACATGAAACGAATTTTGCTAGCACTACTGCTATCTGCCAACGGGCGGAGCTGGTAGTGCACGTGACAACTTAACGCACTTATCCAATTCCAACGGCCCGTTTGCACCAGCAACGGGCCGTTTTTGTTTTTGTGTTGCTGGATTTCTGATTTTATTTTTGCGGAGAATCTTATGGCTGACAAACTCATCATTTTCGACACCACCTTGCGCGACGGCGAGCAGTCGCCCGGCGCCTCCATGACGCGCGACGAGAAGCTGCGCATTGCGCGCCAGTTGGAGCGACTGAAGGTCGATGTGATTGAAGCCGGTTTCCCCGCCAGCTCGAATGGTGATTTTGAATGCGTCAAAGCGATTGCAGAGGTCATTAAGACTTCTACTGTTTGCGCATTGGCTCGTGCCAATGACCGCGATATTGCGCGTGCGGCCGAAGCCCTCAAACCGGCCGCATCTGGCCGCCTGCATTTGTTCTTGGCCACCAGTGCATTGCACATGGAAAAAAAGCTGCGCATGACGCCCGACGAGGTGTTTGAACAAGCCAAGCTGTCCACCCGCTTTGCCCGCAATTTGATGGGCGA
>JANYED010000368.1 GCA_025363315.1 Polaromonas sp.
CTGAGGCCAATCGCATCCAGTTGCGGGCGGTTCCACTGCGGCACCAAGCGGGAAGCGATGACGGACGAGTCCACACCACCGCTTAAAAACAAACCGCCATCCACATCAAAACGCATTTGCAGCTTGATGGCTTCGTCAATCGCCTGCTCCAGATCTTCCTGGCTGGCATCCACGCGCTCGCCGCTCAGCGGCCACTCCCAGTAGCGCTGCGGCTCTGAAAAGCGCCCATTGCCATAACGCATGAAGGTGCCTGGCGGCAAATGGCGAATGCCTTCAAAGCAGGTTTCTGGTGGCGGGCAGTAGTTGAACGAGAACACATGACCCAGAGCCGCATCATTGACCTTGCGCTCAAACTTTGGCAGGGCAAGAATGGCCTTCATCTCGCTGGCAAAAGCCAGGCCGCCGTCATATTCAGCGTAAAAGCAGGGCTTGATGCCCTGACGATCACGTGCCAGCATGCCGGTCTCGGTGCGCTGGTCCCAAATGAAAAATGCAAACATGCCGACCAGATCGTCCAGCATCTTCTCGCCTTTTTCTATCCACAAGTGCACAAGCACTTCAGTATCGCAGCGCGACTTGAACTTGTAGCCCTTGGCCTTGAGCTGCTCACGCAATTCAATGAAGTTGAAAATCTCGCCATTGAAAACCACCCACACCTTGCCGTCGGTACTGCACATGGGCTGCATGCCGTTTTCAGGGTCTACCACTGCCAGGCGTGCATGGCCAAGCATGGCACGGCCTAATTGCTCCACACCCTGCTCGTCAACACCCCGGTATTTGATTGTGTTGATCATGCTCCAAACATCGTCTTTGGTGACGCTTTTGGCGTTGACCACGCCGACTATTCCGCACATGGTGAATCCTTCAATTCTTTAAATCAATGCGAGCAATTTTTCTGCTGATGGGCGCGCTTTCAACCAGCGCTTCATTGTGGGTGTCTTCATCAAACACCTTTTGATAAATCCCCACCTGGTAGTCCAAGCTAGCTTTGGTTTCGGTCTCAGTCGGCTCAATCAACATGGCAGACTTCAAGTCACCCGGGAAGTAAACGCAACCTGCACCCACCAGCGTGGGCGGATGCATGCCGTAGTCAATCAACCGCTTGGCAAACTGCCGGGCCGATGTATTGAGTTTTTCACCCGACAGCAAAGTTTCGTGTTTGCAAAACTGACTGTAAACCGGCGGCAGCATGTGGCTTAATTGATGCTGCAAATAATTGGCATTGAGCACGGCGTGCGTGGAAGCCTGGCGCAAACCCGCCCCGCCCATGGTGCGAAGGTAGCCATAGGCACGCAGCAACACACCCACATGGCCATGAAAGCTTTTCATTTTGCCGATGGACAAAGGCCGGTTTGCATCTGGCTGCGCAACACCGCCCAGGCGAGACACTACAGGGCTGGGTAAATACGCTGCCAACGCAGCTTTGACAGCCACCGGGCCAGCACCTGGTCCACCACCACCATGCGGTGTGGAAAACGTTTTATGTACGTTGACGTGCACCACATCAAAACCCATGTCGCCCGGCCGGACGATGCCCATCAATGCGTTCAGGTTGGCACCGTCGTAGTACAGCAGCGAGCCATTGGCATGCACCGCATCGGCAATCTCGACAATCTGGTTTTCAAACAAACCGAGCGTTGACGGATTGGTCAGCATGAAAGCTGCAACATCGGGTGTCAGCATGCTTTTGAGCGCCACCAGATCAACCCGACCCTTCATGTCCGATGGAACAATTCGGCAGTCAAACCCAGCCATGGCGGCTGACGCCGGGTTGGTGCCGTGCGCAGAATCAGGCACGATGACGATGGGTCTGCGATTGTTCAAGCGTGCAAAGTGCGCACGTATCACCAACAACCCAGCCAGCTCGCCGTGCGCACCCGCTGCGGGGGCCAGGCAGCAAGCGTCCATGCCGGTGATTTCGCACACCATGGTTTGCAGGCGCTCGTACATTTCCCATACGCCACCCAGCGTGTTGGTGTCTTGCAAAGGGTGCGCGTTTTCAAAGCCTGGCAGACGCGCCAGTACGTCGTTGCGCTTGGGGTTGTACTTCATGGTGCATGAACCGAGCGGGTACGGCCCATTATCAACACCGTGCGATTCATGGCTCAGACGTGTGAAGTGGCGAGTCACATCGACTTCACTAACCTCCGGCAAACCAATGGTTTGCCTGAAGCGCGCGAACGAAGGCTTGGTAGCGCGCGAATGGATTTCGGAGGATGCAAAAACATCGCTCGCTGCACCGGGGCGATGCAGGTCGGTGATCATTTGGGAGGGCGAGGTAGCAGCCATGTCAAACGCACTCCACACACGCTTTGGTGTGCTTTGCATAGGCTTTCATGTCAGCCATAGTTTTGGTCTCGGTCACGGCAATCAGCAAGCCGCGTTGGTGCCCCGCCAGCAATTCATCCACCGGCACGCCTGCAAAAACACCAAGACGCTTCATGCGCGCGCAAAACTCAGTGGCAGGGATTGGCAACTCAATGGCAAATTCATTGAAATGCACGCCAGTGCGCAGCAGCTTGATGCCCGGCAACGCCATCAACAAATCGCACAACATCACCGCATTGGCAGCATTCACCTCAGCAATTTGCATGAAGTTGCGTTCACCCAAACACGCCAGATACACCGCTACACGAATGGCGTTCAAAGCCTGGTTAGAGCAAATATGGCTGGTGGCTTTGTCACGTGCCACATGCTGTTCGCGGTCTTCTTTGACCAACGCATAACCGAGTTGACCATTGAGGTCATGCACACGCCCCACCAGCCTGCCGGGCAGGTAGCGCTCCAGCGGTTTGGCGCAGGCAATGATGCCGATGTACGGGCCGCCAGCAGACAACGGCAAACCCAAAGGCTGGCCTTCGCACACCACAATGTCGGCGCCCAATTGACCCGGCGCTTCAATCCAGCCGCAGAGCAACGGATTAACGCAAACGCTCAAGAGCACGCCACTTTGTTTGCAGACGCTTGACAAAGCACCCACATCTTCGATCACACCGAATGCATTCGGGCTTTGCAGCACAACGCCAGCAACATCATTGCCCGCCAGCTTGGCAGCCATGGCAGCCACATCTGCCAGCCCAGTCACCGGGTCTTGCAAAACATAGTCCAC
>JANYED010000007.1 GCA_025363315.1 Polaromonas sp.
CCCTTTGTAGCGGCCAATGCCGTGGGCGCTGTGCACCACCGGGTCGCCCACGTTCAGCTCTGACAGGTCCTTGATCAGCGCTTCTACATCGCTGACTTTTTCCTGTTTTTTATTGCGGCGGCGCACCGCCATGCCAGCGGCAAACAGCTCGGTCTCGGTAATGAAGTCAATGTCGCCTTCGAGCCAGCTAAAACCGACGTTTAGGGCGGCAGTGGCAATGCCTAACTTTTCAGAGCTGGTCTGAAAGTCTTCTAGCGAGTCAAACGCCGGCGGGCTCACGCCACTGGCGCGTAAAAAATCAAGCAGGCTCTCGCGGCGGCCATCGCTTTCGGCCAGGATCAAAACACGCTGCGGTGTGTTTTTAATATGGGCTTTGAGTTGGGTGAGCGGATCTTCAGCACCGCGCACCACGGCCATGGAGGCTAGGGAAGCGAATTCTGCATAGGTAGTTGGTTCGCCATCAAGGCTTGTCATTGCGGGCTCGACCCGCAATCCATCTGCGTTTTCAGAATTGGGCTGATTCGGGGATGTATCCCCGGTCAAGCCCTGGATGACAGGTTGTATGGCAACACGCAAAGCTAGCTGCGCGTACCCATTGGCCCGTGCGTAAAACTGTTCCGCACTTAAAAACAGCGACTCAGGCGGCAACGCAGGCCGGTCTGGCGCGTCTTTAACCAGCCGATATCGGTCTTTGGTGTCTTGCCAAAAGCGTTGAAAAGCTGGCTCTAAATCCCCATGCAAAACAACTGTCGCATTGGCTCCCAGATAGTCAAAAACCGTCGCCGTCTCTTCAAAAAACAGCGGCAAATAGTATTCAATGCCTGCTGTCGCGACGCCATTGCCAATATCTTTGTAAATACGACTTTTAGTCGGGTCGCCGTCCAACAGTTCTCGCCATCGGCTTCTGAAGCGGGCTCTGGCATCGTCGTCCATCGGGAACTCGCGGCCTGGTAGCAGGCGAACCTCTGGCACCGGGTAGAGCGACCGCTGGCTGTCCGGGTCAAAGGTGCGAATGCTGTCAATTTCATCGTCAAACAAATCAACCCGGTAGGGCACGAGTGAACCCATCGGGAACAAGTCAATCAAGCCGCCGCGCACTGCGTATTCACCGGGGCTGACAACCTGCGTGACGTGGCCGTAGCCTGCCAGTGTGAGCTGACCTTTGAGCTTGGCTTCGTCCAGCTTTTGCTTGACCTTGAACTCAAACGTGTAGCCCGCCAAAAAGCTGGGCGGAGCCAGGCGGTACAGCGCCGTGGTGGCGGGCACGATGACCACGTCAGCGCCTGAATCTTTGCTGCGCTGCTGGATGCGCCACAGCGTGGCTAAACGTTCGCTGATCAGGTCCTGATGCGGTGAGAAGGTGTCATACGGCAGTGTTTCCCAGTCGGGGAAGAGCGCGCAACGCAAGTCAGGCGCAAAAAACGCCAGCTCCTGCATCAGCCGCTGGGCGGTGGTGGCATCTGACGTAACGATGGCAGTGAGTTTGCCAGCTGCTTTTTCTCTCAAGCCGAGCTGCGCGATCAGCAACGCGTCCGCCGAGCCAACGGGCGGGGGCAGGGTAAACCGTTTACCGGGGTTAAGTTTGGGTAATTCCATGAATCTCGTCAATTTTAAAAGGCGCTGGACAAACGCGAGCACCCCAAACTAAAAAGAGTGGGGTGCCATGCGCTGCTGTACCGATTTTAGAATTTATGATGACCGTATGACGCCAGAGCCCCCTAAGCCCCGATTTTTTGCACTGATTCCGTGCGCTGGCAACGGCAGCCGTGCAGCGACTGCCAGCCCCAAGCAATACAAAAAAATCGCTGGTCAAGCCATGGTTTGGCACACGCTGCAAGCCTTCAGGCAGGTCGGCAATATTTCTGGCGTTTGGGTGGTGGTTTCTCCTGACGACGAGGGTTTCAAGCAAGCCTTCCCTGACTTCAACCAACCCAATGACCAGCGGGTTGCCGTGGGCGGCGCCACCCGCGCCCTCAGCGTACGCAACGGCCTGCAAGCGTTGCTAAAACAGACCGCCAAGCCTGGCGACTGGGTGCTGGTGCACGATGCGGCGCGCTGCCTGATCACGCCTGAGCAAATCACGGCTTTGATCGACGCTTGCCAAAACGATGCAGTAGGCGGCTTGTTGGCGCTGCCATTGCCTGATACTTTGAAAAGCAGCATCGACGGGCGCGTGTCAGCAACCGTAGATCGCAGCGACAAATGGCTGGCACAAACGCCGCAGATGTTTCGCATTGGAGGGCTGTTGGCGGCGCTTGTTGCGGCGGGTGATGCGGTGACCGACGAGTCCAGCGCCATGGAAGCCCAGGGCTTCAAGCCGTTATTGGTCAATGGCAGTGCGCAAAACTTCAAAGTCACTTACCCCGAAGACTTTGCGCTGGCCGAGGCGATTTTGCAAAGTCGAATGAAAGCAACCCATGACCACTGACCTCCCAAACATACGCGTCGGCGAAGGCTGGGACACCCATGCGCTGGTGCCCGGCCGCAAGCTCATCATCGGCGGGGTGGAGGTGCCGAACAGCACAGGGCTGCTGGGTCATTCAGACGCCGATGTCCTGCTGCACGCCATCATTGACGCGCTGCTGGGCGCAGCCGGGCTGGGCGATATTGGTTCACATTTCTCAGATACTGATGCCAAATTCAAAGGTGCCGATTCGATTGTGCTACTGGTTGATGCGGCTCGGCTGGTGACTGAGCGCGGCTACAAAATTGGCAACATTGACAGCACCGTGATTGCCCAGGCACCCAAGCTGGCCAGTTATATCCCGGCAATGAGGCAGCGCATTGCTGACGCTTTGGGGCTGGATTCAAGCCGCGTCAACGTCAAAGCCAAAACGGCTGAAAAGCTGGGGCCTGTCGGTCAGGGGCTGAGCATGGAGGCGCGTGCCGTGGCGCTGTTGTTTTAGCTTCGGCGCAGTTTGATATGTGCTGCCAGCCCGCCTGATTCAGTATTGGCGAGACCAAACACACCGCCCATTCGCTGGATGGTTTTTTCGACAATCGCCAATCCCAAACCTGCGCCGGTGGCTGCGGTTCGGGCGGCGTCCCCTCTGAAGAAAGGCCGCGTCAGTTTGGGCAGTGTTTCAGGCGCTACACCCATGCCGTGATCGCGTACCTTGATCAGCACCCACTGGTCACGTGCCTTGGCAGCAATGTCGACCAGTGCGATGCCGGTCTCAGGTGTTTTGCCGTAGCGCCGCGCATTTTCAATCAGGTTTGAAATCACCCTGAGCAATTCAGTCTCGTCGGCTAACACGTTCAGATCATCTGGCAGCGAGACCGTGATGCGCATGTCATCTGCCTCGCCTACCGCATAAATCGCAGCCTCTATCACAGCGTTCAGCGACACCCTGTCGAGCCTGGCGGGCTCGGTTCTGGCGTAGTCGAGAAATTTGTCGATGATGGCGTCGAGCTGCGAAATGTCGGCGGCCATGTGCGCGCGTGCATCCGCGTCGGCCACGCTCATTTCCGTTTCAAGCCGAAGACGCGCCAGCGGTGTGCGCAGGTCGTGCGAGATGCCGGCCAGCATGATGACGCGGTCCTGTTCGATTTTTGACAATTGTTCGGCCATTCGGTTAAAACCGATGTTGACCTCACGAATCTCGCTAGTGGCGGCTCTTTCGTCCAGCAGGCTGGCATCAAAATCGCCCCCGCGCATGCGACTTGCTGCAAACGACAGCTGCTTGAGCGGGCTGTTGATCAGCCTTGCAATGAAAGCGGCCCCCAGCAGCGACAGCGCGGCCGCCGTGATCAGCCAAACGAACCAGGTGCTGCCCCGAGAAGGGCCAATACGCGATTCGTCGGTTTGCAGCCAGTACTGGTCTTTGTCAATTGAAAAACCAACCCACAAGCCTTTTTGGCCGTTTACGCTGCTGGCCACCACGGTGTCGGCGCCGAGCCTGATTTTGAGTTCTTCGCTGGTGCGCTGGCCAACCTTGTCGTTGTCAAACAGGTCAAAAACATCTTTTCGCTCGCGCAGGCTGATGCGTACCCGCTCTTCGTCGGCCAGCGTTTTGATAAGGGACACCCGAGCAATTGCATCAGAATAGCGCAGGGCCGCTCGGCTCAAGTTGACCAGCGACGCCAGCTGCTGGGCGCTTTGCAAGGCGCGCGGTTCTGACTCAAGTGACCTGTAAGTTTGTATCCACGCCACGATGGAGCCAGCCAGCAGCAGCGACAAAAAGAAAAAAGTACGCCAAAACAGGCTCAAACCCCGGCGTGCCCGCACCTCCAGGGGGGCCGGGGCGGTTTCAAGAAGGCTGGGGCCAGTCACTTGCATAAAAGCGTCAACCTGACCAAAATTTTGCATCGCGCAAGCTCGCAGGAAATGACTGGCTAATTGGTTCCGTCCGGCACAAACACATAACCCACCCCCCAGACCGTCTGAATGTAGCGGGGAACGGCGGCATCCAGTTCAACCAGTTTGCGCAGGCGCGAGACCTGTACGTCCAGGCTGCGGTCAAACGGCTCAAACTCACGGCCGCGGGCCAACTGGGCCAGTTTTTCACGCGACAGCGGCTGGCGCGGGTGGCGCACCAGGGTTTTTAGCATGGCAAATTCGCCGGTGGTCAGCGGTAATTCCTCGCCATTTTTTTGCAGAATACGCAGGCCCAGATCGAACGAGAACGGCCCAAAATTAATGACCTCCTGATCCTGCGAGGGCGCACCGGGCACTTCAGTCGCGGGCCGGCGTCGTAGCACCGCATGGATTCTGGCCAGCAGCTCGCGCGGGTTGAAAGGTTTGGATAAGTAATCGTCCGCACCGACTTCAAGCCCCACGATCCGGTCAACATCCTCGCCTTTGGCGGTCAGCATGATGATGGGCGTTTTGTCATTGGTGGCTCGCAGGCGGCGGCAGATCGACAGGCCGTCCTCGCCGGGCATCATCAGGTCCAGCACAATCAGGTCGACTGAATCGCGCAGCAAAATGCGGCTGAGCGCCTTGCCGTCTTCGGCCAGCATGACCTCAAAACCTTCCTGGGCCAAGTAGCGGCGCAGCAGGTCGCGAATTCGGGCGTCGTCATCGACGATCACGATTTTGTCGGCGCGTGGGGTGGTGGCAGCTTGGGTCATAGTCATCCGGTAATTTGTAACAGCGCCATTTTGCGGGCTGAAAACGAGATTTGACGTATTTATGCTGTAGTTTGACACACTGTTACACAACTTGCCCGCGCTGGTAACTTCGCGCAGGCCGTGCTTTCAAGGGCATACTGAAGCCTTCAAATTTTTTTAAATTCATCTGTTCCGAACACCATGAAAAATCCTAAATTAATAGCTGCTTGCGCCCTTTTAATGGGCGCTACAGGGCTTTTTGCTCAAACGCTACCGGTTCCTGCCAATGTTGCCCAGCTGTCTGCCAGCGGCAGCGTCGAAGTGCCGCAAGACCTGCTGTCGATTGCGATGAACACGACCGCCAACGGGCCTGATGCCATTACCGTTCAAACCCAGCTCAAGCAGGCACTTGACGCCGCGCTGGCGATTGCCCGGCCTTCTGTGCTGGCAGGGCAGCTCGACGTGCGGACAGGAAACTTCAGCCTGTACCCGCGGTATGACAAAAATGGCAAGCTAAATGGCTGGCAGGGCACGACTGAGCTGGTGCTGGACGGGCGAGATTTTTCGCGCATTACCACCACGGCGGGCAAAATCCAGACCTTGACACTGTCTAATGTCAGTTTCAGCCTCAGTCGTGAGCAGCGCACCAAGGTGGAATCAGAAGCGCAGGCCATCGCCATCGAACGCTTTAAAGGCAAGGCGGCGGAGGTGTCTAAAAGCTTCGGCTTTGGTGGTTACGCCCTGCGGGAGGTCACCATCAACGCCAATGACCAGGGGTTTCAACCGCGCCAGCGCATGCTTGCGATGCAGGCGAAAGCCGCTGATGCTGAATCAGCCGTGCCAGTTGAGGCAGGCAAATCCACTGTGATGGTGAATGTCAGTGGGTCAATTCAACTGCGCTGAAAGGTGCCCTAGGGCGCTGCGCCGAGCCCTGAAAACGACTTTTCAGGCATTAAATCGGCCTCTAGCCCAATAGATTCGGGCGCGAGCAGCTCCTGATTTAATAGCAAATCAGCGCGAAGAATCTAATCATTGAACCGCGGTTTAAATTCAAGGATCAGGATCGTGTCAGGCAGCTTGCCGTCCACGTCCTTTGGCATCACCCTGGTCCGGATGACCGCGTTGTAAACCGCGTTGTCCCAGTTTTTGTTACCGCTGGGCTGTACCAGTTTGGCGCTGATGATGGTGCCGTCCAGCGCCAGCCGGACTTCTACTTTTGTCAGCGGGTTGCCGTCAAAGGCCTCGGTAAACACGACGTTCGGGACGATTGCCGCCCGCGCTATGGCGCCGTAGGTTTTTGAGCTGCCTTTGCCACCAGCCGATGCCCGGCTGGTGCCGCCGGGGCTGCCGTCGGCGGCGGCGCCGGTTGGGCTGGCGCTGGCAACCTGCTGCTGCATGCGCTTTAACTGCTCATCGCGCTGCTTGTCACGCTGCTTGTCACGCTGCTTGTCGGCAGCTTGAAGGGCCTGCTTTTGTTTTTGCTGTTGAAGCTGCCGGGCGGCTTTGTCCTGCTCCGCCTGTTCCTGAGCCTGCGCTTGCCTCTGAGCTTGCGCCTGCACCTTGGCCTGTTTGAGTTTGGCCTGTTCGCGGTCGGTTTTTTCTTGCGCAGCCTGTTCTTCTTTCAGGCGGTTGCGCTTTTTTTCTTGCGCCAGTGCGATGTCCGGGTCGCTTGGCGCTGGCTTTGATTCTGGCGTTGGCCTTGATTCTGGCGCTGCCTTGGCTACTTGCGGCTGCACGGGCGGCGGGGCAACAGATGCCATCGGCACCGCATCAGCCGGCGGGCTTGACCACAGCTCCGCAGCAAAAGTGGCAGCGCTGTCGCTGCGCTTCCAGTTCACGCCCCAGGTCAATGCAGCGATCAGCAGCGCATGAATCAGCAAGGCCACGCCAAACGAGCGGATGCCGCCCGCATCGCGTGGCGGGCCCAAGTCAATCCGGTCGGCAGCGCTGGGCATGGCTACTGAAGGCTCACTTGCCGGTTTGAACTGACAAACCAACGCGTGACACACCGGCTTTTTGCAGGTTGTCCATCACTTTGACCACGGTTTCGTATTTGATCGACTTGTCGGCGCTGATGACGACGGGGGTTGCGTCTGCTGCTGACGCCTTGACTTTGGGCTCAAGCTTGACGATATCGGCCGCGACGGCGCTGACGCTGCTGGGTTTGGAGTCGGTTTTGAGCTTGATCTGAATCGCTTCGTCTTTGCCGATCATGATCTGCACCGGGCTGGCGGGCTGCCCAGCCGCCTTTGCGACTTTGGGCAGGGCGATCATGCTGGGGGTGATAAGCGGCGCTGTAACCATGAAAATAATCAGGAGCACCAGCATCACGTCAATGAAAGGCACCATGTTGATTTCACTGATGGTGCGGCGGCCTCTGCCGCGCGAATTGATGGCTGGCATGACTAGTGGCCTGAGGAGGACTGCGCACCCAGGTTGCGCTGCAAGATGTTCGTAAATTCTTCAATAAACGTTTCCAGCTTGTTCGCGATGCGGTCGATGTCATGCGCAAACCGGTTGTACGCCACCACAGCCGGAATGGCCGCGAACAAGCCAATAGCGGTCGCTACCAGAGCCTCGGCAATACCGGGGGCCACCGTAGCCAGCGTGACCTGCTCCAGCGCTGCCAGCCCGGTAAAGGCGTGCATGATTCCCCACACCGTGCCAAACAGGCCTACATAGGGCGACACGGAACCGACCGTCGCCAAGAACGACAGGTTCGATTCAATCGCATCCACCTCGCGCTGGTAGCTGGCCCGCATGGCGCGCCGGGCACCGTCCATCAGGGTGCCGGGGTCAGTTATGCGGCGCTCGCGCAGCTTTTGGTATTCGCGCATGCCGCTGGCAAAAATGCGTTCCATTGAGCCGGAATGCTTGGCGTTCTGTGCCGCGCCGGCGGCCAGGTCATTCAGGCTGGTGCCTGACCAGAACTCGCGGTCAAAGTCCTCATTGAGTTGCTGTACTTTTTTCAGCGCCACTATTTTGCGAATGATGGCAGCCCAGCTGGCAATTGACACGCCTACCAGCAGCGCCACCACACCCTGAACCACCCAGCTGGCGTGAAGAATAAGGTTAACGATCGAGAGGTCTTGGTTCATGGCTTGTTTTTCAAACGTTCGATAATTTTTAACGGTATGCGCTTGGCCTGCAGGCTGGTTGCATCCACCCAGCCAATACGAATCACGCCTTCACACAGCGCGGCACTTTTTAGCAGCACTTGCTGCTTGATTGTCATCGTTGCACCGCCACATTCCTTCAGGCTGGCCGTAACAATCAGTTCATCGTCCAGGCGGGCAGGGCGCAGGTAGCGGATGCTGGTCTCAGCCACCACAAACATGCCGCCTGTCGCTTCTTTGAGCTGCTGTTGTTCAACTCCCAACGATCTGAGCCATTCGGTGCGCGCGCGTTCAAAAAATTTCAGGTAATTGGCATAAAAAACAATGCCACCAGCGTCGGTGTCCTCCCAGTAGACCCTGACCTTCCAGTGGAATTGATTTTTATCCAACAACAGACTCCAGCCGCGCAATCGCTTCTTGCAAGTGCGCCATGGAGCTGGCCGTTGAAAACCGCACATAGCGTTCAGGGGCACTGCTGCCAAAGTCACGCCCCGGCGTCACAGCCAAATGCGCGCGCTTCATCAGCTCAAACGCAAACTCCCAGCTGCCTGTCAGGCCCCATTTGGCTGCAATTTTTGAGCAGTCTGCGTACGCGTAAAAAGCGCCGTCTGGCATCACCGGTACCTTCAGCCCCAGCCGATTCAACTCGGGAATAAAGTAATCACGCCGCGCTTTAAATTCACTGCGGCGGCGCTCGTATTCAGCCAGGCTTTCGGGCTCAAAGCAGGCCAGCGCCGCATGCTGCGCGATGGTGCTGGGGCAAATAAACAGGTTTTGGGCGATGCGTTCAATCACCGGTACCAAAGCCTCAGGCACCACCAGCCAGCCGAGCCGCCAGCCCGTCATGTTGAAGTATTTGCTAAAGCTGTTGATGCTGATGATGTTGTTGCCTAACTCGCCAGGCATGCTGAGCGCCGTGTGGCTGAACTGCTCGTCATAGCTCAGGCCCAGATAAATCTCATCGACCATTGTGATGCCGCCACGGGTGCCCACATATTCGGCGATGCGTTGCAGTTCATTGGGTGCTATCGACGTGCCGGTGGGGTTAGACGGTGACGCCAGCAACACGCCGCGTGTGTGCTCGCCCCACGCAGCCTCAACCTTTCCACGCGTCAATTGAAATCGCTCATCAGCCGTGGTCGTTATCAGCACCGCCTTGCCTTCAGCTGCGCTCACAAAATGCCGGTTGCACGGGTAGCTGGGGTCGGGCATCAGGATCTCGTCGCCTGCTTCAATAAGCGCCAGGCAGGCCAGTTGCAGCGCAGCTGATGCGCCAGCGGTCAGCACGATGCGGCTTGCGGCGACGTTGACGTTGAAACGGGACGCGTACCAGGCGCTGATTTTTTCGCGCAGTTCAGGCATGCCAGTGGCCTGCGTGTACTGCGTGTTGCCGTCAGCTATCGCCTTTGCGGCGGCGGCGCGCACCAGTGGCGGCGCGGTGAAGTCTGGCTCGCCGATGTTCAAAAAAATCATCGGCTTGGCGGTGTGCGCAAACTCTTTGGCCAGGGTGGCTGCCGTCTTGGCCACCTCCATCACATAAAACGGCTCAATGCGCTCTGCGCGCTGGCTTATTCGTAAAGTCATAGCCTCATGGCATCAATGCTGCTGCGGCCTGTCAGCTGCGACTTCACTGGCACGCAGGCTGGGTGCCAGCTTGTTCAGCACGCCGTTCACGTACTTGTGGCCATCGGTGCCGCCAAAAGCTTTCGCCAGTTCAATGCATTCATTGAGCACCACACGCCACGGCACGTCCAGGCAATTTTTAAATTCGTACGCACCTATCCACAGCACCGAATGCTCAACAGGCGATATCTCGGCCATGGAGCGGTCCAGCAACGGGGTAATGGCAGCGTCAAGCTGCGTCGCCTGTTCAATACAGCCATGCAGTAGCGAGTCGTAATGGGCGGAATCCGCCTTGTGAAACCCCACCAGATCGCGTGTGAACATGTCGATCGAATCAGCCGTGTTGCGGCCTACAAAGTGCTGGTACAAAGCCTGCATGGCGAACTCGCGCGCGCGCGTGCGGGCTGATTTGTCGGCTGCTTTTTTGACGCCCGTGTCGGTTAAACCGGTGCGAGTTTGTGGCGGGCGTTTTGACTTGGTTGTTGTGGTTTTTATGTCGGTCATGGTGTGTGTATTCTTCAACCCAGCTCGTTAAGCAGGTTCGCCATTTCAACCGCAACACGTGCGGCATCCAGGCCTTTTTCGGTTTGCCGAGCCTGGGCTTGAGTCATGTTTTCAGTCGTCAGTATGGCGTTGGCAATCGGTATCTGATAGTCAAGCGCTACACGCGTCACGGCGGCACCGCTTTCATTGGCGACCAGCTCAAAGTGGTAAGTCTCGCCGCGAATGATGCAGCCTAGCGCAATCAGCGCATCGTATTTGTTGCTTTCGGCCATGGCCTGTAGCGCACTGGCGACCTCAAGCGCGCCCGGTACTTTGACGTGCGTAATGTGTTTGCTGTCAACGCCCAAAGCGGCCAACTCGCGCAGGCAGGCTATGGCCAGCGCGTTGGTCACGGTTTCATTAAAACGCGCCTGAACTAGCCCGATGTTTAATTTTTTCCCGTCCAGCTTGTCCGCTGTTCCCTTGTCGGCACCAAACATGATGATTTTCCTTTGGATGACTTGGTGGTGTATTTGTTGATTTATTTCGTGATATAGCTGGCAGTCTCTAAGCCGTAGCCGGTCATGCTGGGCATGCGCCGTGGGTTGCCTAGCAGATTCATCTTTTGCACGCCGCAGGCCCGCAAAATTTGCGCGCCTATGCCGTAGGTGCGCAAATCCATGCGGCCGCGCTCAGGGGCCTGGCTGGCGCGCGCGGTGCCTTCAAACTGCGCCAGCAACTGCGCGGCGCTTTCACCGCAATTGAGCAGCACCACCACGCCTTTGCCCGCGTTGGCAACGTACTTCAGGCTTTCGTCCAGGTTCCACGAATGCATGGCGCGGCCCACTTCTAATGCGTCGAGCACCGACAGCGGCTCATGCACCCGCGCTGCAACTGCCTCGTTGGCTTCCCATTGGCCTTTGCTGAGCGCCAAATGCAAGCCCTGGCTGGGTTTGTCTTTGAAGGCGTGGACTGTGAATTCCCCGAAAGCCGTGGTCAGCATCCGGCTGCCGATTTTTTCAATCAGCGATTCATGTCTGCTGCGGTGTTCAATCAGCGCCGCAATCGTGCCAATTTTCAAGCCATGTTCAGCGGCGAACAGCAGCAGGTCAGGCAGCCTCGCCATCGTGCCGTCGTCGTTCATGATCTCGCAAATAACGGACGCTGGCGAACAACCCGCCATGGCGGCCAGATCGCAACCCGCCTCGGTGTGGCCAGCCCGCATCAGCACGCCGCCGTCAACAGCTTGCAGCGGAAAGATATGGCCGGGCTGCACCAGGTCAGCGGCCGCGGCGTTGGCAGCCACCGCAGCCTGCACAGTGCGGGCTCGGTCAGCGGCAGAAATTCCGGTGGTCACGCCCACGGCTGCTTCAATCGACACGGTAAATGCGGTTGAATATTTACCGCCGTTGCGTGTCACCATTGGCGGTAAGTCAAGCCGCTCGCACCGCTCGCGAGTGAGCGTCAGGCAAATCAGGCCGCGCCCAAAGCGCGCCATAAAGTTGATGGCGTCGGCAGTCACGTGGTCAGCGGCCAGCACCAGATCGCCTTCGTTCTCGCGGTCTTCCTCGTCAATCAAAATGACGATCTTGCCGCCGCGCATGTCAGCAACGATGTCTTCAACAGGAGATATGGCAACAGCCGTCGAAAAAATGGTGGAGGCGTTCATTTTTTATTGCTTTCAGACGACAGCATGCGCTCAACATATCGCGCTACCGTGTCAATTTCCAGGTTAACGCTGCTGCCAGCTTTCAAGCTGCCCAGCGCGGTGTTTTCAATCGTGTGAGGGATGATGTTGATGCTGATATCGCAGCCGCCGCCCTCGGGCAAGTCGCCCACTTTGTTGACAGTCAGGCTGACGCCGTTGACGGTGATGGAGCCTTTGTACGCCATGTATTTGGCCAGTGCCTGCGGTGCAGTAATGCGCAATTCCCAACTTTCACCCACCTCAGCGAAATATGCGACGTTGCCAATGCCGTCGACATGGCCAGACACAATGTGCCCGCCCAGTCTGTCGGTGACACGCAAGGCTTTTTCTAGATTGATGGTGTTCATCTCGGCCAGGCCACTGGTTTTGTCCAGTGATTCAGCCGACATGTCGATGGCGAACTGGTTTTGGGCCTTGTCTATCGCCACCGCTGTCATGCAAGCGCCGTTGAGCGCAATGCTGTCGCCCAAGCCGACATCGTTGAGGTAATCCACGGGCGTCTCAATGGTGAGCCGCTTGCCGTGGTTTGAAGTACTGCCCAAGGCCTGGATAGCGACGATGCGCCCCACGCCGGTGATGATTCCGGTAAACATGTATGTATTTTCGCAGGGATTCGCGCCTATTTGGCCTGGCTACCGATTAACAGGTCCGCGAAACGGTTTTTAAGCGTTTAAAACTGATCCCGGCCGTTTACTATGGCGCTGATTCGTAGGTCATCGCCCACCAGGTCGGTTGACACAAACTTTAAGGGAGTTGCATCCAACAAGGTTTGCAGGGGCCCAAAGTCAGCGATGCCCTGACCGACACCCAGCAGCTTGGGTGCCATGTAAAGCAGCAGCTCATCAACCAGCCCTTCACGGATAAACGAGCCGTTGAGTTTATGGCCAGCTTCAACATGCAGTTCGTTGACCTCACGCTGAGTCAGGTCGCGCAGCATCGCGGGCAGGTCAACTTTGCCACCTGGGCCGGGCAAATAAACAACCGTTACCCCCAACGCCTCCAAAGCCGCTTTTTTAGCATCATTTGGGGCTGCAGCATATATAAATCGCGCGCGACCAGCTCCTAAAATATGAGCATCTAGCGGCGTTTCCAGCTTGCTGTCAACAATCACCACATGCGGCTGACGGCTGGTTGGCACAAGCCGCACATCCAGCAGCGGGTTGTCTGCCAGCACCGTACCAATGCCTGTCAGCACTGCACAGCTGCGCGCCCGCCAGGCATGGCCATCGGCACGAGCCGCTTCACCCGTGATCCACTGGCTTTGGCCATTCAGCAGGGCGGTTTGCCCGTCTAATGACGCGGCAACCTTCATGCGCACCCAAGGCGTTTTGCGGACCATGCGGCTAAAAAACCCAATGTTCAGCGCCCGCGATTCAGCGGCGCCTTGGCCGACTTCAACCTCAATACCGGCCGCCCGCAGACGTGCAAAGCCTTGACCAGCCACGATAGGGTTAGGGTCGGCAATTGACGCCACTACTTTTTTAATGCCAGCAGCGATCAGGGCATCGCAACAAGGCCCGGTGCGGCCGTGGTGGCAGCAGGGCTCCAATGTGACGTAGGCGGTAGCACCTTGAACCGACATGCCTTTTGCCGCCGCACTGCGCAGCGCCATGATTTCCGCGTGTGGCCCGCCAGCGGCTTGTGTACAACCGTAGGCAAAAGTGGCATCAACGTTAAAACCAATACTGCAACCCACCCGAGGATTTGGCTGACTTGTAAACAAGGACTGCGCAGCAACGACTAGCGCCTCATGCATTCCACTGCGTAACAAGGCGCTGTTCATTGCGGCAAGCGAGTACTGGATTAGGAATTGGTTTGAAGCGGCTGGTCAAGTCATCAAATAACCTTAACGCGTCCAGCAAGTGGAAATAATCGCCGTATCAGTGCCCGCAACACTTGAGCCTTTTTGGCCCAGGTGATTGATTGTCAAGTTGCCGCAGGTTGCGTCTGTCCAGCCAGTTGGGGTCGCAGTAATGGTGAAGCCAGCTGCAACCAATGCGCCAGCATCTTGTGCCGTTTGGGTCAGGTTGTACCGCACAGTGCCCGACTCAGGTGAGCTCAGCCGGGGTAGCGTGGGCACTGCACCGGTGCCGGACATCAGATAACTCAAATTTTGCGAATAAAACCTAGCCATAAACTGGGCGTTGTCCAGCAAGGTAACCCGTGCATCGGCTCTCCACCCGCGCTGTACGTAAGCGGTGTAGCTCGGTATCGCAATCGCGGACAAAATTGCTATAACTGCGACAACAATCATCAGCTCAATCAAAGTAAAGCCGTTTTGTCTTTTTGTAGTGTGCATTTGAAGCCTAATTGCTGATTAACAAATATGTGGTCAGTTACTGAATTTGGCGCCACACCTGGCGGCGCGTGCCAAAACCAGGGGGTATTGGCTCACCTGGCCGCCCAAACTTGTCTTGACCGACCGTTGTCCCATCAACGCCAGTTATAACGCCAGTTCTACCCAGTGAGCCTACTGAAGTCGCAGTTTCGTCGGATCTTCGGGTTGAGCTAATAAGCAAAATACCGGTGGTTTGATTTGTTGAAGTAGGTTTACGCTCCACCACATAAATACCGCGCGGCGCAGCGCCCGGAATGAATGTACTGTTTTGCACAATGCCGTCTATTCCCTGTGAATATGAGCCTGAAGCGGGATCAATGCTGGTGAGCCAACCACCGCCCCCAATCTGACAGGGGTCTAGCCCAGGCACAAAAGTCAGAAAGTAAACCCGGGGAACTGCGGTCGTACCAAACAAGGTTGGTCTGGCGATTGACCGCTCTCCTGGCTGACAAAGGTCATTGTTGCTGCAAGTCAGGTCCAGCACCCACCCACTAAGTGCAGGAATTGTTGTGGTGGCAAACCACGGCGTCGAAGTTGTTGATGTTATGCGGGTGCCGGTAAGGGAAGTAGTGTTGCTAATCGATTGCGTAGCCAGCATGGCGCGCGTGACGGGGGTGAATGGACTAGCAGTAATGTTGTCCCATATTCCATACAAAGACTGCACTTGTGTTGATGCAGGGTCATTACTGGTTGCGTAGCTTCCAGTTCCAAACAAAACCATATAGCCAGGTTTATTGGCTGGTGCTTTGATAACCGTCAAGTCTCTAGTAATGGCTTGGGTAATTCCGCTTGGGTCTTTGGCTGAGTAAATTCTGTCAACGGCACAGCCGCTGATGCTGGGGTCAAATCGCCAAACATTGCCTTTTATATCTGCACCATATACAAAGCTTATTTTCCCGGTGCCAGCACTTGAAACGAACGAAATGGGGCCCAATCCGTTGCCTGTCACATTGGCAGCATCGACAGGCGTACAGCGGCGGACTTCGACCCCTGTCTGTGCGTTTAAAACAAAGAGCGTGGCCTTTCCGTTGTTGCTGTTCAACCCATTGCTGACGATTACAACGGGGGTTGTTCCATCATCCAGCATGCCTATGATGGGCTTGTTTAATATGTTGCCCAAATCGCCGTTGCCCTGTGTGCTGCTGTCACCAAACTCCCACAGCACGTCGCTGACTGTGGGCGTGCTGGATGAAGTGTTGATAGCAAACACACTCTTTCCGCCGGCACCCAAGCCAGCAGCAACAACACTTTTCCAGGAACCCGACCACTTAACGTGGCCAAAGCTGCCGGGCCCATCAACATAATATTTGTGGTCATATCCCGGTTGAGCCAGCTTGGCGATTTGGCTGCGTACTGCGAGCGGCATGAAGGCTAGCTTTTCGACACCATCGGTAGCCGACACTAAATGATAAAAACCGTCATTGGCGCCAAAGCCAACCAACTGTGGCGCAGAGGCCGCTTTGAAGGATTGATAAGCGGTGTCGGTGTAACCAAAATCAGCTTGATTGATGTAAATTGGGTCTGAGTTAATCACATCGCCCAAAGCCGAGCTTCTGTCACGCAAATTACCGCCGCTGGACGGCACCCAAGACTGCTCACTAGTGCGCACCCCCAGCAGGTATTTAAAAGTGTTTTCGTCATTAAAGTCAAGCTTAGCAGCGGCATCAAGGCTGGCGTACGACGTCGGGGTCAATGCCACTTTATTGGTACCTCCCAAACCCATGGCAATGGTCCGCAATACTGGAGCTGGCAGGACTGAACTTGACTGCCATGCTGGCACATTAGCCAGATCACCATTTGCATCAATCGGAAATGCCCGTAAGTCGCCGCCCCACTTAATGGTGTCATACGTAGAGATATACGAGAATGCTGAACCACCCACTTGAACGCCGTTTCCCGTCGGAGCTGAGCTGGTTGCTACAGATAACGACGCAGCTTTTTGAAATGCCTGTCCAATCTGGTTTGATAGTTGTGAGGGATTGTTGGCAAGAAAATAATTTTCTGGATCACCGTTTGCCTTTAGCTTATAACTAAAACTACCGCTGGAATCGCGTGTGGCGCCTCCGTATTTTGCGGCGTACCACAACATATCCTGTGGAACGAATTCGCCTGTATTTCCAGCACCAGCACGAAAAATCCTTGGATTGGCTAAGGTTGTAAGGGGAAGTCTGCCTTGAATGTTTGTGTACCCCGGGCCTGTTGCAGGAGCTAGCATTGCTGAGCCAGGTATGTTGGCTTCAGCAGCAGACGCTGGCATGGTGTCAAGGAAATAACCGAGTTTTGGAATTGGAGGGACCCCAAAACCAGGACCACCGCCCGTATCAAGGTAAACACCATCAGTGGTTGTGCCTGCAATGACATACCCCTGGTGCATCTCAATGCCGTTCGAACCGTTGAAATAGTCCATACCAATCGATAGGGTCGTTGCAGATAAAACCTTGATTTCGTAAGTTACTTTAGCGTCAGACTCGTTGTCAGTGCCTTGGTCCGAGTCTGAAAAGCTGATTCTAAATTTATAGTATGGGCGGCCGCCGTTAATCGCCGTATTGGTATTGTTGGTGTTGGTGTTAGCTAACTGGTCGATAAAGAAAGCAGTGATGGCACCAGTCTGCTGGTAATCGCCGCGCGCGTTAGAAATTCCGTATTCCCCAACGCTTTTTGACAGCAATACGATTGAAACCATTTTCCCATTTAATGGAATTTGAATTTTAGGTATGTGCGAGTCAAGAGCTATTGAGATTTGATCTACCCTAAGCGCTTTGTTGCCAATAGCTGCTGGCAGCGCGGGATTAGTCAGACCGGTGAATTTGCCGAACCTTGCGACAGATGCGCCGTAAAAGCCGCCTTGTGTGTTTGTGGCATCAGGGCCGTGGCCACGTATATTTTTAAAGCTTGACACTGCTTTTGCACTCGGATTGCCGTCAGCATCGCCCGGTGCCTCGCCAATAAACAAGCGTTTTGTGACATTTCCGAATTCACCGGTCCAAATAAGGTCTGCTTCAGTTGAAACATTGAGGCTTTGAAACGTGGCTGGCGTTGCAGTGCCAAAACCAGTTTTGATCGGAAACATGGAACCAGGTAATTGGTCTGTATCAAATGATGTTTTCGGGTCGCCTATGGTCATTTGCACGGGCCTAGCACAACTTGGGTAGGCCTTAGTCGAAGTGCGCAGAGTGCTGGCAGCATAGGGGTTTGCCCATGCTGGCGACTTTAAGCCAAGCTTGTCGGCAGGCTCTGGACTGTTGTTGCCGCCCAAACGGTCGGTGAAAGCACTGGTTGGTGATCCTCCAGCAAAATAATTAAGACCTTCAAAGATTATTTCGCCCAGTGGATTGCCCCAGGCCGGACAATCCCCAATATTTGGCACACTCGTAAAGCTCCCGCAGCCCCAATCTCCACCAGCAAAGCCCCAGGGTCTGAATGCACTTAAATGATAAACAATGCCAGACGTAGAGCTGTTAAATTGACCAGTCGCTAAATTGACTTCATTATTAAAATCGTCGATATTTTTTCGAACAACACCACCAGCGTAGTTATTGTCGTAGCTACCGCTTAACAAGCCAAAGGCAAGTGTTTTCGCTTCGCCATATTTCTGTAACAGACCAGTAGGTTTATAGGTGGTTACTGACGGCGTGCCGCCAGTGTAGGCAGTACAACCATCTTCAAATTTGATGCCGATTAACTTGCAGGTTTCAACTCTAGCAATGTATTGGGTAATTACAGTACTATTATCCGTTGAGGGTGCCGGACTAACGCCCGGGTTTTCGCCCAATATAAGCCTTTCGTCAGCAACCAGATCCCAAATTCGTCCAGGCCGATTTTGGTAAACAATAATCAACGGGCTATTGACTGCCTGGCCAAAGCGGACTGCATTTCTATCGAGGGTGACATTGGCAAACATGTGCCGTGTTGTGCCTGTTGGTAGTGTCAGAGGGGCATAGTCGCGAATGTCATAGCCGTCATTAGCGACACTTGTATATTCCTTACCCCAAATTGTGGAGTCTTGGGGGACAAAAGTTCGCTCTAATACAGTAACGGCGCCACTACCGCCTGTATCTGTTGATCGCTTGCCGCCGTACAAAACTTTGCGAAGTACATCAATACGCGCCATGCTGAGCCAGTTTAAAAAGTTACCGCTCCATAAATAAGCCGCTGGAGCTGTAGCAGGCACAGCCGGTGTGATTATTTTTCCTTTTTTGTCTAAAATGGCTGGCGAACCGGGTGATCCATTATTAAGCGGACATTTATAATAGTTTTTGGTAGTGTCGGCAGCGTTTGGGACTACTACAGTTCCGATTAATGACGGGATAAACTTAGCGCCGTCGTGTGTGTAGCAGCGGTCATAAGCGAAATACCCTTCATACTTGAAAGCAGGCTTGAAAAAAATATTAGGTATTCCATCGCCGTCCAGGTCATTGACGTCGTTGTACGCAGCCTTGTACAGCGCAATATCACGACCCATGTTTAACATCACAAGCCCAGGTGCAGTTTTTAGTGTGAGCAGCGGTGACTGAGCTAAATCAAAGGCTTGTGCATTTGCCGGGCTCGCAACAAATGAGCTCATGCATAAAACAAGTGTGATTATCAGATGTATTTTTTGTTTTAAACCTTGGAACGGCTTAAGGACTAACAATGGAGTTTTAGGCACAATTTAAATTCTTTATCGCGGTTAATTTCCAGAAATTGAAAATCTAATAATTTATAAGAGTTTAGAGAGCCGTAAACATTATTTGCAGAATGACATCGGCTTCTTTAGACCCGCCCGACGCGCGTGAGGTAATCCGGTACCACTTTTCGGTGACGCTTGCGCTGTAAACCACATCCGGCATTCGTTCAATCACGTAACTCGGGCTCAATGAGTTGCCGTATGCGCTGTCAGCCGCTTGGGCGCAATTGACCCAGTCAAAGCGCTTGCCTGCTGTAGTTGCAGTGCAGGTGTCTTTACTCAGGCTGGATGTGGTACGCCAAAAGTCGGCGTTACCGCCCTGTGACAATGGGGCCGTGTAATAGCCTTTCGCCAGGCTGGCGGCCGAATTTGCGCTGATTTTAGCGATTGCTTCGCGGCCTGCACTTTCCGCACCCTGGAAAGCTAGCGCGCGGTCTCTCTCATTAGCAATCACACGTTCACCGGTACTGACGTTGCGCATACCAACGGCGGCAATCAGGGATAAACTGACAATGAATACCAGTACTAATATTAGCGTGATGCCTTGTTGCTTGATTTTCAAATTCGGCTGAGCGTCATCTTTTTTCTTCATTTTATAAACCCATCCGGTTGCGTATCGACACGGTAGTCCCATATGCACGACGCAATTTGAAATCATTGGGTGGAGAGTAATTACCGTCAATCCATGCAATAACTTGCCCTTGCACGCTGGCCTTACCCGCTTCTTCGCTCACCATAATTAGACCGACACGTACGCTGACCACTTTAGTCCAGTCTGTAATGGTCGCTGCGTTAGTTTTGTAGGCGTCAGCCATGTAAGTCGGCAAACCAGCACCTGTCAGCGAAGTATTTATGCCGTAATGAAATGCGATCGCATCTACATTGGGTATTAATTCTTCAATATTAGCTACCCGGCCGTTGAAGTTTCTACGGTACAGGCTTGAATTCGCGGCACCCGCGCGTTTTGCTAAAAAATATACTGACGTGGTTAACGGAGTAACGATTGCGTCACTGCCATAAAGGTTTAAAAAATTAGCACTGCTGTTGGAAGTGGCAGCGTGAGAGATTTGGGTAACGCCTGCGACGGTACTAATACTATCCGCCCTGAAAACCTCTGACCCCTTGCAGTCAGAAATAATCATAAACATTGAATTGGCTGACGAGGGGTCGTTCCAACTGTAGGTGTCAGCTGGTATAGAAATATTATCAGCTGCAGCAGATATTGGTGAACTTATTTGTAAGGCTCGAGAGGATCCGCCTGCAAGATACAGAATGGATGTTGCTGTGCCAACTACATAAGTGCTGGCGCTGCCTCCTAACTCAGTTATAACGTTGCTGTTATTAGCTGCAAATCCTAAGATTGAATTTTCAGAGTTAAAAACGCCGTTGGCTATGGTGGTTGCAAACGGATTGGGGCGGGCAGTGCCTGTGACAGACTGGCCAGCCAGCAAATCAAGCTTAGGGGTGTAATAACTGACTGGCGGCGTACCCGCCGTTCTAATATTACTGCCAGTACAGCCTGCGTAGCTAGCCATGCGCACATCCCGCGCAATCAGGTCAAGGGCAAAGGCGCCGTCTTCGGTCATTTGTACCGTATTGTTCGTGTAACTGAAGCCTGTTTTTGATGTACTGTAAACCAGCGCAATGGCCAATAACATGAATAAGCCGATGGTCATGGCAACCATCAGTTCAATCAATGTCAAACCGGCCTGGGATTTGGGTGAGGACAGATTTGGCCTAGGTCTGGACGTGCTTTTGTTAATTGGCCCAGTGGGCCGCGCTGCGGATTGATTTCTCATATTCTGAAAATGAAACTGATGGTTCTTTTGTCGCTATTGTTGCTTGGGCTTGTACAAGCTGCCGCCTCACTTGTGCTGGCCCCGGCACTCAAGGTGCCTAAACAGTTAGAAAAGCGGATAGAAACTAAATACTGACCTGCAACACCGACAACCGCCTCGATCTTCCCGTCTCCGCCGGGCAGGCGTTTGACTGCTTCAAGCCATAATTTCCTATCTGCGTTTTGTGGTGATGTACCAGTCAGGGTGGCGGGATCGGTACCGTACGCCGTTACATAGCTCGATGCATTGGTGGTGTTTGCCCGCATTGCGTCCATGATCTGGTTGGCCGACTGGGCAGCGCGTGATGACAAGTCCATACCCGTGGCGTTATTTACGCCCGATAGCATCAGGCCGCTGATTCCTAGCAACCCAATAGTCATGAGCAGGAGGGAAATCAGCACCTCAACCATTGAAAACCCGGTTTGGCGCCTCGGGAGCGGCTGGCGGTCAATCTTTTGAGAATTGAGCTTATTCACATGCTTGACATCTACAAAGCCCCGCAGCCATTGGCCACATAATTGGCATTTGTCAACTCTACCGTTCTGCTGCGGCCCTGCAGGTTAATGATGACGCAGCGCCAAGTTGAATCGGTAGCCCCAAATGCTACAGTTCCCCCTAATGGAGCGCCTGTCGTGCTTACGGTGCGCCCAAAACCATTGAAGGTGATGTAGGTAAGGTTAGAGGTGCTGGTTACCCCTGCCGAAACGGGGGATGTGGACATCAATAGGGTCGTAGCATCTGTCGAAGGGACGTTTCCGTTGGCATTCGAGGTGGTGTCATAAAACACTGTCACACCTGACGCCCAGTTCGGTATTGCAGCCGTGCCGGTGTTGGCAACAATGGTGACTTTAGCGTCGCCGCCGCGCTTGATTGCCTCACCACGGGCCATGGCTAATGCAGACTGAAATTCAGACGAGGCTGCCTGGATACGGTTGCGCATGACCATGTCGCGCAAAGAAGGAATAGCAATCATGCTCAAAATACCCACCAAGGCAATAACGACCAACAACTCTACTAGGGTTAGACCGTGAATTTTCTGTGATCGGGAGTTAGGGCGCTGACGCATGCATGCATGGTATCGATATCTCCACGAACTGAGTGACCGCTTATCGTTACGCTTGGACCGCTAGTCAGGGTAAAAAGCTGGCGTGATTTATCGCCACCGCGTCAAATTACCGCTTCACCTCATCCACCAGCGCCCTGAATTCATCAATGTCCTCAAAACTTCGGTACACACTGGCAAAGCGTACGTAAGCTACCTTGTCCAGCTTTTTAAGTTCGCGCATGACCAGTTCGCCCAGCCGGGCGGAGGGGACTTCTTTTAAACCCAGGCTAAGGAGTTTTTCTTCTATTCGCTCGATGGCCGAGTCGATTTGTTCGGTGCTGACGGGGCGCTTCCTTAGCGCCAGGTTCATGGAGCCGAGGATTTTGGGGCGTTTGTACTCAATGCGGCGGCCGTCTTTTTTGACGATGGCCGGAAAGCTGACGTCGGGCCGCTCGTAGGTGGTAAAGCGCTTTTCACACGCGCCGCACTGGCGACGGCGGCGTATGAAGTCTGCGTCTTCAGAGATGCGGGTTTCGACGACCTGGGTTTCGAGGTTGGCGCAGAAAGGGCATTTCATCGCGAAGGGCTCATTTTAGGTATGTTTTACGCCTCTAGCCCAATAAATACGGGCGCGAGCAGCTACTGAATGTATAGCGCTGGTTTCTCGTGCCCCAACTCTCACCCCGCAAAGGGAGAGAGTGATGCACAAACGCCATTATTTGTAAACCGGAAACCTGCTGGTCAACGCATGCACCTTGGCGCGCACCGCGTCCAGGTTGGCGGCATCGCGCGGGTTGTCCAGCACGTCGGCTACCAGGTGTGCTGTTGCTCTGGCTTCGGCCTCTTTAAAGCCGCGTGTTGTCATGGCCGGGGTGCCAACGCGCACGCCGCTGGTGACCATTGGCTTTTCCGGGTCGTTAGGAATGGCATTTTTGTTAATGGTCATGTGGGCGCTGCCCAGCACGGCTTCGGCTTCTTTGCCGGTGATGTTTTTGCTGCGCAAGTCAACTAGCATGACGTGGCTTTCAGTGCGGCCGCTGACAATGCGCAGCCCGCGCTCGACCAGTGTTTTGGCCATCACGTCGGCGTTCAGCAAAATCTGCTTTTGGTAGTCCTTAAAGCTCGGCTCCAGTGCTTCTTTGAAAGCAATCGCTTTGGCCGCAATCACGTGCATCAGCGGGCCGCCCTGCAGGCCGGGGAAGACGGCGCTGTTGATAGCTTTTTCGTGCTCAGCTTTCATCAAAATAATGCCGCCGCGTGGGCCGCGCAGGCTTTTGTGGGTGGTGGACGTGACCACGTCGGCATGCGGCACCGGGTTGGGGTACACGCCGCCGGCTATCAGGCCCGAGTAGTGCGCCATGTCGACCATGAAGATAGCGCCTACAGCTTTGGCCACCTTGGCAAAGCGCTCAAAGTCGATGCGCAAACTGTAAGCCGACGCACCGGCAATGATGAGCTTAGGTTTTTTCTCATGCGCCAGCGCTTCCATGGCGTCGTAGTCGATTTCTTCCTTGGCGTTCAGGCCGTAAAACACCGGGTTGAACCACTTGCCGCTCAAGTTCAGCGGCATGCCGTGTGTGAGGTGGCCGCCTTCCGCCAAGCTCATCCCCATGATGGTGTCGCCGGGCTTTAAAAAAGCCAAAAACACGGCTTGATTAGCCGATGCGCCGCAGTGCGGCTGCACGTTTGCAGCGTCTGCGCCGTACAGTTTTTTCACGCGGTCAATCGCCAATTGCTCAGCAATGTCAACAAACTCGCAACCGCCGTAGTAGCGCTTGCCTGGGTAGCCCTCGGCGTATTTGTTGGTCAGCTGGCTGCCTTGGGCGGCCATGACGGCGGGGGAGGCGTAGTTTTCGCTGGCGATCAGCTCGATGTGCTGCTCTTGGCGCCTGTTTTCGGCCTCGATGGCGGCGAAAATTTCAGGATCGGTTTGTTCAACCAAATGATTGCGGTGGTACATGGCGGCAGTCCTTTAAAGACGTGATCCCAGTCATCTTCAAGATGATGCAAGGGCTGCCCAGACGAACGGCTGAACGCTAAAACCAGATTTAAACCCGGCTCAGCGGTGCGCTTCCCAGTGGTGTCCCACGTCAGCCAGCAAGACCAGAAGGTCGCTCGCCTATCGCCAGTTGCGCACTTTTTAAGTGTACCGCAGCTGTGCTGCGGTCAGCTCATCAAAAGGCCAAAGCTGCCACTTTTTCGGTGGTTTTGCTGTCGGCTTCGACCGGCACCAGCTTGACGGGCATGCTGCGTGCCGCGCGCGGTACGTTTTTGCCGCCCACTACCGACAGCAGCCGGGCATGTTCAGCCAGGACTTTGCTGGCGTAGCCGCCGTCATCAGGATTGTTGCCCGCGCCGACATAAAACTTCAGGCCACCTTCTATCGATCCTGCTTTGGAGATGCATTCCTGCAATACCTTGACGCCCACCCTCAGGTTGGTAACTGGGTCAAACGCCGCAAACTTGCCGCCAAAGTTGTCGTATTTTTCGGTGTGGATTTTGGTCATTACCTGCATTAGTCCCTGAGCACCTACCGGGCTTTGGGCAAATGGGTTAAAGCCCGACTCAATGGCCATGATGGCCAGGATCAATGTTGGGTCAAGCCTGGTTTTCTCGCCAATCTCAAACGCCGCAGAGACCAGCACGCTGAGCGGCTCCGGTGCCACGCCGTACTTGCGGGCCAGCCAGAAGGCAAGGGCAGCCTGCTGCTTGGGAAGCTCTTTGGGTTCAGCTGCGGTGGCGCGATCAACCGCCTGCGGCTCTGCATATTCAACTGGTTCCATGTTCGCCTCGCGCCGTTCCTCAAGCCAGCTGATGAGCTGGTTTTCACCCGCCTGGCGCAAGTCGGGTCTGGCCGTCAGGGTAATCACGGCGAACACCAAGCCCAGCCCCAGCAGGGCAAAGCTGTTGTGCGTGATTTCAAAAAAGCCATGAGCGATGTCGCTGCACACGTTGGCGGCGCTGCGCTGCATGTACCCAAACTGCGTTTTGGCAGCTCGCCTGGCGTTTGCCAATCCGGTACCAAATTTAGTGTTTTTCATAGCACTCCTTGTCTGACTCCTGCGGGTTTGAGGCCGCTGGCGTGGATTTGAGTCGCCATCCCGGCAGACCTGGCGCGAGGCCGGGTGGCGTAATTGGATGTTGACCCCGGTTGACCCAGTCCAACTGATGGTTGGCAAAGGTCAGAGTATTCGGGTTGTCCCGTAGCTTTCTTATTGCTTTTAATTCTAGGGGGCGGGTTAATAACCTGTCAATACTAAGAAACTCGTTTGATATATTGTAACAATGCATCAACACGGCGATTTTCCATTTAATGCGTCAAATCAAGCG
>JANYED010000038.1 GCA_025363315.1 Polaromonas sp.
TTGTAGCTGTCCATTTCCATCGCCTGCTTGAAACCGTCATGCAGGCGCTTGACGACCGCTGGCGGCGTGCCGCGCGGGGCGGCGATACCAAACGGTGAGTTTTGCACCATGTCAAGGCCGAGTTCTTTCAAAGTCGGTGCATCGGGGAACTTGGGCAAACGCTCTGCCCCCCACGTGTTCAGCACCCGCAGCTTGCCGGCTTCAACCTGCGGCGCAAAGCCGGTCGAATCAGCCGCCGCCATGATGTTGCCGCCCAAAATCGACTGCATCAAGTCAGCACTGCCCTTGTACGGGACATGTAGCAGCTCAATGCCGAGCTTTTGCGCGATGAGTTCCATCGTCAGGTGCGGACTGGTCATGGTGCCGGTCGAGCCGTAGCTGAGCTTGCCGGGGTTAGCCTTGGCCCAGCCGACAAAGTGCGTCCAGCTTTTGAGCGGTGAATCAGCGGGCACGACCAGACCAAATGCATAGCCGGTTACGTTGAGCACATACGACAAATCAGTGATTGGGTCCCAGCTGATTTTGGTGGTGTATGGCAGGCGAAACACGCCGAGTGGAATTTGCGCCACGGTGTAGCCGTCAGCCGCTGCGCTTTGCAGTTGCTGGGCAGGTAGCGTGCCGCCCGCACCAGGCTTGTTTTCAACAATCACCGGCTGGCCCAAAATTTTCGAGGCATTGTCAGCCAGCGACCGCATGGTGATGTCGGTCGGCCCGCCTGCGGGGAAGGCAATCACCAGCTTGATGGGTTTGCTGGGGAAGGTTTGAGCGTTGGCCTGAATAGCCAGGCTTGGCACAGCCAATGCGGCGGCAGATTGAAGCAGGTGGCGGCGTTTCATGGTGTCTCCGGTCAGTAATTTGTTGAATGATGGCGCGCGCTAGGGCAAAGCGCATCAGGGGAACACCTGAAAAGGTAAAAATAAGCTGGAAAAGTACTTTTTCAGGTGTGTTTTAGGCCTCTAGGCCAATAAATACGTGCGCAAGCAGCTCCTGAATCAATAGCGTCTGGTATTCCTTAAACCCGCTCCAACACGCCGCGCAGGGCTTGCCCGGTGTGTGTGCCGAGCTTGACAACCGCTTCTGGCGGGGCGGCTGCCACCACTTGGCCACCTGCATTGCCACCGTCTGGCCCGAGGTCAATCACCCAGTCGGCCTCTGCAATCACGTCCAGGTCGTGCTCAATCACCACCACGCTGTGGCCGCCGTTGACCAGGCGGTGCAGCACGTGGATAAGTTTTTCAACGTCGGCCATGTGCAGGCCGACGGTGGGCTCGTCCAATACATACAGGGTGTGCGGCGCTTTTTGCCCTCGTCTTGTAATGTCGTCGCGAACCTTGCTGAGCTCCGTCACCAGTTTGATGCGCTGCGCTTCACCGCCTGAAAGTGTTGGCGACGGCTGGCCTATCGTCAGGTAGCCAAGACCCACGTCTTTAAGCAATTGCAAAGGGTGGCCGATGCTGGGCATGGATTTGAAGAATTCCACTGCCTCGTCCACTTCCATCTTCAGCACGTCGCCAATGCTTTTGCCGCGCCAGGTTACGGCCAGCGTCTCGGGGTTAAATCGCGCGCCGTGGCAGGTTTCGCACAGCACTTTCACATCAGGCAGAAAGCTCATGCCAATGGTGCGCACGCCCGCGCCCTCGCAGGTGGGGCAGCGGCCTTCGCCCGTGTTGAAGCTGAAGCGCCCGGCCTGGTAGCCCCTTGCCCTCGCCTCTAGCGTGTCGGCAAACAGTTTGCGAATCGTGTCCCAAAAACCGATGTAGGTCGCGGGGCAGGAGCGCGGCGTTTTGCCGATCGGGGTTTGGTCAACTTCCAGCACGCGGTCCACCACTCGGTAGCCGGCAATGCTTTCACAACCGACCCACGCTGGATGCTTACCCGCATCATCCGAATCGCGGCCAGCTTTGGTGCTGCGCTGCATGACGGCTGCGTGTACGTTAGTCAGCAGCACGTCGCGCGCCAGAGTTGACTTGCCAGAGCCAGACACGCCTGTGACGGCGACCAAGCGGTACAGAGGCACGTCAATCGTCACGTCTTTAAGGTTGTGCAAATCAGCCTTGGTGACGGAGAGCCAGGACGTGTGTTTGCTGATGGCTTGCGGGGCTGCGTTGTGGAGGGCGCTGGCTGAGGCTGCGTTGGCTATCAGGGCGGCAGCTTTTAGTTTGGCTTGCTTGGCTTTGCTGAAGGGTTTGCTTGGGGCCGCTGAATTGGGGTCAGAGCCCAAATCCGATGGGGCTTGCGCGCGTTGCTGAGACTGTTTCGCGGAATTGGATGAATCGGTACTGGACCCCCATTCAGCTACCGTTTCTCGCCTTGCGTGTAATGGGTGAATAAGCGGATTGGCTAGATAGCGGCCTGTGAGTGAATCCGGCACAGCCGAGAGTTGTTCCGCACTGCCCTGCGCCACCAGCCTGCCGCCGCGCTTGCCTGCGCCGGGGCCAATGTCGATGATGTTGTCAGCGCGACGAATGGTGTCTTCGTCGTGCTCGACCACCACCAGCGTATTGCCGCGCTCACTCAATTTGCCCAACGCACTGAGCAAAATCTTGTTGTCACGCGGGTGCAGGCCAATCGTTGGCTCGTCAAGTACGTAACAGACACCTTGCAAGTTGCTGCCGAGTTGCGCAGCCAGCCGAATGCGCTGTGCCTCGCCGCCTGACAGCGTGGGTGCGCCACGGTCCAGCGTGAGGTAGCCCAGGCCCACGTCTTCCAAGAACTCAAGGCGCGACTTGATCTCAGGAATCAGGTCACGTGCAATGCCGCTTTCACGCCCAACCAGCGCGAGCTTTTCAACCCAGGCGCGAACGTCCTTCACTGACAAGCGTGCTATGTCGGCAATGCCCACACCTGCAAACTTTACAGCCCTGGCCTGCCGGTTCAAGCGTGTGCCCGCACAGCCGGGGCAAGCCGTGTCCGCCACATCGTCCACATCAGGCTCTGCAAAACTTTGCTCGCGGCCCTTATTCGCATCGTCCTGAACAGAATCGTCCAACAACTTGCGCTGATCTTTGGTCAACTTGACACCTGTGCCCACGCAATCAGGGCACCAGCCGTGCTTGCTGTTGTAGCTGAAGAGACGCGGGTCCAGTTCAGGATAAGACGTGCTGCACGCCGGGCAGGCACGCTTGGTAGAAAAAGCTTCCAGCTTGCCAATGTTTTTGGTCGATGTACCCGCCAGCATCGCGCCCTGCAAACCGTCGAGCGGAGCAAGCACATGCACTTGGCCTTTGCCGTGTTGCAGCGCAACGGTCAGCGCCAGTCGCAGCGCCGCTTCGTTTTTCGGGTCGATGTGCAGGCTGGCAATCGGCAGCTCGACCGTGTGTTCTTTAAAACGGTCAATGCGCGGAAAGCCTGTGGTCGGCAAAAACTCGCCATCAATCCGCAAATGGGTGTAGCCGCGCGGCCTCGCCCAGTCGGCGAGCTCGGTGTACACGCCCTTGCGCGCAATCACCAGCGGAGCCAGCAACCCAATGTGTTTGCCGCGGTAGTTTTTCAACAGCTGTGCAGCAATGCTCTCGGGGCTTTGCGGCATGACGGCTGCATCGTCCTTGGTGCAATGCTGTATGCCCAGCTTGACGTAGAGCAAACGCAAAAAGTGCCAGACTTCGGTCGTGGTGCCGACGGTGGACTTGCGCCCACCGCGCGACAGGCGCTGCTCAATCGCCACTGTGGGCGGTATGCCGTACACCGCATCTACCTCGGGCCTGCCTGCAGGCTGCACGATGCTGCGCGCATAGGCGTTGAGTGATTCAAGATAACGGCGTTGACCCTCGTTGAACAAGATATCAAAGGCCAGCGTGGACTTGCCCGAGCCCGACACGCCGGTGACCACATTGAATTTGCCGCGCGGAATGTTGACCGACAGGCTCTTGAGGTTGTTTTCTTTGGCGTTGACGATCTGAATGTCGTTTGAAAACGTGGGCCGCGTTTTCCATAATTTTGCACGTGGCTCTTCCACACCATGCACCTTATTCATCACCGCTTCATATTCACGCAGTGCCAACGCTGTATGCGATGTGCGGTGCTCACGCACCTGCTCGGGCGTTCCCTCGGCCACCAGCAGGCCGCCTGCTTCGCCACCTTCAGGGCCCAGGTCAATGATCCAGTCTGCCGAGCGGATCACGTCCAGGTTGTGCTCAATGATGATCAGCGAATGGCCCGCTTCGAGCAGCTTGCGCAGCGCGCGCATCAGCTTGGCAAT
>JANYED010000048.1 GCA_025363315.1 Polaromonas sp.
CATGTGGCGCAATGCGTCTTGCTGTTTGCGGCCGCCCAGCGGCTTGACCAACAATGCCTCAGCCTTGCCGACCAACTCTTCACGGATCTGGTCGGCACGCCAGCGCTGCCAGCCTTCCAGCTCGCCTGCGGCCGTTAGCGCCGCGTGGGCGGCGGCTTCCAGTTTGCTGTCGATGTTGCGAATGTTTTGCTGCAAGGCAGCGCGCAGGTCAGCGGCCACCTTTGGCGTAGCTTTGCCGTGGCCTTCGCCGACTTCATGCTCCAGCTTGGCAATGGCGGCTTGCACAACAGCGGTGGCTTTTTCGCGCATGTCTTTAAGCACGGCGGGGTCGATTTTGGCTTTCGCTGCCCGTCCATCGGGGCGGCTGTCGGGGCTTGCAGCGGCAGGCACGCCGCGGGCAGCACGCAGCTCGTCGGCCCACACCGGCACAGCGGGCAACGGCGCGGCACTGTCATCAAATGCCTTGACAGTCACGGCTATCGCAGCCTGAAAAGCCTCCCACACGGCCAGCAATTGCCCGCGTGATGCGTCAAGCAACGGCGGAAATTTAGCATCCACACTGGCCCAATTGCTGTCATTGGCGATCTCGTCGGCCTGAGCTTGCCAATGCGCGACATCAGGCGTGAGCGACTCCAGCGCAGCTTGCGCATCGCGCCACGGCTTGATCGACAGCACCTCAATGCGCTGGGCAATCAGCACGGCGGCTTCGCGCTGCACCTGGGTGCGGTGTTGCAGGTCTTCAATGGTTTTGACGCGCTCGGCCAGCTTGACCTTGACAGTGGCCAGTGGCTCTTTAGACAATGGTGCGCCAGCTTTGGCTGCATCACGCTGCCAAGCCAGGGCGTCAGCCAGATTGAGCTTGCCAACCGCCAGCAGCGCGTTGGCTTTGTCAGCCCACTCAGCGGCAATGGCCTCCTGGCCTTTGCTGCGTCTGATCTCGTCGAGCTTTTCTTTGAGCGGCTTGGCTGCGCCCTTGTCGCGGTTGGCCAGGTCTTTGTACACGTCAGCCATCAGTTCTGCAGTCGGCTCAGTGGCTAGCCAGGTGCGGATGCGCGCGGTGCGCTCGCCTGAGGTGGCGGCTGAAAAAGCGCCACCTGTCAGGCCGTCAAGCGGATGCGCGTCAGACTTGGGCGTCGATTTGACAGCGGGAACGGGGGCAGGAGCGGGTTTGGATGATTTGAACATGTGGAGCGCAGCCGATGCATTTCAAACGGCGAGGCGTGGAGAGTAGACAAAGAAAGTGCATTTTAAAACGCGAAGCGCATATTTTCGCTGATTTATGGCTGCATCGAACAAGCACTGTCACATCGCAATATTCAGGTCAGCGCGGGGCACCCATTTGGCGTCGGATTTGGCGTTGGCTTTGCCTGATTTATCAGCCCCCAAAAACAGCCTGCCCAGCGGCAAGTCTTTAGACGCCAAATACTCCTTTACCGCCACGCCGCGCTGCAAGGCCAGGGCGTTCATGGTTTCGTCGGTAACCTTGATATCTGCCAGCAGAAGCTTTTCCATCTCGTCAACTGGCAGGTCTTTGGCCAGGCCAATCAGGCTGCGCGGTTTGCTGATGTCGGCGCGTTTGTAAACATCTTTTAGCAACGCCGGGTATTCAGCCGGGCTGACCGTGACTAAAGCTGTGGCCGTGCCGCTGGTGGCACCGCCCGTGACAAGGCTCCGGCGTTTTTCAGCGTGCACCAGTTCGTCCAGGCGAGCGCGTTTGTAGCCGTCACGCTCGGCATCCAGGTTGCTGGTGCCCACCACCGTCAGGCGCAGGCTGGGGCGGTCTGTCAACGCCTTGGCGACTTTGTCCAGCCCGGCCTTGGCATCGGGCGCCAGGCTGGCGCTGCCGCTGGCAAATGCGACTGTGCCCAGCTCGTCCCCACCGCCGCCGCCAAAAGCTGCCGCCAGCAGGCTAAAAGGCGCAGTGATCGCCTTGACGATGACATTGATGATGACCTTGATGATGATCGGGCCAAGGCTGAATTGCGGGTCGTTCAATGACCCGCTGATCGGCAGGTCAAGGTCAATCACGCCGTTGCGGTC
>JANYED010000053.1 GCA_025363315.1 Polaromonas sp.
TTGAGGACAACATTATGGCTGTAGCCCAATCAATACGGGCGCAAGCAGCTATTGATTTAATAGCTGCTGCCAGCGCCCCGCAGGTCGATGCCAACACAGTGTCGGCCCATGACCTGACCATTCGACTGCCTGCCGGCCAGATGCTTCTGGGCGGCGTCAACCTGAAAGCCAGTCCAGGCGAGCGGGTGCTGTTCAAGGGGCCATCGGGCAGCGGCAAATCAACGCTGTTCCGTACGCTGGCAGGTATCTGGCCGTTTGCCAAGGGGCAGTCGCATTTGCCAGCGGATGCGATGTTTATCCCGCAGCGGCCGTACTTTCCTGATGGCTTGTTGAGGGGCGCTTTGGCATACCCGCAGCCTGCCAGTCGTTACAGCGATGAAGCCCTCAAGCAGGCGCTGCTTGACGCCCTGCTGCCGCAACTGTGCACGCGCCTGGACGACAGCGACGCCTGGAGCCAAAAGCTGTCGGGCGGTGAGCAGCAGCGCCTGGCAATTGCGCGAGTACTGCTTAAAAAACCGCAATGGATTTTTGCTGACGAGGCCACCAGCGCGCTGGACGAGGCGGCTGAAAAAGCGGTTTACGAAAAGCTGCAGGCGCATGTGCTGGCAGTGCATGGCGGCATGGTGTCGATTGCCCACCGGCCCAACGTGGCGGCCTTTCATGACAAGCAGTGGGTGCTTGAAAAATCACCGCCCACCTCAGACGCGGCCTATACCCTGACCGAAAGCCGCCTGCCCCATGCGTGATGAACAAAGCGGGCTCATCAACACGCTGCATGCCTGAGGACATCCACAAAACCGGGGCCACGCCCGTTGCGGTGGCTGACACATCGCCATGGGCACCCATCAAGCGGCCGGTGTTTCGCATGCTGTGGTCGACCTGGCTGGCCGCCAACGTTTGCATGTGGATGAGCGATGTGGCTGCCGCGTGGATGATGACGTCCATGACCACCACACCGCTGTGGGTGGCCCTGGTGCAAACATCGGCGACGCTGCCGGTGTTTTTGCTGGGCCTGCCCAGCGGCGCACTGGCTGACATTCTGGACCGCAGGCGCTACTTTATTGCCACCCAGTTCTGGATAGCCGGTGTTGCCACGCTGCTGTGCATTGCAGTCGTCTCTGGCGTGATGAGCCCCCCGCTTTTGCTGGCCCTGACCTTTGCCAACGGCGTGGGCCTGGCGATGCGCTGGCCGGTGTTTGCGGCCATCGTGCCCGAGCTGGTGCCGCGCGCGCAGCTGCCTGCGGCGCTGGCGCTAAACGGCGTGTCGATGAACGCCTCACGCATCATTGGCCCGCTGGTCGCAGGCGCGTTGATAGCCAGCGCGGGCACCGAATATGTGTTTGTGCTGAACGCGGTGCTGTCGGTGATTTCAGGCTTTGTCATCATGCGCTGGCGGCGCGAGCACACGCCCAGCCCGCTGGGCCGCGAGCGGCTGGTCAGCGCCATGCGGGTCGGGCTGCAGTTTGTGTGGCAGTCCAGCCATCTGCGCGCAGTGCTGCTGCAGGTGTCGCTTTTTTTCTTTCATTCAACCGCCTTGCTTGCGCTGCTGCCGCTGGTGGCGCGCAACCTGCACACCGGCGATGCTGGCACGTTTACCGTGCTGCTGGCATCCATGGGGGCCGGGGCAATTGTGGCGGCGCTTAACCTGTCGCGGTTGCGGCAAATGATGCCTACCGGCACGCTGGTGCTGCGCGCCACGATGCTGCAGTCGGCATCGACTGCCGTGGTGGCGTTTGCACCCAATATTTACGTTGCTGTATTTGCCATGGTGCTCAACGGCATGGCATGGATCACCTGCGCCAACTCACTGAGCGTGTCAGCCCAGCTGTCGCTGCCGGACTGGGTGCGTGCCCGCGGCATGTCGATGTACCAGATGGCCATCATGGGAGCCAGTGCGCTGGGCGCGGCGCTGTGGGGCCAGGTTGCTACCCTGACCAGTGTGGCCACCGGGCTGCTGGTAGCGGCCATCAGCGGCACGGTCTGCATGCTGCTGGCCCAGCGGCAAATACTGGACCTCAGCCTTGAAGAAGACCTGACGCCTTCACGCGAGTTCAAAGTGCCCACCGCGGACGCACCACCGGGCACCGGCCAGGTGGTGGTCACCATCGACTACCTGATTGACCCGACGCGCACGGACGACTTCAAAGCGCTGATGCGGATCAGCCGCCGCAGCCGCTTGCGCCAGGGCGCGCTGGGCTGGGAGCTGCTGCGTGATATCAACCAGCCAGGCCGGTTTATCGAGCAGATCACTGACGAGTCGTGGACCGAGCACCTGCGGCGCTTTGACCGCGTCACCGCCAGCGACGTGGCGCTGCGCGACCGCAAGCTGGCGTTTCACATCGGCGATGCGCCGCCGCTGGTGACGCGCTGTGTTGTGGAGGCGGCAGCGAAGGTTTAGCTTGCAGCGTAGCGAGCATACCCGCGCGCGCGAAGCTCACACGCCGGGCAGGCACCGCAGCCATAGCCCCAGGCATGGCGATGCACCCTGTCGCCAAGGTAGCAAGTGTGGGTGTGCTCCACAATTAAATCCACCAGCGGTTGGCCGCCCAACGACTGCGCCAAGGCCCAGGTGTCGGCCTTGTCAATCCACATCAGCGGGGTTTCAATCAAAAAGCGCTTGTCCATGCCGAGCGACAGGGCCAGTTGCATGGCCTTGATGGTGTCGTCGCGGCAGTCAGGGTAGCCTGAAAAATCGGTCTCGCACACGCCGGTGACCAGCACCTGCAAATCACGGCGGTAAGCCAGTGCGGCAGCCAGCGTTAAAAACAGTAAATTGCGGCCCGGCACAAAGGTGTTGGGCAGGCCCGAGCTTTCCATTTTGAAGGCCACGTCACGCGTAAGTGAGGTGTCACTGACCTGGCCCAGCACCGCCAGGTCCAGCAGGTGGTCTGCACCCAATTTGCTGGCCCACTGCGGGAACTGCGTTTTGATTTCTCGCAGCACATTGAGCCGTGCCTGCAACTCCACAATATGCCGCTGGCCATAGTCAAACGCCACGGTTTCAACCCGTTGGTAGTGGGTCAGCGCCTGCGCCAGGCAGGTGGTGGAATCTTGCCCGCCGGAAAACAGGACAAGGGCGGTTTTGTGGATGGCGTCGGTGTGCATGGGGATATTGTGCCCAGTGATGTGACGGCTGCGGCGACCAGTGCGCAGCCCAGTTTGCCGCTTTGGCAGAAAACTTGCATCCAGCAAATCCGCCTATCAAATTCGTCTGTCAAATTCGTCTATCAACCAGATAATGCACCGAGCCCGTAAAAATTGCACCAACCCGACACACCATGACTACACACCTGCTTGAAGCCAGCGTTGACACTTGCCACTGGGGCCTGTTTGACGCCAAAATACCGCCGGTGCTGCACGTGCAAAGCGGCGACTGCCTGACCATCAACACGGTCAGCGGCGGCCCTGACGTGCTGCCGCCAGCGGGCCAGTTTCACATTCCGCCCGAGCTGGCGGATATCCATTTGCGCACACCTCGCCATGTGCCGGGGCACATCCTGACCGGCCCGGTTTTTGTAGAAGGCGCCGAGCCGGGCGACACACTGGAAGTTCGCATCAT
>JANYED010000069.1 GCA_025363315.1 Polaromonas sp.
GATAACGATCGCCGAGTTTCGTGACCGTCGCAAGATTCAGGACATTGAGCATTACTCGCAGCAAAACCTCAAAGCCAGCGTGATTGCTGGCCTGGAGCCACAGCAGCGCTTTGCACCCACGTCTGATCGCCCACGCGGTAATTTTGGTGGTCGCGACGACCGTGGTGGCCCACGTGGTCATTCAGGTGGCAACTTTGGTGGCGGCGGTGGCTATGCTGGCCGCAAGCCTGCTGGTGGCAGTTTTAATGCCGGTAGTGGTGACCGTAATTTGGGCGGCGATCGCGGCAACTTTGGTGGGCAGCGTGACGATCGCGGCGGTAACTTCCAAAGCCGTCCTGCTCCGCAAGGTGGCTACGCTGACCGCAGCGGTTTCAATGACCGTGGCCCGCGCCGTGATGACAATGGTGGCAACTTTACGCCGCAAGAACAGCGCAGCTTTACGCCACGCGGTGAAGACCGCAACTTTGCACCGCGCCAGGAGCGTTCTTTTGCGCCACGTAATGATGGATTCGCTTCACGCGACAACGGTTTCGCCCCGAAACCTGCTTTTGCAAAACCAGCATTCGCCAAGCCTGCAGGCAAGGTGTTTGTACCGCGCGATGCCGCCAAGAAAGCTGCCAAATTTTCAAAAGCACGTGACTGATCAAGTGACATGAGATTTGCGGCTATGCCGCAAGAAAGCCGCTACACACCTGATGGTTTGTAGCGGCTTTTTTTGTCTGGCAAATATTACGAAGCAAACTCCGTCAACAACTTGCCAGCCAAAGGGGGTTTTGCCAGCAGGCCTTGGCTGTCTGCTACTTGCTGGCCATTAACCCATACCCCATGCACGCCCACAGCATCCGTTGTCAGCCGTGCTGCGCCACCGGGCAAATCAAACACACGGTGCTTGGGGCCACGGCCTACAGTCACAGGGTCAAACAGCAGCAGGTCTGCAGCCATGCCCTCTTTGATCGTGCCTCTGTCCGTCATGCCAAACACGCTGGCGGGCTGTGATGTCAGGCGGCGAATGGCTTCTTGTAGGGTCATGGCTTTCAGGTCGCGCACCCAGTGACCGAGCAGGTGCAGGCCAAAACCTGCGTCGTTGAAGAAAGTCAAATGTGCGCCAGCATCGCTAAGCGACACCACGCTGTTCGGATGGTTCAGCATGCGGCCTACCGCTTCCGCATCGCTGTTCAGTAACTGCGCGGTGAAGACGGTTTGCAGGTCTTCGGCTAAAGCCAAGTCAAGCATCACATCTAGCGGGTCTTTGCCTTGGGTTTCTGCAATGTCGGCCACGGTGCGCTGCTCAAGCGCTGCGTTAACTGGCAACGCGCATTCGACTACATGGACCTTGTCCCACTCGCCGTTGAACAATCTGAATGCAGCAGGTGCAGAAATTTCATCGCGAACCGACTGTCTGAACGCCTGATTACGCAAAACAGCCTTCAGCGCGTCGCCTTGCAGCCCAAGCGCAGGTTTCCAACTTTGCAAGCCTTCTACAGGGTAGGGCGATGCCAGGGTGAAGTCCATCGTCAGCGGGCAGCACGACACCTGGCCTATCAGGCGGTGGCCGCGCGAGTTGGCGCTGGCAATTTGGTCTAAATCTTTAAAGACGCCTGTTGGGTTTGTGCTGTTGTGTAGCAGCGCGGCAATCATCACGGGGCGGCCTGATTGTTTGGCCATGTCTTCCAAAAAAGACACTGGCATTTGCCCGCCTTTGGTCACCATGTACACCCCTGCGCCGCCTTCGCCCATGGCGGTAATCAGCGCCATCATCTCCCCATCACTGGCCAGGCGGGACGGCATGGGCAAGCCGCCTTCTCCGTTGTGCGCCGGGCTGGTGCTGCTGGCAAAGCCAACGGCACCAGAGGCCATCGCATCGCGCACGATGGTTTGCATTTGCTTGATCTCATGCGCTGTGGCTTCTCTTTTGGAAGCATCAGCACCCATCACCCAGGTGCGTACCGATGAGTGACCAATGTAGGCGGCGATATTGACCACGCAGCCTTTGCTGCGCAACATGGCCAAATATTCAGCAAAAGTTTCAAAGTCCCAGTCAATGCCGCTTTTTAATACATTAAGGGACATGCCTTCGACCTGCGTCAGGTTGCGCATGGTCATGTCGCGGTCAGCCGGTTTGCAGGGTGCAATGGTAAAGCCGCAGTTGCCAATCACAGCCGTCGTCACACCCAAGGCAGGGGAAGGTTTGAGCGTGGCGTCCCAAGTGATTTGCGCATCAAAATGGGTGTGGCTGTCGATGATGCCTGGCATGAGTGCCAAGCCTGTGCCATCAATAATTTGATGCGCCTTTTTAGATAGATTTAAGCCTGTAGCCACAATTTTATGGGCGCGAACAGCTACGTCTTTAATAGCAGGTTCTCCACCAGTGCCGTCATATACCAACGCACCTTCGATCAGCAGGTCATCCATTTTCTTTCCTTTGTCTGCGTCATCAAGCCGCTTGCTGTAGCGGCAGGGCAAACATGTTTTCCATTTCGCGCCGCACCTTGTACGCGTCAGTGGATGTGTCCATCGCCACGTCAGCCCAGCTCAGGCTCTGGCCTTTTTTAACCGCGCGCACCACCTTCACGTTATGCGCCAAGCCGAGCGGCAAACCGCCTATGCGCATTGATGTGGCAGCGGGCAAAAGCTTGCCCCATACTGTGTAGCCGCCCTCGCCGTCCAGCATGTCGCCTGGCTTCAAATCACGCTTGGCAGTGGCTACCACGTCGGCATTCCAGCAAGTGGCCACGCCTGT
>JANYED010000076.1 GCA_025363315.1 Polaromonas sp.
CGAGTATTCAAGCCGCTTTACCGCGCTGATGGCTTTTCAAACCGAGCGCGCCCTGAGCCTGTATGACGAAGCCCTGAGCCTGCTGCCCGCTGCAGACCGCCGCAGCCAAAAGCCAGGCCTGATGATGGCCAGCATTTACCGCACGCTGCTCAAGGAAATCGCCCTTAGCAACTACCAGGTGCTGCACCAGCGCATCAGCCTGACGCCGCTACGCAAGTTTTACCTGGCCTGGAAAACTCAGGCTTTTGGCACCATTTAGGGCTGTAGCCCAATATTTACCGGTGCGAGCAGCTATGAAAAACAGAGTGAAAAAAGCCGCTAAAACAGCCGTTAAAACGGCCATTAAAACGGCCATTATTGGCGCCGGCTGGGCAGGCTGCGCGGCGGCTGTTGAAGCCAGCAGACTGGGCCATCACGTCACCGTGTTTGAAGCCAGCCGCACCGCCGGTGGGCGCGCAAGGCGGCTTGGCGTCACGGCCAGCCACCAGACTTTTGCCCTGGACAACGGCCAGCACATTTTGATTGGCGCGTACTCAGAAACACTCAAACTGATGGCCGAGCTGGGTGTGGACAGCACCCAAACCCTGCTGCGCATGCCGCTAACGTTGCAGTTTCCGGACGGCAGCGGCTTGAGGTTGCCACGCTTGTCCGCCCCGCTGGACGCGCTGGTGGGCATTGTGCAGGCACGCGGCTGGACTTTAGGCGACAAGCTGTCGCTTGTTAAAACCGCAGGCCTTTGGCAGCTGCGCAAATTTCAATGTGCGCCGCACCAGTCAGTGGCGGATTTGTGCCGACGGGTGTCGCCGCGCATCATGGCGACGCTGATTGAGCCGCTGTGCGTGTCGGCGCTCAATACGCCGGGAGAGCGCGCCAGTGGCCAGGTGTTTTTGCGGGTGCTGAAAGACTCGCTGTTTGCGCGCGAAGGCGGCTCCAACCTGCTGTTGCCCAAAGCAGACCTGAACGCCCTGCTGCCTGATGCAGCACTTGACTGGCTGGCCGCCCATCAAGGCAAAGTGAATCTGGGCTGCCGGGTTGGCAGCATCAGGCAACTGCCAAGCAAGGCCTGGGAACTGGCCGGCGCAGGTGATGAATCGCTGGGCCAGTTTGACGCCATCATTCTGGCGTGCCCGCCCAGCGAAGCTGCACGGCTGGCCCGCAGCACGGCCCTGCCCTGCACAGCTTGGCTGGCAAAGGCAGACAGCCTGCGCTACGAGGCGATTGCCACGGTGTACGCCCACGCACCCGGCGCGCGGCTGGCCCAACCCATGCTGGCACTGGCAAGCAGCGCCAGCCACCCCGCGCAGTTTGTTTTCGACAGGGGGCAGCTGGGCGGCCCACCGGGCTTGCTGGCCTTTGTGGTCAGCGCCAGCCAGCAAGGCAGCGCGGACATCACGGCGCAAGTGGTGGCCCAGGCGGCCCAGCAGTTGGGGCTGCACACGTTGCAGGTGCTGCAAACCGTGGTGGAAAAGCGCGCGACCTTTGCCTGCACGCCCGGCCTTCTGCGGCCGGCAGCTCAAATTTGCAGTGGCTTCCTGGCCTGTGGCGACTATGTCGACGGCCCATACCCCGCTACGCTGGAGGGCGCTGTGCGTTCAGGTTTGCAGGTGGCAGGGCTGCTTTAGACTGCCCAATAACGCTATTAATTCAGAAGCTGCTCGCGCCCGAATTAATTGGCTTGCAGCCATTTTCTTACATTAATTTTACTCAAAAAAGGCTATAGCCCAATAAATACGGGCGATAGCAGCTCCTGAATCGATAGTAAACGATTTGAAATGCAACCGCATCAAGCACCTCAAACCGCTTCGGCCATCTAGGTGCCAGCCGCGCTCTGGCTTGTACCGGGCTGCAGCGTGGCATCAATCGGGCTGGTTTTGATTGGCTCAGCTTTGTCGGGGAAACACATTTTTTCTCCATCCCAGCGCTGGCCACACCAGCACATGCCGTCTGCGTTGATCAAACACGTCCCTGTGCCGCAGCATCGCAAATCCTCTGTCATGAACAACATCCTTGGTTAATCGGTCAATCGTGTTAAATAATAGAACGGTTTTGTAGAACGGTTTTCAAATCAAGACTTAATGACGAGGAGCAACGCATGAACGTTAAAAGCATCATCGGACTGGTAGAAAAATCATTCCTCATCATCATTGCCTTCTTCACCATCGCCGCGATGGGCCAAGAGGTGCTGGTGCTGATCGACAACCGCCGCGTTGAACTCAAAGACCTGCTGCTGATGTTTATTTACGCCGAGGTGCTGGGCATGCTGGCCGCTTTTTACGCCAGCCACCGTATTCCCATCACGATTCCGCTGTTTATCGCCATGACGGCGCTGAGCCGCCTGATCATTTTGCAGGGCAAGGAAGGCGATCCGTCCATCTTGCTTTACGAAAGCGGCGCCATCACGCTGATCGCGGGTGCCTGCTGGATCATCAGCCGCATTCAAATGACCGACGGGCCCGAACGCTGATGCACTGAGGCTGTTGGCAGGCATGGTCTCAAAACGACATCTGCGCGGCACCGAGCCGCTGGGCTACGTCAAACCGCTGGCGCTGCCCAACTGCCCTCTTTGCGGGCGGCCCATGCTGGCTGGCGCAAGCGTTGACGAGCACCATCTGCTGCCCAAGAGCTGCGGCGGCAAAGCCAAAGAGCTGGTGCATAAAATTTGCCACCGCAAAATCCACGCAACCTTCAGTGAACGCGAGCTTTGCAACCACTTTTACAGCTGGGCTGCCCTCAAGCAGCACCCTGAAATGGCCACCTTCGTGAATTGGGTCGCCAGCAAGCCCGCCACCTTTTATGACAACTCACGCAAGCCCGCCCGCCGGCGGTAGCGGGTGCACCAGCTCAATCATTCAGCGCATGAAGACCCTCCGAATTTTCATCACCGCAGGGCTGATGTGCATGACTGCCGCTGCCGCAGCAGACGAGGTGCGGGTATATGCCGCAGGGGCTGCAAAGCATGTGGTCGATGCACTGACACCTGCCTTTCAACAGGCAACGGGGCACACCGTGAGCGCCAGCTACGACACTGTAGGCTCGCTGACCAGCCGCGTGCTGCAAGCCAAGCTGGGTGAGGCGGCCGACATCGTCATACTGAGCGATGCCGCGCTGGCAACACTGGGTGCGGCAGGCCGCCTGATGCAGCAACCCACCCACAGCATAGGCCGCGTTGTTGTGGCCGTCGCCGTCAGGCAAGGCACGCCGCTGCCCGACTTGTCGTCTGTAGCTGCTTTGCACCAAGCCTTGCTGGACGCACCCAGCATCGCCTATGGCGACCCGGCACGCGGAGCGACGGCGGGCACACACTTTGCCAAGGTGATGGCCGCCATGAATTTGAGTGAGACGCTGAAGGGCAAAATAACCGTATTGCCTTTCGGCGTTGATGTGATCACCGGCGTTGCCCAGGGCCGCTATGCATTGGGCATCAGCCAGTCAAGCGAAATCAGGCAACACGCCGGCATTACCTACGCTGGCACGCTACCCGCACCACACGGACTACCGACGGGCTACGGCGCAGCCCTCACCAGTGAAAGCGCAGCGGCACAACAGTTTTTGGTTTTTTTAAAAAGCCCGGTGGCTATGCGCGCGTTTGAAGCCAGCGGGTTTGTGCCTTAGCCAGGCGGCCGTCAGTCAACGGGCGTGCCGAACCCGCCACCCCCCGGCGTATGAATCTCCAACACATCACCGGGCAGCATGTCGGCCTGGCCAATGTGGCCTAGCGTTTCAATGCGGCCATCGCTGCGCACCACCAGGTTCTGACCCACCTGCCCTGACTGGCCACCCGCCATGCCGAAGGCGCCCGTTTTGCGGCCGTTGGACAAAATGCTGGCTGTCATGGCTTCTAAAAAACGCACCCTCCGCACGCCTCCGTTACCGCCGTGCCATTTACCTGCGCCGCCTGAATTCGCGCGGATTTCGTAGCTCTCTAACCGAACAGGAAAGCGGAATTCCAGAATCTCGGGGTCGGTCAACCTTGAATTGGTCATGTGCGCCTGCACCACTGATGTGCCGTTGAAGCCGCCAACCAGATGGCCGTCAGCATCCGTCACGCCGCCCGCGCCGGTGCCGCCTGAAATGGTCTCGTAGTACTGATGCTGCTCGTTGCCAAAGGTAAAGTTGTTCATCGTGCATTGGGCTGCCGCCATCACGCCCAGCGCTCCGAAAAGCGCGTTGGTGATGCAAGTTGAGGTTTCAACATTACCCGCCACGACTGACGCAGGAGGGTTGGGGTTGAGCATACTGCCCTGCGGAATGATGACCTTGAGCGGTTTCAGGCAACCAGCATTGAGCGGAATATCGTCATCGACCAGTGTTCTGAAAACATACAGCACCGCTGCCATGCATACGGCTGTTGGAGCATTGAAGTTGTTGGTTTGCTGTTCCGACGTGCCGGTAAAGTCAATCTCGGCACTGCGATTTTTAGTGTCCACACGAATGGCGACTTTGATCTGCGCGCCGTTGTCCAGTGGCAAGGTAAATTCGCCATCTTTTAACTTAGTAATCACGCGGCGCACCGACTCTTCGGCGTTGTCTTGCACATGGTTCATGTAGGCCAGCACAGTCGGCAGACTGAACTGATCGACCATTTTGCGCAGTTCTTGCACGCCCTTTTCATTGGCGGCGATTTGCGCTTTCAGGTCGGCCATGTTCTGCTGCGGGTTGCGCGATGGATATTGACCACTCTTGAGCAGCGTCACCATCTCAAGCTCACGCAGCACACCGCGCTCAACCAGCAACACGTTGTTAATCTGTACGCCCTCTTCTTCAATGCGGGTTGAAAACGGCGGCATGGAGCCAGGTGTGGTGCCGCCAATGTCGGCGTGGTGACCGCGGCTGCCGACGTAAAACGTGGGTTCAGTCGCCGCACCCACAGATGTGCTCAGATAAACAGGCGTGATGACCGTGATGTCTGGCAGGTGCGTACCGCCATGGTATGGGTCGTTCAGTACATACACATTGCCCGGCTCCATGCGGCCCGCGTTCTCACGAATCACGGTTTTGATGCTCTCGCCCATCGAGCCCAAGTGCACCGGCATGTGCGGCGCGTTGGCAATCAGATTGCCTGCGGTGTCAAACAGCGCGCAACTGAAGTCCAGCCGCTCCTTGATGTTGACTGAGTACGCGGTGTTTTGCAGCTGCAGGCCCATCTGCTCGGCAATGTTCATGAAGAGGTTGTTAAACACTTCCAGCAGCACCGGGTCAACCGTGGTGCCTACTGCAAACTTGATAGCGCGTTCTGCCCGGCGGTCAAGCACCAGGTGGTCAAGGGCTGTCAGGTTGGCTTCCCAGCCCGGTTCTACGACAGTGGTGGCGTTCTTTTCGGCAATGATGGCCGGGCCGGGAATGATGTCGCCGGGTTGCAGGTCTTCGCGCACGACCAGTGCAGCATCGTGCCACTGCCCCCCAGAGTACATGCGTACCGTCTCGCGGCGCGGGACTTCACGCGGCTCATGGGTCGCGTGGCGTGGCTCGGCTGGGGCATCGCCTGCAATCACAGACTCTACCGACACCGCTTCAACCACCAGGCCCTTGCCTTGCATCAAAAAGGCAAAACGCTGGCGGTAAGCGGCTTCAAAACCAGACTCGATTTGCTCTAACGTACCGAAAGGAACGATAAGCGCTGCATCACTACCTTCATACCGCACATGCACCCGGCGGTGAGTAACGATCTCGCCGGTATTGACCTGCTGGCGCTGTAATTCAGCCTCAGCCGTAGCGGCCAGACCGTTCAGTGCCTGCGCAATTTCAGGCAAGGCGCTTATCGTTAGCTTCAGTTCAATCGCTTGTTCTTTGATGATGTTTTGGTCTGCCAGGCCCATGCCGTAGGCGCTGAGCACCCCTGCCATGGGGTGAACAAACACCCGCGTCATACCCAGCGCATCGGCCACCAGACAGGCATGTTGGCCACCTGCACCGCCAAAGCATTGCAGCGTGTAGCGTGTGACGTCATAGCCGCGCGCGACCGATATTTTTTTGATGGCGTTTGCCATCTGCTGCACCGCGATGTTGATGAAGCCTTCGGCCACCACCTCTGCACTGCGGCCAGTTTGCCCAGCCAGGTCATTGAACTGCGCCGCTGCTGCTTCATAGCTCAGTGGTTCGTCCGCATTGGGGCCAAACACTTTGGGAAAGTAACGCGGCTGCACCTTGCCAGCCATCACATTCGCATCTGTCACAGCTAACCTGCCGCCGCGCCTGTAGCTGGCGGGGCCAGGGTTGGCGCCTGCGCTTTGCGGGCCAACGCGAAAACGCTCACCATCAAATTTCAAAATCGACCCGCCACCGGCTGCCACAGTGTGGATACTCATCATCGGCGCGCGCATGCGTACACCAGCGACTTGTGTTTCAAACTCACGCTCAAATTCACCCGCATAGTGCGACACGTCTGTAGACGTGCCGCCCATGTCAAAGCCAATCACTTTGGCATGACCTGCAATGGCTGCGGTGCGGGCCATGCCCACAATGCCGCCCGCCGGGCCGCTCAAAATCGCGTCTTTACCCTGAAAAACATGCGCGTCTGTCAAGCCGCCAGACGACTGCATGAAGAACAATTTGACGCCCGGCATTTCACCTGCCACCTGGTTGACGTAGCGGCGCAAGATGGGTGACAGATACGCATCAACCACCGTGGTGTCACCCCGGCTGACAAACTTCATCATCGGGCTGGTTTCATGCGAAGTACTGACTTGCGTGAAGCCGACTTCAAGTGCGATGCGCTTGGCGGCTTTCTCATGGTCGGTATAGCGGTAACCGTGCATAAAAACGATGGCCACGCTGCGCAGCCCTGAAGCATATTGCGCAAGCAGCTCTGTTTTTAATAGCGATTCATTTAATACTTGCAACACTTCACCCTGGGCGCCCACCCGTTCATGCGCCTCAATCACGACGCTGTACAGCAGCTCTGGCAGCACTACGTTACGGTCAAACAGGCGTGGGCGGTTTTGGTAGGCAATACGCAACGCATCCCTGAAGCCTTTGGTGGTGACAAGCAATGTTGGTTCGCCCTTACGCTCCAGCAGCGCGTTGGTGGCCACCGTGGTGCCCATCTTCACGCAGTCCACCACATCAGCAGTGATGGCTTCCCCCGGGTTTAAACCCAGCAAGTAGCGTATACCTGCAACTGCGGCATCGCGATACTGCTCTGGGTTTTCGCTCAGTAATTTGGTTGTTACCAGGCTGCCGTCGGGCTTTTTGCCGACGATGTCGGTGAAAGTGCCGCCCCGGTCAATCCAGAATTGCCAACGTTGGTCTGCCTTGCCTGCACGGTTGGACCTCATTTCGCAACGCCCATCACCAAGTCGGGCAGGATGGTAACAATTTGCGGAAACACCGTAACCAATGCAATGCAAACCACGAGGCAGAAGAAAAACGGAATCGCCGACAGCGCAATCGTATTGCTGTCTTTACCCGTCATGTTTTGCAGCACGAAGAGGTTAAAGCCCACTGGAGGCGTGACCTCTGCAATC
>JANYED010000094.1 GCA_025363315.1 Polaromonas sp.
GTCAAATGCGCGTCTGGCCAGCGGTGCGGCGGCAGCGGCGCCCCAGCCTGCATTTTCAACAATCACGGCAATGGCTATTTGGGGATTGTCGGCCGGTGCCATGGCAATATAAAGCGAATGGTCGCGCTGGGACTCTTCTAATTTTGAGCTGTTGTACTTGGTGTTGGCGCTAAGCGCCACGGCTTGGGCGGTGCCAGTTTTACCACCACTCAAATACCCGGCCCCGGCAAACACTTTGGCTGATGTGCCGCTTTGCGTCACGCCGACCAGCCCCTTGCGAATCACCGCCACATGCTCTGGGTTGTAGCGCAGATCAACAGCGGGCGCTAGCGCAAGCGGCTTCATGCTGCGGGTGACGGAGTCTTGCGTGCCTATCACCAAGCGCGGTTTGTGCTGAATGCCATTGTTTACCACGCTGGCTGTGGCCTGCGCCAGCTGCAACATGGTGAAGCTGTTGTAGCCCTGACCAATGCCGAGCGAGATGGTCTCCCCCGCAAACCATTTTTTGGCCTCAGGCTTTTTGAAGTACTGCTTTTTCCAGTCCTGGCTGGGCAAAATGCCGCGTACCTCGCCATTGATGTCAATGCCGGTGATTTGGCCAAAGCCTAAAGGCTTCATGAAGTCATGAATCGCATCGACACCCATCTCGTTGGCCAGCGAATAGAAGTAAACGTTACTGGACTCGACAATCGCACGGTTCATGTCCATCACGCCGCCTTTTTCATTTTCGGGGCTGCCAAAACGCCGGCCGCCAAACATGAAATAAAGCGGGTCGTTGATGAGCGTGGTGGCGCTGCGTTTGCCCGTGTGAAGCGCCGCCATGGCCATAAAAGGTTTGTAGGTAGAGCCGGGGGGGTAGGTGCCGCGCAGTGCCCGGTTCAGCAGTGGCTTGTCGATGGATTCATTCAGCGCCTGCCAGCTCTCGGTGTCAATGCCATCAACAAACAGGTTGGGGTCAAACGTGGGCTTGCTGACAAAGGCCAGCACATCGCCGGTTTTGGGGTCAATGGCCACCAGCGCGCCACGCCTGTCGCCAAACATTTCTTCCACCAGATGCTGCAGCTTGATGTCAATCGATAGCATCACGGTGTCACCCGGTGTTGCCGGGTTGGTGGCCAGCTTGCGCACGGCGCGTCCACCGGCGGAGGTCTCGACCTGGTCTACCCCGGTGGTGCCATGCAGTTGCTGTTCGAAGCTTTGCTCAATGCCCAACTTGCCAATGTAGTCCGTACCGCGGTAATTTCCCTCGTCATCGCTGCCGTCAATGGTTTCTTTCTCCGCCTGGTTGATGCGGCCGATGTAGCCGACCACGTGGCTGCCGAGTTCGCCATACGGATAGCTGCGAAACAACCGCGCCCTGATGTCCACCCCGGGAAAACGAAAACGCTGCGCCGCAAAGCGGGCCACTTCTTCGTCTGTCAGGCGGGTGCGGATGGGCAGCGATTCAAAATTTTTAGACTCTTCGCGCAGGCGTTTGAAGCGGCGTTTGTCACGTGGCTGAATATCGATCACCGAGCCCAAAGCGGCAATCGTCTCATCCAGATTGGTCACTTTGGACGGCGTGATCTCAAGCGTATAAGCCGAGTAATTGGTGGCCAGCACGATGCCGTTTCGGTCCAGGATCAACCCGCGATTCGGCACGATTGGCACGACCGCCGTGCGGTTATTTTCAGCCTGCTCCTGCAGATCAGCGTGACGGTATACCTGCAGGTAAACCAGCCGCGCCGCCAAAAGCAAAAAGGCGCACAGTACCACCAGGCTGGCCACCAGCACCCTCGCACGAAAGCGCGACAGGTCGGCTTCAACGTTTCTTAATTCAGTCATCTCAAACAGCTGGGCGAGGTTTGCAAAAGTAGCGCTTTTCTTTTCAAGCAGGGGCCGCGGAACTGGCTTTGCCAGGCCGCAGGCGCAGCGGCCCCCTCGGGGCTGGAGCCTGCAGCTCCAAATCTGCTTGAGCAGGTTTGGACAGGCGACAGAAGCGAAGCCTCTGGCGAGCGGCGGCCTGCAAGGTGCAGCGCATTACACGAAGTGAAAAGCGTGGGGGTCATATCTAAAGCGGACGATTTTCATCTGGGTTTGGTGCTCTGCGTTGCGGCACTAACAGCAAAACGCTGACCACAGGCCACAGCAGTGATTCTGCCACTGGCGCAAACAGGATCACCCACCCAGGAAAAGCGCCCCCACCGATCAGACGAATGATCAGCTCGACCCCATGCGCGACCGTAAACAGAGGCAGCACCTGCAGCGCCTGCGACGGCACTGAAAACCA
>JANYED010000098.1 GCA_025363315.1 Polaromonas sp.
GCGCTGGGGCTGGACTGTGCCGAGGCAAAAGTCATCTCCCGCGCTGATGCAGATTTGCCTGAGCAGCTTCCATTTGATGACCTATTGGCGGTGCGGCGCTTTGACCGGAACGCCAACGGTCAAAGAGTGCATATGGAAGAGTTCGCTCAGGTGTTGCAGTACGAGCCCAAACGCAAATACGGCCAGGGCCTGATGGTTGACTACCCCAACATGCTGCGCGTGCTCGACAGGCTGTCAAGCCGCCCCGCGCAAGATGTGCAAGAGTTTGTCAAACGCTTTGTTGCGTTTGTCTTGATGGGCAACGTCGATGCGCATTTGAAAAACTGGGCGCTGGTGTACCCCGACGGCATCACACCCCGGCTGGCCCCGCTGTACGACCCGGTTTGCGTGACCGCCTTGTTTGAGAGCGTGCCGCCAGCCGACTACGCCATCAACCGCGCCATTGACACCACGCTCAGGGCGTTCGACATCGATCAGCTCGAAGCCTTGCTCAAAGCTGCGGGTTTGCAGCGCGTCAGCCGTCTGGTAAGTATTGCCAAACAAACCGTGAAGCTGGCGCAGGCCGATTGGCCCGTCGTGCTTCAAAATGCGCCGCCCATTGTCAGCAGGGCAGTGAAGGAGCGGCTGGGTGGCGGGGTGGCTTTGGCTCAATCGTCAAACTGATTGCTATGTAGTGAGGAGCTAGTGGCGCATGAATCCATTGGGCTAAGGGCATATTTATCGCCCTTTAACGGCGATACCTAGCTGATTTCGGGCCTTTAAGCACGTAAAAGAGCCAAAACCCAGTTCCAAATCGCTTAAAAATGGTCAATTGCAGGATTTTTTGAGCTGCCGCCTCATGGATATGAGCGTATGTCGCTCATTTATTTGTAGCGGCAGCCTTTAGTTGGAATCTGACCCCGATCACCTTTCTGCTGCCGATGGTTGGGCATCAGGCAACACAGCGCCGAACCTCAAATCGCCACCAGCTGCCTCACCCCTTTGCTCTGCATCTCGCTGCCCAGCCCGCGCGCGATGACTTCGCCGCGCTGCATGACCAAATAATCGTCGGCTAGTTCTTCGGCAAAGTCGTAGTACTGCTCGCACAGCACGATTGCCATGTCGCCCCGGTCAGCCAGCATGCGAATCACGCGGCCAATGTCTTTGATGATGCTGGGCTGAATGCCTTCGGTCGGCTCATCCAGTATCAGCAGCTTGGGTTTTGCGGCCAGCGCCCTTGCAATCGCCAGTTGCTGCTGCTGCCCGCCTGACAAGTCTCCGCCGCGCCGCGAGATCATTTGCTTGAGCACCGGAAAAAGCTCAAACAACTCGGCCGGAATCGGCGTCGAGGCGCTTTTGTAGGCCAGGCCCATGCGCAGGTTGTCTTCCACCGTGAGGCGCGCAAAAATCTCGCGGTCTTGCGGCACAAAGCCAATGCCCGCCCTGGCGCGCTCGTACGATGTGGCTTTTTCAATTCGTTCGCCGTCAAACTCAATGCTGCCCGAACGAATGGGCACCATGCCCATCAGAGATTTAAGAAGCGTGGTCTTGCCCACACCATTGCGGCCAAGTAGCACAGTGACTTTGCCAAGCTGTGCCTCTAAATTAACGCCACGCAAAATATGTGAGCCGCCGTAATACTGGTTAATGTCTTTGACGATCAGCATGGTTAACCATTTTCTTTTTAAGTAACGGCGCGGAACCGGCTGTGCCGGGCCGCAGCGGTTGCCCCCTTGGGAGAGGCGGCCACGGGCCGCTTCGGGGGTTATCTGCCTAAATAAACCTCAATCACTTTTTCATTGTTTTGCACTTGGGCCAGCGTTCCCTCTGCCAGAACCGACCCTTCATGCAGCACCGTGACCTTTTCAGAGATGCGCTCAATAAAGCTCATGTCATGCTCCACCACCACCAGGCTGTGATGCTTTTTAAGTGAGATAAACAGCTCGGCTGTGCGCACGGTTTCTTCGTCGGTCATGCCGGCCACCGGCTCGTCAAGCAGCAGCAGCTTGGGGTCTTGCATGAGCAGCATGCCAATCTCCAGCCATTGCTTTTGGCCATGGCTCAGGTTGCCCGCCATGTTGTTGACGCTGCCAGCCAAATGAATGGTGTGCAACACCTGCGCCAGCCGGTCGCTCTGCGTGGAGTCAAGCTTGAAACACATTGCGCTTTTCACTGCTTTGTTGGTTTTTAGTGCGAGCTCTAAATTTTCAAACACACTGAGCTGTTCAAACACAGTGGGTTTTTGAAACTTGCGGCCGATGCCCATTTGCGCAATTTCAAATTCGTTAAAGCGCAGCAAGTCGATGGTTGAGCCAAAGAACACCGTGCCGCTGTTGGGCCGGGTTTTACCAGTGATGATGTCCATCATGGTGGTTTTTCCCGCGCCGTTCGGCCCGATGATGCAGCGCAATTCACCCGGTGCAATGTCTAGCGACAAGTTGTTGATGGCCTTAAACCCGTCAAAGCTGACATTGACGTTTTCCAGATACAAAATGCGGCCGTGAGTTACGTCAACTTCGCCAGCCTGGGCGATGCGAGAAAACCCGGCTTCGCGCCCACCTGATTCGGTTTTACCGCTGGTTGCAGGCCCGCTCAATGCTTGCCGCCGCTTGGCACCTTGCTCCATCAAATCGGGCGTCATGATTTGCTGCCTTGTGACTTACCTGACATTTTTCGCACCAACCCCACAATACCCTGCGGCAAATACAGCGTGACCGCGATGAAAATTGCACCCAAAAAGTACAGCCAGTATTCAGGGAAAGCCGCAGTAAACCAGCTCTTCGCACCATTGACGGCAAACGCGCCCACAATCGGCCCAATCAACGTAGCGCGGCCACCCACGGCGGCCCAAATCGCCATTTCAATTGAGTTTGCAGGGCTCATTTCACCGGGGTTAATGATGCCCACTTGCGGCACATACAGAGCACCCGCAATGCCGCACATGATGGCCGAAATGACCCAGATCGTGAGCTTATAGGCCACTGGGTTGTAGCCTGAGAACATGACGCGAGTTTCAGCATCACGAATGGCTTGCAGCACGCGGCCAAACTTGCTTTGCACCAGCCAGCGCGAGAACAAATAAAACCCCAGCAGCGTGAGCCCCGTCAGCACAAACAGCACCATGCGCGTGCTGGGCTGGGCAATCGGTATGTCCAAAATGCGTTTGAAATCAGTAAAGCCGTTGTTGCCGCCAAACCCGGTTTCGTTACGGAAAAACAGCAACATGGCAGCAAACGTCAGCGCCTGGGTAATGATGGAAAAGTACACCCCTTTGATGCGTGAGCGAAACGCAAAAAAGCCAAACACCAGCGCGAGCAGACCCGGCGCAATCACCACCATCGCCATTTGAAATGCAAACGACGCGCTGCCCAACCAATGCCAAGGCAACACCTTCCAGTCTAAAAACACCATGAAGTCGGGTACGTTGCTTTTGTAGTTGCCGTCCAGGCCGATCTGGCGCATCAGGTACATGCCCATCGCGTAGCCGCCGAGTGCAAAAAACAGGCCGTGACCCAAACTCAAAATACCGGTGTAGCCCCAAATCAAGTCCATCGCCAACGCGCAAATGGCGTAGCACATGATCTTGCCAATCAGGCTGATGGCGAAGTCACTCAAATGAAACATGCTGCCATCAGGCACTACCATATTGAGCAGCGGTGCGAGCGCGCACACGATGATCATGGCGACCAGGAATGCAGCCCAGCCGGTGCGGCTCATCAAGGGTGCTGCTTTGGGCAGCTCAAGTTGCAGTTGGGCGGTCATGCTTCAGCGCTCCTTCCCTTCAAAGCAAAAATACCTTGAGGCCGCTTTTGAATGAAGATGATGATGAACACCAGCACCGCAATTTTGGCCAGCACCGCGCCCTGCCAACCCTCTAAAAATTTGTTCAGTACACCCAAGCCCAACGCCGCATACACGGTGCCCGCCAATTGCCCCACGCCGCCCAGCACCACCACCATGAACGAATCCACAATGTAGCTTTGTCCCAAGTCTGGCCCAACGTTGCCAACCTGGCTTAGGGCACAACCGGCCAGCCCGGCAATGCCCGAACCCAGCGAAAAAGCGTAGGTATCAATACGGGCGGTGTTGACACCCATGCAGGCGGCTATCGGGCGGTTTTGCGTAACGCCGCGCACAAACAAGCCGAGTCGAGTTTTGCTGATGACCAGCGCCACACCTACCAGCACCATGGCGGCAAACACCACAATCATCAGCCGGTTGTAGGGCAGAGACAAGTTGGGCAGCAGCGCAAAATTGCCACTCATCCACGACGGGTTTTCAACGCCGACGTTTTGCGCGCCAAAAATTGTGCGCACCGACTGCATCAAAATCAGACTGATGCCCCAGGTAGCTAGCAATGTTTCAAGAGGGCGGCCGTATAAAAAGCGAATCACGCTGCGCTCCATGGCCGCGCCCACCAACGCTGAGGCCGTAAAGGCCACCGGAATCGCCGCAATCAAATACCAGTCAAATGCGCCGGGCAGGTACTGGCGAAACAGCGTTTGCACCACGTAAGTAGCGTAGGCGCCAATCATGATCAGCTCACCGTGCGCCATGTTGATGACACCCATCAGCCCGTAAGTGATGGCCAGGCCGAGCGCAGCCAGCAGCAAGATGGAGCCCAGGCTGACGCCAGTAAACATCACGCCCAGCGTTTCGCCCAGGCCAAGCGACGATTTGATTTTGGCCAGCGATGCCTGCAACTGCGCTTTGACCTCGGCGTCTTCTTCGAGCTTGACGCGTTCATTAAGCAGCAGCTGCGTGGCAGGCTCTTTGCTCTCAGCCAGCGCTTTGGCGGCTTCAAGGCGCTTGGCTTTGTCAGCGCTGCCCAGCATGGCAGCTGCGCGGGCCAGACCCAGCCTGGCTTTTAAATCTGGATTAGCTTCAGCGGCCAAGGCCTTGTCAAGCAGCCCAAGTTTTGACTCATCCGGGTCTTTGAGGAGCGACGCTATCGCTTCACCGCGGAGCTTGTCGTTCTTTGAAAACAGCCTCAGGCTGGCTTGGGCACTGTCGAGCTCACCGCGCATGCGGTTGTTGCTGACAACGTCTTCAGCACCATCGGGCAGCGCCTGCGCTTGGCCCGAAACAGGGTCAATCGCCTTGCCGTCGAGAACGATAAAAACCTTGTCCCCGGCGGTCTTGACCGCATCGTCGGCCAAAGCCTGAATGAACGCGGCCGTTTTATCGTCGGCCTGAACAATGGCCTTGTTCAGCGCCTGAATGCGCGAATCCGCATCGCCAACCGCCATGCCCTGCGCTTCTTGCAGCGTAAGCGCTGCGGCTGGCGCTGCATTGAACAAGGTCAAGCACAGCCCCGCGACGCTAAGAATTTTTTGGAGCATCAGACCGAACCTTAAAGCGACCCTCAAAGATCTCAAAAACACCAAAGGCAGCCGAGGCCGCCTTTGGTGCACCAAGGCTCAATGGAGCCTAAAGGAAAACAATCAGGCTTTTTTGGCAGGCTCGTCGGGCTTCTTGTCGTTGCCTTCGATGTACGGTGACCACGGTTTGGCCTTGACCGGGCCTGGCGTCTTCCACACCACATTGAACTGGCCGTCGGCTTTGATCTCGCCAATAAACACGCTCTTGTGCAGGTGGTGGTTTTTCTCGTCCATCTTGCTGGTGATACCAGACGGAGCCTTGAAGGTCTGGCCCGCCATGGCGGCGATCACTTTGTCGGTGTCGGTGGACTTGGCTTTTTCAACGGCCTGCTTCCACATGTTGATGCCGATGTAAGTCGCTTCCATCGGGTCATTGGTCAAAGGCTTGTCTTTGTGACCAGCGATGTTCTTGGCCTTGGCGTAGGCCGACCACTTTTTGATGAACTCTTCGTTGGTTGGGTTCTTGATGGACTGGAAGTAGTTCCACGCAGCCAGGTGGCCGACCAGCGGCTTGGTGTCGACGCCGCGCAGTTCTTCTTCGCCCACCGAGAAAGCCACCACAGGCACATCTTTGGCTTTCAGGCCAGCGTTGCCCAGCTCTTTGTAAAACGGCACGTTGGAGTCACCGTTAATGGTCGAGACCACAGCGGTTTTGCCGCCAGCAGCAAACTTTTTGACGTCAGCCACGATGGTTTGATAGTCTGAATGGCCAAACGGGGTGTATTTTTCGTCGATGTCTTTGTCTGCCACGCCTTTGGACTTGAGGTAGGCGCGCAAAATTTTGTTGGTGGTGCGTGGGTATACATAGTCAGTACCCAGCAGCACCCAGCGCTTGGCGCTGCCGCCGTCTTTGCTCATCAGGTAATCAACCGCAGGAATGGCCTGCTGGTTAGGCGCAGCACCAGTGTAAAAAACGTTTTTGCTCAGCTCTTCGCCTTCGTACTGCACAGGGTAGAACAGCAAACCGTTCAGCTCTTCCACCACCGGCAACACCGACTTGCGCGACACCGATGTCCAGCAGCCGAAGATAACTGCTACCTTGTCTTGCGTCAGCAGTTGTTTGGTTTTCTCGGCGAACAGTGGCCAGTTTGATGCCGGGTCAACAATGACTGGCTCCAGCTTTTTACCCAGTACGCCGCCTTTGGCGTTGATTTCGTCAATAGACATCAGAACCATGTCTTTGAGCACCGTCTCAGAAATGGCCATGGTGCCAGACAGGCTGTGCAAAATGCCGACCTTGATGGTGCCGCCAGCCTGCGCAAAAGCCCGGCCAGATGCGCCCGCCATCGCCATTGCGGCGGCTGCGCTTAAAGATTTGAGTGTGTCGCGACGATCCATTTTTGTTTTCCTTAGGTTTCGATGAGGTTGAGACAAGTAACGGCTTGAATTCAAGCAAGGTACATGCCAGTTAAATTGGAGCCGAAGCCAAAAAGCAGGCGGTTTAAGGCACCAAAAAGGTACATGCCAGTCAAATTGGGGCCGAAGCCAAAAAGCAGGCGGTTTAAGGCACCAAAGTAGTGCGGCGTGGGACGGAAGTATTGTTTTGTGGTTTGGGTATGGTCAGTTCGGCTAGTAGACAAGTTGCACCGCTCCGCTCGTCGCGAAAACACAGTTACCCCGCTGGCACGGCCCGCACGGCTGCCCTGGCTGAAGCCATAGGGTTGGTAGCCTGGCAGGTTCTTGCGTTTTGGCTGCATCGAGTGTTAATAGGCGTGGCGCCTTTTGGGAAGATGGGCCTCGCGTATGAAGTCTGTATCAAATACCCAGCGCTATCGATTCAGTAGCCGCTTGAGCAAGTATTTGTTCCGCTGAAGGCTTATTCATGCCCTAAAACAGCGGTTTTTGGCTCATTTCATGCCTTGGAGCAGGTGAAAAGCTTTGATGCGGCTGCGACGAGCTTAAAACTGGTCATTTTCAGGTTGCTTTAGAGCTGTAGCCCAATGAATACGCGCGTGAGCAGCTCATTTATTTGTAGCATCAGCCTTAAATTGGAGTCTGACCCGGATTTAAGCCCGGACAGTAGTGCGTCAAACCACCAGTCAGCGAGCCAGTTTCAGCAGATGACGGGACAGCGTTTGTAGGGCAATATGATTTTGCAAAACCTGACCCTATTTGTTTTGACTCCATATCTCTGTTGAAGTTATCGTAGTTTTAGTTTGTTGCATTTTTCAATAATCCGATCATCCCAACCATCGCTGAATTTCTTTTCCTTTTCAACTTGATCGTAAACACATCTCAATACATTTTTATTGGGATTGCCTGAAGCAAGAACTTGGCCCCTGCCGTTGATTAGGACCTCACCATTTTCGGCAAGTGGCAATGAAGTATCTTTAATTACCTTCCCATTCTCAAAAAGAATGTCATTTTCATAAATATATTTTGCATTCCCTAAGCCAGTCATTTTTGGGATATTAACTATAATTTTCAAACCGTTTTGATTCGGTTTGGCTAGATCACTACATGTTCCAAATTCTGGGGATAACTTTGCATTACCTTGAGGCGAAACAGATATAAAGAAATAATGAACAGGGCAAGCAGTTCCACCAGAATTGTTCATTATCAGCACAACATCTTTTTCACCGACAGTGAATTTTTGTTCAAATGACAAACTATACCCATCACCATCCCGTAACTTTTTGCCGTTGAGCATCAATTTTTGCTCACCAGAGCCAGACTCGCCTAAAACTGCAAGTTTTCCACCGCGAACAGTAAGATTCTTGTCTTCTGACGCGTAACTTACCCCAACGCTACAGACAGCTAGCAAAAGTGACAGTCGAAAAATAAACAACATTTTCTCTCCTTGGATTTTGGATAATGCTAACCTAATGCATCTCGAAGTGCTCGGCCGTCTGCAGCATGGCGTAGCTGCCAGAGGACCTAGGGTCAGGTCTTATAAAGCAATATGTTTTTGCAAGACCTGACCCCAGAAAACGATTGTTTGCCGATTGTTCCAGTCGGAATTCTCACTTCCTTCGCTTTCGGTTATTGAGTAAACCGCGAACTTCCAAAGGCAATTCTTTTGAACGCTGAATCGCTAATCCCAACAACCGCTACGTATTCTTTTCCAGCTTGTAATGCAATGGTGTTTGGAACCGTTACTGCTACACCATTCGGTACTACTGTCTGCCAGAGGACAGGATTTCCTGACGTCTGAGCAATTACGGGATCTAATAAGTACACCAAGGTGTAAGCAGCGCCGGCAACCGAGGTCCAAGCAACATTCCTTGATGCGACAGAGGTTCGGAACGTTGCTGGCGTGTTGGTACTAACAGCAAACATTTCCCAAGTCCCGTTAGGAGCAATATAGTATTGGATGCAAGGGCGTAAATCGCGAAATTGCTTTCCCCCACTGTTTACATAGGTACCGCTGTAAGAGGATGCATTAGAGTTGTAGCCGCCCGTGAATGTGCCGGATTGCAGTAACCCATCGAGAGTGCCTGACCATGTTCCACTCAAGTTAATGCCACTTTTTGTTCCCGCCACAGCGCCGACGTTACTTGTTTGGCAACCGATATAAGTAAAAAACATGCTTCCTTGAAAGGTGCTGTCGTTGGTTGGAAGGTTTAATGAAAATGCGCCAAAAGTTGGGTCTTCAGGATTAGTTAACGGGTCTTCTTGGTAGTAGCCAACGTACAGGCCGCCCGGGGACTGCACCATTGGCGTGTTAGGTGTTGGCGTTGTCACAGGTGTCGTCGTCGGTTCGACAACTGGACTCGTTCCCCCGCCACAACCTGAAAGCAGCGCGATTGAGCAGGTCAAAATGTAAATAAGAGTTGTTGCTTTCATTTGGATACCTTTACTGGATTAAATACCTTTACACATTTGGTAATCGAATGATATCCGAACCCGCTGATTGGTCTACAACGAAAGTTGTGTAGTGGGTAAGTCATTTAGGACAGTTTGATGGGGGGGGTCGATGTCGATTCATGCTCGAAAGCATTGGGAATAATGAGGGTCAGATTCCAATTAATATTCCTGGCTTGCTGCATCAAAAATGGCATTTTCAAGCCAATTTACTTATGTTTTAGGCGTTTTAACCAATGGATATGTGCGCTAACAGCTATGAAAAGGAGAGCAAACTAATTGGGATTTGATCCTAATTACTCTCTTACCTTCAGCGAAAGGACTCGAGGCGAAGGATTTCCTTCTCGACGACGAGTATCTGGCGTTCGATTGCGGATTTGGCATCTTCGTGTGGAGATAGTGCTCGCTCCTTTGACTGTCGAATACTTCTTCGTTCCGCTGCCGTGTACTTTTGTCCTACGAGTAAAGTTGTAAAAGACGTAGAAGCGCTTGCAGACTTCTGACGTGCCTCAGTCTGAATACCTTTCATTTCAGCCGAAACTTCCTTTTTCTGAAGTTGCAACTCCTTCTTCGACAGTTTCAATTCCTTCACAAGCGAAGCCTGCTCTTCCTTTGTTCTTGGAGTTAAGTCGACCAATTCTTGAAGTCGTTCGGCCAGTTTTCGGCTCGAATCAGTAAGACCGCGCAGCGATTCGAGATTTGAATGCGTCGCTTTTTCTTCAGTGGACTTGAAGAATCTTCCCATGAACGACTTATCTTTTGTATCCTGTCGCTGGCCGGATGCTAATTGGCCCAATTCAACCCTTTTTTGCACCTTCTGCGACGTGAGAAACTCAAGCTCCTCAATGCATTTTTCGGCCGTCTCGCACCAGCTTCCTGCTTCTGTGACTGTTGTCAATGAAGCGTAAGAACGAAGCAAGGCTTGCGCGGATTGAATTTCGGATGTCATGGTGTGGAGGTGGTTACTTGCAAGCTTAATGTAATTTATACCGCAAGGCGCTGCAACGTAACATGGCAAGTTCACCTCTAAAAATGGCCTTCGACCAATCTGTAGTTGGACAGCTTGCTTCGATAAAAATAGCAAAAAAACCATCGGTCATTATTAGAATCTGAGGTAACCCCGATTTCTTCCCAAATTTACCATGACCGCAATTTACTATCACGCATTCGGAAGCTCTTGTTTAGCCAAGACACCAGCATTGATTGCTGCGGTAATCGCTTGGAGCGCAATCTCACGCTCCAATTTGAAATCTGCAGTCGGGTACCAGGCCACCAACTTTCTCAGCATCCATTGAGAGAACCGGATTCCCGTAAAGTGTGATAACGCCATCTGTTCAAACTGAGCTTCTTGGAACTGGGGTACCAAGCTAGGTCTTTTGCGAGATCCGTCCACATTCACGCCCATTAATTCGGTGCATTCCGGGGTCGAGAAGTGCGCCACTTCTGATAGCCTGCCGTATATACGACCAGTGCCATTAGTGAGAAGGTGCTTCACATTCGGAGTTTTGCCCCTAAGCTCCTCAACCGCGCTCTTCTCTAATTCGAGAATTCGCGCGAGAACTTCAATCTGCTTCCGTAGCAAAACTAGCCCTTCGATCAAATCACCATTCAACAATAGGTCGGTAACAAGGAAATATGTCCTGATGAACGAAGCTGATAGACCTATTTCGTATGACGACTCGGCATTTACATCATTGATTGGTTGATCAAGTCTCCGCGCGACTGCACCTACCAGTCCGTCCGCTGCGATACGAAGTACGTTCTGCTCATTCGACTCTCGTACTCTGTATCTACCCCGGACTTGCTCCCTCGCTTGGATAGCTTGACCTTGCAAGTCACAGGCGGATTGCAGCATGTGTTTAGCCGTGGCCATGAAGTCATCGCTCATGGAATATTCAACGGCAGAGCTCACTATCTGCCGCATGCTTGAGGCTGCAACAAATGGTTATGCAACGAGGGTATATGCAATGATGTAATGATGTAATGATGTAATGATGTAATGATGTAATGCGAGTCAGATTCTAATTAATATTCATGTCAGTGAACTAATTACCGCCACATGCGATGACTTTGAGTATGCGCTGACTTTAATTTTGAAGTAATGAGTGAGTAATGAAGAGTAATGAGAGAGTAATGAGGGTCAAGTAATTCGGGTCAGATTCCAATTAATCCTCCCCTCAATCCAAAGCCAGCTCCACCTTCTTGCCCTCTCGCGCAGCCAGTGTGATCAGCATGTTCAGGCTGAATTTCTCCCATTTGCCGCGCACTAGGTCGCTCACGCGGGACTGGCCAACGCCATAATGCATTGCCGCTTCCTCCTGGCTCAAGCCGCCTGCTGCAATCAGCACGCGCAGCCTGCCCATCAGGTCTGCCCGCATAGCCAACACAGCCGCCTCGCCAGGAGCAAAGCCCACGTCAATGAACACATTACCGCTCGATACGGTGACTTTTGCGTCTGGATTTGCATCTGGACTCACTTTACTTTTTGCCATGTTCTTTCATGGGTTAATCATCTAACTATTAGGATAATTAATCAATCGTAGCTGGGAAAACCAAATTTGATTTGCCTTGAAATTCAACCCGGCGGCAAGTGGTTGAAGTCTTGTAGGTTTGTGTCCGCTATTAATCTAGGAGCTGCTCGCCCACGTATTCATTGGGCTAGAGGTTGATTTGACATCCTAAAAAACACAAAAACTCAGCAGATTGTCATCCCGGGCTCGACCCGGATCCATGTCCCCGATTACCAGCGGTGCAGCACATCGACCGCTAGGGATTGCGGATCAAG
>JANYED010000145.1 GCA_025363315.1 Polaromonas sp.
GGCGGTATGCCGGGCCAAACTTGTTTGAGCGTAGCGAGTTGTTTGGACCGCCTTTGGGCCCGAGCAGCACAGGTTACCCGTAGCGAAGCGCAGGGACTCAGACTGCGGGTCGCCTTTCTTTTCCTTAGGTTTCTTTGGCGAAGCAAAGAAAAGTAAGTCGCCCGCCGGGGCGAGTCCCGGCAGACTCGTGAAGGGTAGCCGCTATTAATTTAGGAGCTGCTTGCGCACATATCCATTGGCCTAGAGGCCAAAATGATAGGTAACTACAGGCAAAAAATCGCCTTTTGCAGTCGCTGAACGGCGCAAATTGCCTTTACGGCACTGTAAAAAGCCAAAAACAGGTCATTTTTACCCATCAAAAGTGCCTGTAAGCCAATAGGTAAGTACGCAAGCAGCTCCTGTAAACATAGCAAACGGCTACTGCGTTCAAGACGTTTGTCATGCTTTGCAGGCAACGATAGAACCCGATTCAGCATTTCCACGTTCATTTTTTATGAACATCAAATAATTTTGAACAAAACTATCTTTTCTCTATAATCTATTAATGTTCACAAAAAATGAACATGTATAAATATTGAACAAATGCAAAACCCCGGCCTCCTTATCGAACGTGCAACAGCTGAGTTAACTCAGCTGGGCCTGGACGTGGTCGCGGTACAGCAACCCGACGCTGACCCAATGCCTGCGGCTAATACCTGGCTACGCGTGGGCAATGCTGGCGCTTTAGTGACTTACGCAGTTGAAGCCAAAAGCAGGCTGACCCCCGCCACCCATGGCGCTGTAACCATGCAGTTGCAGCAGGCTGCGGCTGCCACCGGGCTCCCGGTTTTGCTGGTCACTGACTACCTGACGCCGCCAATGGCCCAAAAACTGCGCGAGCAAAAGCAGCAGTTTGCCGATGCGGCAGGCAATGTTTACCTCGAAGCCCCGGGCCTGCTCGTGTTTGTGACGGGGCGCAAGCCCCAAAGTGACGCGCCAAATGACCACTTGATGCCCCACGCAGGCAAGGCGCAAACCATGACGGGGCTAAAAGTGATGTTTGCATTGCTTTGCGACCCCTTACTGGCTGATGCGCCCCAGCGTGCCATTGCTGCCAGGGCCGGGGTTGCGTTGGGCGCAGTGCCGGCAGTGCTGGCTGATCTGCAGCTGAACGGGGAATTGCTGCTGTGGCGCAAAAGCAGGCGGCTTAACGCCACCAGGCGTGTGCTGGACGACTGGGCGCTGGCCTATGCGCGCCGCTTGCGGGCCAAGACCCTGCAGGCGATTTACGTCGTCAAAGACTTTCAAACCTGGCCGCAATGGCAGCTTGACGAGCCTGCACTGTGGGGGGGCGAGCCAGCTGCAAATTTGCTGGTGCAGTACCTGCGCCCTGGCGTGCTCACCATCTATGCCGACAAGCTTTCCCCTACGCTGCAGGCCCGGCACGCGATGATAAAAGTGAGCACAGCAGCAGAAAACGGCACAACGCTTGAATGGCGCAAGCCATTTTGGGGGACTTTGCCAACAGCCACACCCCCCCATGCAGTGCCGCCAGTGCTGGTCTACGCCGACCTGCTGGCCACCGGTGATGCCCGCTGCATTGAAACCGCCCAAATGGTTTATGACCAACACCTTGCTCGACTTTTCCCAGCGGCCTGAGCTGGCCCCGCATGCCCGCGTCATTGCGGATGTAGAGGCGGCAGCGGCACACCTTGGCATTGCGCCGCTGATTGCAGGTGCCTTTGCGCGTGACCTGCGCCTGCACTATGCGCTGGGCGTGCCCATACAGCGCGCGACACTGGATATTGACTTTGCACTGGCTGTACCCGACTGGGCGGCCTTTGCGGCTTTGCGCGGGCGCTTGTTGCAAGCCGGGCTGTTCACTGAATTAACCGGGGCTGCGCATCGTATGCGCCATCACACAGGCTGGAAGGTGGACCTAGTGCCCTTTGGCGGTGTTGAGTCGCCAGACCGAAAAATAGCCTGGCCGCCGCAGGGGGAGCGGGTTATGGATGTATTCGGCTTTCGTGAAGCGCTGGCCGCAGCGCAGCCAGTGGTGCTGCCAGGTGGTGTGCAGACACGGGTGGTGTCTTTGCCCGCTTTGGCCTTGCTCAAACTCGTGTGTTGGCAAGACAGGCACTACCAGTCACCCCGCAAAGATGCCAATGATCTTCAAATGATCATGCTGCACTATATAAATGCAGGTAACGAGCCGCGGCTATGGAATGAGTTTTTAGACTGGACACAGGAAGAAGAATTTGAATATGAACTAGTCGGCCCACGCATGTTGGGTCATGATCTTGCAAACCTGCTTGAGGCGCCGGGGCGGGCGCAAATTGCCGACCTGCTAGTCTCGCAAGTCAACACTGCTGCGCCCTGCATATTGCCCAATGAAATGAACTCCAACGACCCGGACCGCGCTGTGGCATGGCTTCAAGCGGTACTGCGCGGTCTGACCAACACAAAGACACCCACACCATGAATCCAGCCACCATCGTCCAGAAACTCTGGAACTACTGCAACGTGCTGCGCGACGACGGCATGAGCTACGGCGACTATGTTGAACAGCTCACTTACCTGCTTTTCCTGAAAATGGCTGACGAGCGCAGCAAGCCGCCGTTTAACCTGGCCGGTGAATCACCCAGCCCGATTTTGAAGGGCTATGACTGGCCTTCGCTGCTAGACAAAGACGGTGACGCGCTGTTTGACCACTACCGCCACACACTCGAAAAGCTGGGTCTTGAGAAG
>JANYED010000179.1 GCA_025363315.1 Polaromonas sp.
GAAAGTAATTGAACCCTGCTGCGGCTGGTACACGCCATTGATGCAGTTCAGCATGGAGCTTTTACCCGCGCCGTTGGGGCCAATGATGGCGCGGATTTCATGCTCTTTGACATTGAACGAAATGTCTTGCAGCGCCTTGACACCGCCAAAGGCCAGCGATATGTTTTGCACGTCAAGGATGACGTCACCGATCTTCTTGTTCATGCTGCGGCCTTTACCGCTGCAAAGGTTTTGCAGTCGCCAATTTTTAATGTCGCGCTCACACTACCGCTGCGGCCGTCTTCAAACTTCACCACCGTCTCAATAAACTGTTCAGTCTCGCCGTTGTACAGCGCATCCACCAGCGGCTGGTATTTGTCGCCAATAAAGCCGCGCCTCACTTTATTGGTTCGCGTCAGTTCGCCGTCGTCGGCATCGAGTTCTTTGTGCAAAATCAAAAAGCGGCTGACCTGTGAGCCCGCCAGCAGCGCGTCAACGCTCAGGTCGGCATTGACCTTTTCAACGCACTCCCTGATGAGCTGGTACACCTCAGGCTTTTGCGCCAGATCGGCGTAGCGTGCATAGGGCAGGTTGCGGCGCTCGGCCCAGTTACCCACCGCGTCAAAGTCAATGTTGATGAACACGCACACTTGGTCCCGTCCATCGCCGTAGGCCACCACTTCTTTGATGTGCGAGAAAAACTTGAGTTTGTTTTCAACGTACTTGGGTGCAAACATCGCACCGTCGTTTGCGTCGCCTGGCACTTTGGTTTTAATGCGGCCCACATCTTTCACGCGGTCAATGATTTTGAGGTGGCCTTGCGCGTCAATAAAGCCTGCGTCGCTGGTGTGGTACCAGCCGTCATGCGTCAGCACCTCGGCGGTGGCGGTGGGGTTTTTGTAGTATTCCTTTAGAAGGCCTGCCGACTTGACCATGATCTCGCCGTTGTCTGCCACCTTGATTTGCACACCCGCGATCGGCACGCCCACCGTGTCGGCGCGTGCTTGGTTGTCGGGCTGCAGGCACACAAAGACAGCAGTTTCTGTTGAGCCATAGAGCTGCTTCATGTTGATGCCAATGGAGCGGAAAAACGTGAACAAGTCTGGCCCAATCGCCTCGCCCGCCGTGTACGCCACCCGCACCCGGCTAAAGCCCAGCGTGTTGCGCAGCGGGCCGTACACCAGCACATTGCCCAGTGCATACAGCAGCGTTTGCAGCACGCCAATGGGTTTGCCGTCCATGCGGTCCGGGCCGACACGCTTGGCCACGTCCATGAAGTAGTTGAAGATGCCGCGCTTGATGCGCCCTGCATCTTCCATTCGAATCATCACAGTGGTCAACATGCCTTCAAACACGCGGGGCGGCGCAAAGTAGTAGGTCGGGCCGACTTCTTTCAAATCGATCATCACCGTGCTGGCGCTCTCGGGGCAATTGACAACATAGCCGCAAGCCAGCCATTGGGCATAGCTGAAGATGTTTTGCCCGATCCATGCAGGCGGCAAATAAGCCAGCACTTCTTCATTGGCGGTGAGCTTGTCAAAATCTGCACCGGCCTTGGCGCGGTCCAGCAGCGTGCTGTGGGTATGCACCACGCCTTTGGGGTTGCCAGTGGTGCCTGATGTGAAAAACATGGCCGCAACGTCGTCCGGTTTGGTTTTGGCGACTTCAGCTTCGTACCAGCCGGGTTGAACGGTGCAAAAGGTTTTGCCCGTTTCAATCAGCACATCCATGGACTGCAAACCCGGCTCAGCGTAGTTGCGCAGGCCCCGCGGCTCGTCAAAAATAATGTGGCCGAGTTGCGGACATTGCCCACGAATCTCCAGCAGTTTGTCCACCTGTTCCTGGTCTTCGGCAAACGCAAACCGCACGTCAGCGTTGTTGATGGGGAACACACATTCAGCGCCCACTGCGTCCTGGTACAACGGCACGGGTATAGCGCCAAGCGACTGCGCCGCCAACATGGTGGCATACAGGCGCGGCCGGTTGCTGCCGACCACCACCATGTGCTCTCCACGTGCCAACCCGGCCTGGTGCAGGCCGCACGCAATGTGCTTGACCAGTAGCGCCATGGCCGACCAGCTGTGCGCCTGCCAGATGCCGTATTCCTTTTCGCGCATCGCAGGTGCGTCCGGGCGCTCGGTAGCGTGTTTGATCAGCAGTTGCGAAAACGTGGTGTGCATGCTTATCTCGTATCTCTTCGTGTCTCTTCGTGTCTCTGTTTGTCAATGACTCTGTTAGGTGTGCAAAGCGTGACAGAGTTACTGTCTAGCATCCGATGTTAGGCAAGCATTTGACGTTGTAGTGTCATTCCGACGACAATTCTAGGGTGAACACTCTCCCGGACTTACCCTTGTTGTTATGTGCGAGGCCGTGTGCAGACTGACAAGCCGATTCAAATCCACCGCCGCCTGGCCAGCCAAGCCGAGCTTGCCGGTATCCCGTGGCTGGCCTTGTTGTTGCCTTCCGAGCGGGACATGGCCGTTGATGCGCTGCGGGTTGGCGATGCATCGGCAGGCGACTATGTTTGCCGGGTGGGCAGGCCTGTCACGTACTGGTTTGGCGTGGTCGAAGGCCTGCTCAAAATGAGCAGCGACAACGACCAGGGCATGACCATGACCTACACCGGCGTGCCGCCTGGCGGCTGGTTTGGCGAAGGCACAGCGCTCAAGCGTGAACCCTACCGCTACAACATTCAGGCGCTGCGCAAAAGCGTGGTGGCGGGCCTGCCCGTCGATACCTTTGACTGGCTGCTGGACCATTCGATTGGCTTTAACCGCTTTGTCATGAACCAGCTCAACGAACGCCTGGGCCAGTTCATTGCTGCCCGGGAGATCGACCGCCTGAACAACCCTGACATTCGCGTGGCACGCAGTCTGGCCGCGTTGTTCAACCCCGTGCTCTACCCCGGGGTGGGCGAGATATTGCGCATCACCCAGCAGGAGCTGGCCTACCTGGTCGGCCTGTCACGCCAGCGGGTGAACGAAGC
>JANYED010000089.1 GCA_025363315.1 Polaromonas sp.
GCCGGCGTTGATTTGCTCATGCAGCGCTGCGGGCAAACTGGCATTGCCTTTGCCTAAAAAGCCCAAGTTCATGGCAAAGCCATCTGCTGCTTGCAGCATGCGCTCGATGTTCCAAGGGCCTGGTGTGCAGGTCGTGGCAAAGGTGCCCGTAGCCGGGCCGGTGCCGCCGCCCATCATGGTGGTGATGCCGCTGGCCAAGGCTTCGTCAATTTGCTGCGGGCAAATGAAGTGAATGTGTGAGTCAATGCCGCCTGCGGTGACGATCATGCCTTCGCAGCTGATGACCTCTGTACCTGGGCCAATGATGATGTCGACACCCGGCTGCACGTCGGGGTTGCCCGCTTTGCCAATCGCTGCGATGCGCCCGCCTTTAAGGCCAATATCGGCTTTGACAATACCCCAGTGATCGATGATGAGGGCGTTGGTCATGACAGTATCGACAGCACCTTCAGCATTGGTGCGCTGCGATTGGGCCATGCCGTCGCGAATGGTTTTACCGCCGCCAAACTTGACTTCTTCGCCGTAGCTTCCCGCACGCAAGGTGTAGTCGGCTTCGACTTCGATCATCAGGTCGGTGTCAGCCAAGCGCAAGCGGTCGCCCACGGTGGGGCCGAACATTTCAGCGTAGGCGCGTCTGCCGATGGTTGCCATTTAGACTTTTCCTTGAACGAGGCCACGAAAGCCATAGATTTGTCTTTCACCCGCAAAGTCCACCAGTTCAACGGTGCGCTGCTGGCCAGGCTCAAAGCGCACCGCCAAGCCTGAGGCGATGTTCAGCCGCATGCCGCGTGCCACGTTGCGGTCAAATCCCAACGCGGCATTTGTCTCAGCAAAATGATAGTGCGAGCCAACCTGTATCGGCCTGTCAGATGTGTTTTGAACCACCACGGTGGCGGTGCGCCTGCCCGCGTTTAAAACGTGGTCTGGGCCATCGGTGATGAGTTCGCCGGGTGTCATGGGTTGGTCTTTCTGAAGCGTTCAGACGATAGGTTGATGCACGGTGACCAGCTTGGTCCCGTCGGGAAATGTCGCTTCGACCTGAATGTCGGGTATTAGCTCGGCGATGCCGTCCATCACGTCTGCGCGGGTCAAGATGGTCCGGCCGTCGCTCATCAGTTGGGCCACCGTTTTGCCGTCACGCGCACCTTCCATCACCGCCGCGCTGATCAACGCCATCGCCTCGGGGTAGTTAAGTTTCAAGCCCCGCGCCTTGCGGCGCTCAGCCAGCAGGCTGGCGGTAAATATCAGTAACTTGTCTTTTTCGCGGGGAGTCAATTCCATGAGTGGTCTTTCGGGAAGCTTTTATGAGCTGTGCTGGCTGCAATTTAGCATGCAAAAACGATGCCGTATTCACAACGAGCGGCTGCGACATCAGGCAACTTGAAAATTCAGCTTTGACCTTCATTTATATAAAATGCAAAATATCATTCAGCGGTTAATCAGCGGCGTCTTTAAAGTGCTTTTGGTTGCATTTGGCATGGTATTTGCCATCAGCCTGCTGCTGGCGGCGTTGATCGTCATCGTGTTCAGCCTGCTCAAGTCACTTGTGACTGGCAAAAAACCAGCACCGCTGGTGGTGCTGCGCAGGTTTCAACAGTTTGCACCAAGCGACGTCTGGCCGGGTACTCGCAGGGCACAAGATGCGAATGATGTGGTGGACGTTGATGTCCGTGAACTGCGTGACGCGCAGCCTGACCAGCAACAGCTGAAAAGCGAAAAGCTGTAGCATTTGGGCTTCTATTGCTATGAATTCAGAAGCTGCTCGCGCCCGTATCTATTGGCTCTGCGGCCTAAAATATATTTTAAAGGCTTGACACCGACCTTTTGGCGCCGAACAACCTGGCGTCAAGACTTGGCAGCCTCGGATTCAGGATTTTCTTCCGGCGCTTTTGTGCTTTTGATAAACATCAGCGCTGCCAGAATGCCCACTTCATACAAGCCGCCCACAACACCCAGCAGCATGATCATGGACCCCGCGTCGGGCGGCGTCACAAGCGCCGTGCCGACAGCCGCAATCACCCAAAAATAACCACGGTATTGGCGCAGCTGCGCTACCGTCAACACCCCCATGCGCACCAGCAAAATCACGGCAATGGGCACTTCAAAAGCCAGGCCAAACGCCAAAAACATGCCCAGGACAAAGTTTAAATATTCCTCAATGTCAGGGGCAGCAGTGATTGACTTGGGCGCAAAGCTCTGAATAAACGTAAACACCTGGCCAAACACCACAAAGTAACAAAAAGCCACGCCACAAAAAAACAGCAGCGTGCTGGACACCACCAGCGGCATGACCAGCTTTTTTTCGTGTGAGTACAGACCCGGTGCAACGAACGCCCACACTTGGTACAACACCACCGGCAGCGCAATCATGAAGGCGGCCATGAACATGATTTTGATCGGCACGACGAATGGCGAAATAACGTTGGTGGCAATCAGCGTGGCGCCTTTGGGCAGCGTGGCCACCAGCGGCGCTGCCATCAGGTCGTACAGCGCCCCCGGGCCTGGAAAGAATGCGAGCACCGCAGCGGCCACACCGATAGCAATCACTGCCTTGATCATGCGGTCGCGCAGCTCTACCAGGTGCTGCACAAAGGGTTGCTCTGTGCCTGCCAGTTCGTCAGGTTTGTCGGGTGTGGGGTCAGACATGGATTTAGCCGGGTAGCGAAGCGCCAATGTCAATCAGCGCTGCAGATTATGCGGATTTAGTTGGCCTGAAACGGGCCACACGCGCTGCGCCAGACTGCGTGCGGGTACGTGTGCCGGAGCGGGCTTTGTACCACTGCGGCGTGGCGCCGGTTTTGAGCCGCCATTTCTTTTTCGGGTGCTTGTATTCAGGGAAGATCTCAAAGCCGGGCAAGCTCGCATGGCCGCCTCCAGTCTCGCCGGTGTTGTCAGTCCATGACTTTTCAAAATCGCTGGCGTTGGTCTGGATCGAGTTTTCAACGTCGCGGGCGGCGCCTTCGACGGTTTCTTTCATCTTTTTCAGCTCGTCCAGCTCCATCGAACGGCTGACTTCCTGCTTGACGTCCGCCACATAGCGCTGGGCTTTGCCGAGCAGCATACCCACCGTGCGCGCCAGACGCGGCAGCTTTTCAGGGCCAATCACGATCAGCGCGACGGCGCCGATCAATGCGATTTTGGAGACGCCGAGATCAATCATGTCTGGTTAAATGACGGTAGGGCGACAGCGCAGTTTTGCCCCAGGCAGGGCACTCCCCTTTTGTGATGAGAAGGGCAGCGCGCCGGAGTCCCGAAGCGACAAGTATGGGGACTCACAATTTCTTGGCTTCTACGTCGATGGTTGTTTTGTCGACGGGTTTGTCAGCGACCTGCGCGTTAGTGACCGCAGCGGTTTTGTCGTCAGCTGAAGCGCCACCGTCTTTCATGCCGTCTTTGAAGCCTTTGACTGCACCGCCCAGATCGCTGCCCATATTGCGCAGTTTTTTAGTGCCAAACACCATTACCACAATGAGTAAAACAATCGCCCAATGCCAAATAGAAAATGAACCCATGATGTGCTCCTGATACCTCGATTGAGGAATGCTGTGAATACCTGATTCTAAAGCGTGGTCAAAGTCAACCTTTTAGCCATGGTCTTGGCCCGCCAATGACATGAAAGTGCAAATGATGCACTTCTTGCCCACCTTCTGCGCCGGTGTTGGTCAACACGCGAAAGCCGCCGTCAGGGTAGGGATTGCAGCCTTGCTTAACCGCGAGCTTGGGGGCCAGCACCAACATGCGGCCCAGCAGAGCGGCGTGCTCGGGCCCGACCTGCGCCAGTGACGCGATGTGCTGCTTGGGAATGATCAAAAAATGGACCGGCGCCCAGGGGTGAATGTCGTGAAACGCAAAAATCTCGTCATCTTCGTACACAGTACGGCTGGGGATCTGGCCCGCAGCGATTTTGCAGAAGATGCAGTTTTCAAGCGCGCTCATGCTTACTCTACCGCCCTGTTCGCGTTCATGCGCACCATGCCCAGCACGATCCGGTATAAAAACCAGATAGAAATCAGCGTCCAGGCGATCCAGCCGGGCAGGATAAAAAAGAACCACAGCGGCGCTGTGATCAAATAAAGCAAGCCTGCACGTAGCACGGTGCTGATGCGCCAGCTGAAATGCGAGGCTTGCCAGGTGTTGGCTGCGTCGCCACGTTTGACCAGGTCAATGACGAGCGCAATGATGAGCAGCACAGCAGATACCTGCGCTCCCGGCACGACCGCTGCAACCGCCACAATCAGATGCAGCACGTAGCTGAGCCAGCCCCAGGTTTTCAAGCCGTCGTCGGGCTCAAGGGTGGTGATGGTGTCGGTCATGGTGTCCTTTTTCAGTCTTTGGCAGCTTCGCGTTCTTCAACGTCGCGGTTTTTGGCTTTACGCAGGGCTTTTTCTTCAATCCCACTGGTGCCTTCACGGCGCTCCAGCTCGGCAATCACGTCCGCAGGGCTCAGGCCGTAGTGCGCCAGTGCAATCATGGAGTGAAACCACAAATCCGCGACCTCACCGACAAAGCTGCTTTTCAGGTCACGTGTCAAGCCGCCGTAGTCGAGGTCTTTGGCAGCCATCACAGCCTCGGTCGCCTCCTCCCCGATTTTTTTTAAAAACGCGTCAGGGCCCTTGTGCAGCAAACGGGAGACGTAGCTCGTTTGCGGATCACCGCCGTTGACCAGCTTTCGACTTTCAATGATCTGCGCCAGTCGGGCAAGTGAGTCGTTGGTAGTCATCATTGGTTCTTATTTGTAGATGCTTGCCGGGTCTTTCAAGACCGGATCGGTGGCAATCCACTGCCCTTGCTTATAAAGACTAAAAAAACAGCTATGGCGGCCAGTGTGGCAGGCTATGCCGGGTTCGTGGCCAAGCTGCGTAACTTTGAGTAGCAGCACATCGCTGTCGCAGTCGAGGCGGATCTCCTGCACCGTTTGCACGTGGCCTGAGGCTTCGCCCTTAAACCACAACTTACCCCGCGAGCGGCTGAAGTAAACGGCGCGGCCGAGTTCAGCGGTTTTTTGCAAGGCTTCGCGGTTCATCCAGGCAAACATCAGCACGTCGCCGCTAGACGCTTCCTGCGCAATGACGGGCACGAGGCCCTTGTCGTCCCATTTGATGTTGTCCAACCAATTCATGACCCTGATTGTCGCTGATGCCAGCGAACCGTTTGGCGGTCGCCCACGGCATGAATGATGACATTTTCGCGACGTTTGTAATACTTTGAAAAATAAATTGAACTGTTCGGTATTTAAAAATACTATTCAGTATTGATAAAAACTAATAAGTAATTATTGGTTACTTTGTTTGTCGATGTGAAAGCCGAGTCTCAATTTATTCATCTTTTTTAGTATTGGAGATATGTCATGCATCGTAGAAAAGCACTTATTTTGGCTGGTGTCGCGGCTGCGGCAGGGTCGTCAGCCCTACTTGCAGGGTGCGGCGGCTCGGACGGACCAGTAGTCGCGCCACCACCGAACATTGTCGAGTTGGCAAAAGCCACGCCCAGTCTGAGTATTTTGGTGGAAGCTGTGGTGGCCGCAGACCTGGCTGCGACGTTGTCTGGGCCCGGACCATTTACCGTTTTTGCGCCCAACAACGACGCATTTGTGGCATTGCTGGCTGAGCTCGGGGTGACGAAAGACGCATTGCTGAAAGACAAAGCGCTGCTGACCACCGTGTTGACGTACCACGTGCTCGGCGCGAAAGTTGAAAAAGCGGCTATCCCGCTCGGTAAAGCCATCACGCCGCTGCAAAAAGACGTTTTCAAAATTGAAGCGCCCGGCGGTGTGTTGACCATCACCGATGGCCGTAACCGAGCGTCCAAAATTATTGCCACCGATGTACAGGCCAGCAATGGTGTGGTGCACATCATTGACAAAGTGATCTTGCCGCCAAACAAAAACATTGTGCAAACCGCACAGGGCATTGCAACCTTCAGTCTGCTGGTTGAAGGGGTGACTACTGCGGGCCTGGTGCCCACATTGACCGGACCGGGACCATTCACCGTATTTGCGCCAACCGATGCGGCTTTTCAAGCAGCGCTGACGGAACTTGGCATTAGCAAGGCAACCCTGTTTGGCAACACCAAACTGCTTGCCAAGATATTGACATATCACGTGGTCAACGGGCGGGTGCTCAACGCGGATATTCCGGCCACGCCGATTACCAGCGTGCAAGGCGAGACATTCACGATCGCCACCAGCCCTACATTTGTAATCACTGACCAGCAAGGCCGAAAAACCAACATCACCGCCACCGACGTGTTCACCAGTAATGGGGTGATTCACGTGATTGACAGGGTGATTTTGACCAAAACGCTGGTCGCGTAAGGTTAATCGTTCGCCGTCCGCATGAAAAGCGGTGCTGTCTACGACGGCACCGCCTTTTTCACGTCAAAGCCGCACGGATATGCCGCGCTCGGCCATGAATTGTTTGGCCTGCTGCACCGTGAATTCACCGTAATGAAAAATACTGGCCGCCAGCACTGCATCGGCGCCGCCAGTTTGAATGCCGTCGGCTAAATCCCCAAGACCTCCCACGCCGCCCGATGCAACCACGGGCACGCTGACGGCATCGCTCACAGCCCGCGTCAACGCCAGGTCAAAACCTGATTTGGTGCCGTCTCGGTCCATGCTGGTCAGCAAGATTTCGCCCGCGCCGCGTTGTGCCATCTCAGTTGCCCAGGCGATAGCATCAAGCCCAGTGTTTTTACGCCCGCCGTGGCTATAAACGTCCCATCCCGGGCCGCGCGTTCTTGCCTCATCGTCAGTGCGCCGCTTGGCGTCAATCGCCACCACAATGCATTGCGCGCCGTATTTGGCGGATGCGTCTTCAATGACTTGTGGATTGGCAATAGCAGCAGAGTTAAAACTGGTTTTGTCAGCGCCTGCATTGAGCAGGCGCCGCACATCATCAACCGTGCGCACACCGCCGCCGACTGTCAGCGGGATAAACACCTGGCTGGCCACGGCTTCAATGATGTGCAGGATCAAGTCGCGCCCATCGCTGGTGGCGGTGATGTCGAGAAAAGTCAGCTCGTCAGCGCCTTGGTCGTTGTAGCGCGCGGCAATCTCAACCGGGTCGCCGGCGTCACGAAGCTGGGTAAAGTTAACGCCCTTGACGACACGGCCGCCAGTGACATCAAGGCAGGGAATGATTCGTTTAGCCAGCATAGAGAATCTCAGATGGGGATGGGGGTGGGACGATTTGTCGCCCAAGGCCAGTTTCTAGGCTGACCGAATGAGTAGATTCATGCAGGGGCCGTGGGAATGGCTTTGCCAGACCGCAGGCGCAGCGGCCCCCTCGATGGCAGGTTGCTACGCGTAGCGAATGACAGTGGGGACAACATCATCCGTTCAGCTCGTCAGCGCGTATCTGCGCCGCTTCAAAATCCAGATCGCCACTGTAAATCGAGCGGCCGCAAATCACGCCTTCTACGCCCTGGTCTTCCACCGCGCAAAGCGCCTCAATATCCGCCATGTTTGACAGGCCGCCTGATGCGATGACAGGTATCGTCAAGGCTTGGGCAAGCTTGACGGTGGCGTCCATGTTGATGCCGCTGAGCATGCCGTCGCGGCCAATGTCGGTGTAAATGACCGATTCAACCCCAAAGTCCTGAAACTTTTTAGCCAGGTCAATCACGTTATGGGCGGTTATCTTGCTCCAGCCATCGGTAGCGACCTTGCCGTCTTTGGCGTCCAGCCCGACGATGATGTGGCCGCCGAATGCGGTGCAGGCATCTTGCAAGAAACCGGGGTTTTTTACCGCAGCGGTACCGATGATGACGTAACGCAAACCGGCGTCCAGGTAGCGCTCAATCGTGTCCAGATCGCGTATGCCGCCGCCGAGCTGCACATCAATCTCCAGGCCGACCTCAGCGAGTATTTTTTTAATTGCCGCGTCGTTTTTTGGCTTGCCTGCAAATGCGCCGTTCAAGTCCACCAGATGTAACCGCCGTGCGCCCTTGTTCACCCAGTTTCGCGCCATGGCGGCGGGGTCTTCACTGAAGGTAGTGGACTGGTCCATGTCGCCTTGCTTGAGGCGTACGCAGTGACCGTCTTTCAGGTCAATCGCGGGGATAAGTAGCATGAGGCGGTTAAAAACGGGGCAAAAAACGTTAAGGATTCCAGCTTAGAAAATTGCGGTACAAGGCCAAGCCTTGGTCGGCGCTTTTTTCCGGGTGAAACTGGGTCGCGAAAATATTATCGCGTGCAATCGCCGCGCAGAAGGGCTGGCCGTAGGTTGCGGTGCCCGCTGTGTGGCGCGCATCAGACGGGCGGGCGTAAAAACTGTGCACGAAGTAAAAATACGAGTGGTTGGGTACGCCGTTCCAGATTGGATGTGTGGGCGCTGACTGGCCGACCTGATTCCAGCCCATTTGCGGCACTTTGTAGCGACTGCCATCTGGCTGCAACTGCCCGGCCAGGTCAAATTTGAGGACCTCACCGGAAATCAGCCCCAGCCCTTGGGTGCCCACGCCGCCATCACCTGGGCGGCCTTCAGCGCTGTGGCTCAAAAGCATCTGCATGCCCACGCAGACGCCAAACAGCGGCTTGTTGGCAGCGGCGTGCAGCACTGACTCGAGCAGGTCAGACTCCGCCAACTCACGCATGCAATCTGCGATCGCGCCCTGCCCTGGCAGCACGATGCGCTCGGCGGCCATCACGTCTTCAGGCTTTGACGTGACCACCACCTCTAACCCGCTGCCTTGGGCCACATACTGCACCGCTTGCGACACAGAGCGCAGGTTGCCCATGCCGTAATCAATGACTGCGACGGTTTTAGATGACATCATTGAGAATTATTTGCTATTAAATAAGGAGCTGCTTGCGCCCGTATTTATTGGGCTAGAGACCTAAAACATACCTAAGAACGGGTATTTTTGGCCTTTTTGACGGCTACAACGAGCCTTTGGTCGATGGAATCACATTGGCAGCCCGCGGGTCGATCTCCAGCGCCATGCGCAGCGCCCGTGCAAAGGCTTTAAACACCGTTTCTGCCTGATGGTGTGAGTTGTCGCCGCGCAGGTTGTCGATGTGCAGCGTCACAAAAGCGTGGTTCACAAAACCCTGAAAAAACTCGTAGGCAAGCTGGCTGTCAAAGGTGCCGATCATGCCGCTTTTGAATGGCACATGCATCTCCAGCCCCGGCCTGCCTGAAAAATCAACCACCACGCGGCTGAGTGCTTCGTCAAGCGGGACGTAAGCATGGCCGTAACGACGCAAACCTTTTTTGTCGCCCACAGCTTTGGCCACGGCCTGGCCAAGGGTGATGCCCACGTCTTCAACGGTGTGGTGACCGTCAATGTGCAGGTCGCCCGCGCACTGGATGTCAAGGTCGATCAAACCATGCCGGGCGATCTGGTCCAGCATGTGGTCAAAAAAGCCGATGCCTGTGGACAAGTTGGCTTGCCCAGTGCCGTCCAGGTTGAGCTTGACGGTGATTTTGGTCTCGGCGGTGTTGCGAGACACCTCGGCAGTACGGGGAAGGAGTGTGTTCATAAAGATTTTTCAAGCGCTGCCAGCATCAGCAGATTTTCATCAGCAGTGCCAACCGTCAGGCGCAAACAATTGACAAGCAGTGGATGCATTTTAGAAACGTTTTTAACCAGCACGCCTTTGGCCTTCATGCCCTCGAAGGTTTTGCTGCTGTCGACCACGCGAACGAGGATCATGTTGGCGTCGCTCTTCCAGCATTTCACGCCAACCATCTTGCCCAATGCATCCAAAAGCATAGCGCGCTGCGCAATCAATTCAAGCGCTTGAGCTGCAAACACGTCTTTGTTTTCAAGTGCAAACAACGCGCATTCACAGTTGAGCACGCTGATGTTGTACGGCGGTCGCACCTTGTCAATCTCGGCAATCAGGGCTTTCGGCCCCATCATGTAGCCCAGTCGCACGCCCGCCAGTCCGAATTTGCTCAGGGTGCGCATCAGCAGCACGTGGCTGTGCTGGGTAATGCGGTTGATGTAACTTTTGCTGGCAAACGGCTGATAAGCCTCGTCCATCACCACCAAACCGCCCTGCTTGCCTACGGCGTTGATGATGTTTTCTATTGCAGCGTCGTCCCACAGATTGGCTGTGGGGTTGTTGGGGTAGGCCAGGTAGGTGATGGCGGGTTTGTGTTCAGCGATGGCGGCTAGCATGGCAGCTTCGTCGAGTTCAAAGTCGGGCGTCAAAGGCACGCCAATGAACTTCAAACCCTGCAACTGCGCGCTCATGGCGTACATCACAAAGCCGGGGAGTGGCGACAGGATGCTTGCGTTAGGCACATCGCAAGCCAGCGCCAGCAACGTGATCAATTCATCCGACCCATTGCCCAGCATGATTTCAAAGCCCTCGGGCATCTGTGCGTAATCAGCCAGCGCGCGGCGCAAATCATTTACCCGGGCATCCGGGTAGCGGTTTAACGCCAACGCACCGAGGCGCTGGCCCAAATGCGCTTGCAGCGCGGCAGGCAAGCGGTGCGGGTTCTCCATCGCGTCAAGCTTGACCATGCCGGTCGAGTCTTGAACCGCGTAAGCGTGCATGGACTGGATGTCTTGGCGAATGCGGGTCTTGATGATTTGGTTCAGTTTTTCAGTCATTTGGGTGGCGGCATTTCAAAAAGGTCGGAACCGAGTTCAGTTGGAATAGAGGTCAGATTGCAATACAAAACCGGCTAGCTTAGACCGCTGAATGGGTCTTTAACCACTCCCGCATCGCATCGTTGACCCGCGTCTGCCAGCCACTGCCAGTGGCGCGCAGCCCGGCCACCACATCGGGGTCAAGCCGCAGGGTAGTCAGCACTTTGGTGCTGCTTTTGGGGGGGCGGCCTCGGCGAACCAGTTTTTCGCCTGCGTACAAGTCGGCAGAAGCTACCCAAGCCGTCGTAACTTCTGGCGCATCATCTGGGTCAACCCAAGACGGGGCGGATTTTGGTAATTTCGCGTTCATTTGCTTTCCTCATTTAAATAATGCGGCGAGCCTTGCCGCGTGGCGTCCAGATCAGAATCACTATCCTGCCGCCCAACCAACCGGCTGTTTGAAATCGCTGCTCGTCGTCATCTTCTCTCGTATCCTCAAGCGTCAGATGCTTACCCAAGAAAATTTAGGCTGCTTCGGAAAAGTCCAAACCGCGCTCGTCCAGGGTCTTGCTGCGTTTGATTGGGTCGAATTCAATTTGCATGCTTTATTTATTGTAACTACGATAAATTAACTTGTCAAAAAACCTGCATAAGATAGCCCGTGCCCCCCAATACCGACTTCGCCAACTACTGCTGCGAATTGCTTGCCAGCACAGGCCGATGTGTGCCCAAGCGCATGTTTGGTGGTTTTGGCATCAGCACGGACGGACTGACGATTGCGATTCTTGCGGACTTGGGTGATGGGGAGAAGCTGTGGCTCAAGGGTGACGACAGCACGCGCAGCCGCTACGAAGCGGAGGGCTGCAAGATATTCACTTACCCGGCCAAGGGCGTGCCGAGGTCGATGAACTACTTCAGCAGCCCTGAAGAGGCAATGGACTCACCTGATGCGATGCGGCCATGGGCGGCGCTGGCGCTCGATTGTGCGTTGCGCGCACGTGCTGGTAAGACTTTGAGAAAACCGAAAAAAACGAAGACAACAGTCGCCAAAACAGCTACCTCAAAAAAGGGCCAGGATCAGTAACTGCTTCACCACGATGCTCACCAGCTAACAGCAGCTGTGTTACCCAAATACTGCACCCGCACCCTGGATGTGCGCAGGAAGGCCCAGCAAGTCCAGCATGTTGCGCACAGTGCAGGCAGCCGTCGACGTCACTGGCATGCCCAACATGTTTTGGGCCGCTTGCAGCGCTGGCAGGGACTGCATTTGAACGCAGGCCGACAGCACCACCACATCAGCATTTGCGACGTTCAGGCGTTTGACATCATTTAACAGTTGCATCGGGTCGCGCCGGCCCACTTCAAGGTTGTCGGGAATTTCAAAGCAAATGCGGTCAATCACCTCAATGCCTTCGTGTTCAATGTAATCGACCACCATCTGTGTCAGCGGCACCATGTAAGGCGCCATCAGTGAAATCTTTTTGGCACCCATGGCTTTGAGGCCATGGATAAGCGCGCCTGCCGACGTCATGACCTTTGATGTTGCCCCCGCCTCGGCAACGGCG
>JANYED010000222.1 GCA_025363315.1 Polaromonas sp.
GCCCTCCCCCGAACGGGGGAGGGAGTGAAGTCAGATGGGATTTGCGGGTCAAAGCCAAACCAGTTCTGACTGCAGACAAAGCCTGTCAGATTACCAATCAGCGCCCGGTGCGGCAGCAACGCACCTTTGGGTGGGCCGGTGGTGCCGCTGGTGTAGATCAATATCGCCGCTTCTTCAGCTTTGGTTTTAATGGCGGTGAAGGCGTTTTTTTGCCTGGCCGTGGCTGCCTTGTACTGAACATCAGCCTGCGCATCCCCCACCGCAATGACCGTATGCAAAGCAGGGCAGGCGGCGCGCACCTGCTGCATGCTGGCCATGCTGCTTTCATCGGCGATGGCGACCACTGCCTCGCTGTCTTGCAAGCGGTATTCCAGCGCTTCGGGGCCAAACAGCATCGACAGCGGCATGGCGACAGCACCTATCTGAAAAACTGCCATGTACGCCACAGCCGTCTCAAAGCGCTGCGGCATGACGATGGCGACCCTGTCGCCGCGCTGCACGCCCAGGCTAGTGAGCACATGGCTGAGCGCATCAGCAGCCTTTTTAAGCTCAAAATAGGTATAAAAAGTGGCTGCAGCCCCCTGTTTATGGGCGCGAACAGCTACTCTTTTTGTAGCAAGTTTGTTGCTGCCGTCGGCACTGGCCCAGCGGCTACAGCAGACGTCAGCGATGTTGAAATGCTCAGGCACCTGCCAGGCAAAGCTTTGGTGCAAAGCGGCGTAGTTATCAGCTGGTTTGTCCCGGTTTTGACTGCGCTTGGAGGGGTCTGTCTTTATCATCTACACAATGTACAAAGAAAAACGCACCTCACGCAGCGAGTTTGTCCCAATACGCTCGCTCAGCTACCACGTCCGCATTTGGGGCGGCCCAATACCGCCAAGCGCACTGCCTCCGCTGGTTTTGGTCCACGGCTGGATGGACGTCGCCGCCTCTTACCAGTTCATGGTTGATGCGCTGAGCGATGCATTCTCCGCCGGGCGCACCATCATTGCGCCGGACTGGCGCGGTTTCGGGCGAACCAATGGATCGGCTGACAACTACTGGCTGCCCGACTATCTGGCTGACCTTGATTTTTTGCTCGATCATTACGTCAAAGATCAAAAAATCGATCTGGTGGGCCACAGCATGGGCGGCAACGTCGCCATGATTTATTCAGGCGTACGGCCCGCGCGCATTCGGCGGCTGGTCAATCTGGAGGGCTTTGGCATGGCCCCTACCAAGCCCGCACAAGCTCCTACCCGCTATGCCAAATGGATGGACGAACTGAAAAGCCTGCACAAGGGCGAGCTGGACCTGAAACCCTATGACGACGTCAGTGGCGTGGCCAGGCGCCTGATGAAAACCAACCCGCGTCTTAGCGCAGATAAAGCCAACTGGCTGGCCAGTCACTGGGCGGCCCCCAATGCGGAGGGCAAATGGCTGATATTGGGCGAGCCGGGGCATAAAGTCGTCAACGCCAACATCTATCAGGTGCCGGAAACGCTGGCGGTTTACCAGCGCATCACCGCCCCCGTGCTGGCCGTCGAAGCATCAGATGATTCACTTGAAAAATGGAACCAGGGCAGATACACGCTGGCTGACTACCACGAGCGCTTGAAAATGGTGGCTGATGCCAGAGTCGCACGGATTGAAGACGCAGGGCATATGCTGCACCACGACCAGCCGGAGGCACTGGCCGCGCTGATAGAAGGCTTTTTCAATTGAACAGCTCGAGCCATGAGAAAATCATGGGATTGACTTAACTATCCCGATCGAGAACATCATGGAAGCAGAAAACATCAACGCCATTGGCAACCAGCTGGCCGACTTGAGCACGCGTGTGAACGAGCTCAGGGGGTATCTTTGACTACCCTGCAAAAGAACGAAAACTCAGCGAGGTTAACGCTGCGCTAGAAGACCCGAAAGTCTGGGACAACCCCAAGCGCGCGCAAGAACTCGGCAAAGAGAAAAAATCGTTAGAGGACGTGGTGCAAGTCATTGACCGCCTGACGTCTGAGCTGTCAGACAACACTGAACTCTTTGACATGGCCAAAGAAGAGGGCGACGAGCAGGGCATGCAATCGATTGAAGGGGAAGCCGCAAAGGTGGCAGTCGAAGTCGAAAAGATGGAATTCCGCCGGATGTTCAACAACCCGGCTGACCCGCTCAATTGCTTTTTGGACGTTCAGTCAGGCGCGGGCGGTACCGAGGCTTGCGACTGGGCCAGCATGCTGCTGCGCCAGTACCTCAAATACGCCGAGCGCAAGGGCTTTAAAACAACGATTGAAGACGAAACCGCAGGCGACACGGCAGGCATCAAGGGCGCGACCATCAAGATTGAAGGCGAATACGCCTTTGGCCTGCTGCGCACCGAAACCGGCGTGCACCGCCTGGTACGTAAGTCGCCGTTTGACTCGTCAGGCGGCAGGCACACCTCGTTTGCGTCAATTTTTGTATACCCTGAGATTGACGATTCAATTGAGATTGAGATCAACCCATCAGACGTTCGGGTCGACACCTTCAGGGCCAGCGGCGCAGGCGGCCAGCACATTAACAAAACCGACTCGGCCGTGCGCCTGACGCACATCCCCACCGGCATCGTGGTGCAGTGCCAGGATGGCCGCAGCCAGCACGGCAACCGCGACGTTGCGTGGAAGCGCCTGCGTTCACGCCTGTACGACTTTGAACTGCGCAAGCAACAAGAAGCACAGCAAAAGTTGGAAGACACCAAAACTGACGTGGGCTGGGGCCACCAGATCCGCAGCTACGTACTCGACAACAGCCGCATCAAAGACCTGCGCACCAACTACGAAACCTCGGCCACGCAGAAGGTGCTGGACGGGGATCTGGACCAGTTTATTGAGGCTTCGCTCAAACAGGGCGTGTAATGCGCGCCTTGAATATCAACATGCCAACGACACACTTTTCGGGAATCAACCATGCTGCAAAAGCTTGACGCCAGCGGAGCCGGGCAAGGCCCCTCCGTCGCCATTAACCGCGCTGACTACACAGCCCCCGCCTACTGGATAGACACGGTCGACCTGTGCTTCGACCTAGACCCCGCCAAAACCCGTGTGCTGAACAAAATGACGCTGCGCCGCAATGCGGATGTACCGGCCCAGCCACTGCGCCTAGATGGTGAAGAGCTGAACTTATCACGCGTCCTGGTCAACGGCCAGGGCACGTCGTTCAAGATGGATGGCAACCAGCTGGTTTTGGACAACCTCCCTGACGCTTTTGAGTTGGAAATTTTTACCACCACCAACCCGTCTAAAAACACCAAGCTGATGGGCCTGTACGTCAGCAACGATTCGTTTTTTACCCAGTGCGAGGCCGAGGGCTTCAGGCGCATCACCTATTTTTTAGACCGCCCCGATGTGATGGCGATGTACACCGTCACGCTGCGGGCTGACAAAACCAAATTCCCCGTGCTGCTGTCAAACGGCAACCTGGTCGAGCAAGGCGCACTTAGCGATGGCCGCCACTTTGCCAAATGGGTAGACCCGCACAAAAAACCTGCGTATCTGTTTGCTTTGGTAGCCGGCCAACTGGTTTGCCGTGAGCAGCGCATTACCTCCCGTGCAGGCAATGCGCACACGCTGCAGGTTTAT